>NZ_JBITSQ010000008.1:0-480639 GCF_044541035.1 Streptomyces sp. NPDC085866
CCGGCGGTGTGCTGCTGCCGTTCTTCTCCTTCATGACGTTCCTGATCGCCGTCCCGACCGGTGTGAAGTTCTTCAACTGGATCGGCACCATGTGGAAGGGCTCGTTGTCCTTCGAGACGCCGATGCTCTGGGCCGTCGGCTTCCTGATCACCTTCACGTTCGGTGGTCTGACCGGTGTCATCCTGGCCTCGCCCCCGATGGACTTCCACGTCTCCGACTCGTACTTCGTGGTGGCCCACTTCCACTACGTGGTCTTCGGTACGGTCGTCTTCGCCATGTTCTCCGGCTTCCACTTCTGGTGGCCGAAGATGACCGGCAAGATGCTGGACGAGCGCCTCGGCAAGATCACCTTCTGGACGCTGTTCATCGGCTTCCACACCACCTTCCTGGTCCAGCACTGGCTGGGTGCGGAAGGCATGCCGCGCCGTTACGCCGACTACCTGGCGGCCGACGGTTTCACCACGCTGAACACGATCTCGACGATCGGTTCGTTCCTGCTCGGCCTGTCGATCCTGCCGTTCCTCTACAACGTGTGGAAGACGGCCAAGTACGGCAAGCCGGTCGGCGTGGACGACCCGTGGGGCTACGGCCGTTCGCTCGAGTGGGCGACCTCCTGCCCGCCGCCGCGGCACAACTTCCTCACCCTGCCGCGGATCCGCAGCGAATCCCCGGCGTTCGACCTGCACCACCCCGAGATCGCCGCGCTCGAGCAGCTCGAGTACGCCGGTCACGGCAGCGCCATCGAGGGCAACAAGGAGGCCGGCAAGTGAAGATCCAGGGCCGGATGTTCATCTGGCTGAGCTTCTTCATCCTGATCATGGCCGTCGTGTACGGCGTGTGGTCGAAGGAGCCGGCCGGTACCACGGCGCTCTTCCTGTCCTTCGGTCTGCTCGTCATGACCGGCTTCTACCTGGGCTTCACCGCCCGGCGGGTCGACGCGGGTGCGCAGGACGACAGGGAGGCCGACGTCGCGGACGACGCGGGCGAGCTGGGCTTCTTCAGCCCGCACAGCTGGCAGCCGCTCGCCCTCGCCTTCGGTGGCGCGCTTGCCTTCCTCGGTGTCGCGGTCGGCTGGTGGCTGCTGTACTTCGGCGCACCGTTCATCCTGGTCGGCCTGTTCGGCTGGGTGTTCGAGTACTACCACGGTGAGAACCGCACCCAGTAGCACGCAGTAGCGCACCGGGAGCCCGGACACTCCGTCAGGAGGGTCCGGGCTCCTGCTTTTGCCGCAGGTCTGTCCCTCGTACGAGTTACATAGCGCGCAAATGGGGTCTGCATCTCATAGCGTGATCATATGAACAACACTCCGCGTACCCGCACCGTCGTCAGCTGCACCCTGCTGGTGGCCGCCCTCGGCGCGGGCGTCACCGGCTGCGCTTCGCACGGCAACCCCCTGTCGGACAAGCCGTACGACGCAGCGGACCAGATCTCCTTCAACGGCCCCACCGGCGCCGGGAAGCGGGCCGACCCGGACAAGCCCCTGGAGATCACCACCAGCACCGACGACGGCCGGATCACGGACGTCACCGCCTACGACGCCACAGGGCGCTTCGTGGCGGGCGAACTCGCTGCCGACGGCAGCCGTTGGCACAGCACCTCCCCGCTGGCCGCCAACGCCCACTACACGGTCGCGGTGAGCACGGAGGACGAGGACGGCGCGCCCGGCCGTAAGATCCTCAGCTTCGACACCAGCAAGCCCTCGACCACCAAGCGCCTGAACGTCACGTTCGGGCCGGATTCGGGCCAGTACGGCGTCGGGCAACCCATCACCGCCCAACTCGACCACGAGGTCAAGGACAAGGCGCAGCGGGCCGTCGTGGAGCGTGCCCTCAGGGTGGACGCGACACCGGCCGTCCAGGGTTCCTGGTACTGGGTGAGCGACAAGGAACTCCACTACCGCCCCAAGGAGTACTGGCCCACGCACGCCACCATCCAGGTGCACAGCAACCTCGACGGCGTGAAGATCAGTGACCGTCTCTGGGGCGGCACGTCCAAGGCGCTGAAGATCACCACCGGTGACCGGATCGAGGCCGTCACGGACGCGGCGGCGCATCAACTGACGTTCTACAAGAACGGCCAGGAGGTCCAGTCGATCCCCGTCACGACCGGCAAGCCCGGCTTCGAGACCCGCAACGGGGTCAAGGTCGTACTGGCCAAGCAGTACTTCGTACGCATGCGCGGCACCACGGTCGGCATCGCCGAGGGCAGCTCCGACTCGTACGACCTGCCGGTCTACTACGCCACCCGGGTCACCTGGTCGGGCGAGTACGTGCACGCCGCACCCTGGTCAGTGGGCTCCCAGGGCTACGAGAACGTCAGCCACGGCTGCACCGGCATGAGCACATCCAACGCCGAGTGGTTCTTCGAGAACATCCACGAGGGCGACATCGTCAAGGTCGTCAACTCCAACGGCAACCCGATGGAGCCCTTCGGCAACGGCTTCGGCGACTGGAACGTCGACTGGAACAAGTGGCGCACAGGCAGCGCCCTCATCAACGGCACCCCCGACGGCCCCGCTCCCCAGGACGCCGTCCGCCTGCAGCCGACGGCGGTGTGAGCACCTGAGGGGCGCGAGGCTCTACCGATGCGCGGCTCCGCCGCGTGGGCGCGGCAGGCCACGGACGACCGGCAGCCGCGCACAGGCCTCGCGCCCCACCCCGCTAGGCGCTCAGCAACCGCTTCTGACGGAGCAGACCGGCCAGGGCGGCCGCGAACTCCACCGGATCCACCGGCAAGGTGACCGCCGCGTCGGCCCGGCTCCACGTAGCGAGCCACGCATCCTGGGGCCGCCCCATCAACAGCAGCACAGGCGGGCAGTTGAACACCTCGTCCTTGATCTGCCGGCACACCCCCATGCCCCCCATGGGCACGGCCTCACCGTCGAGCACGCACACATCGATGCCGCCCTTGGCCAGCTCCCGCAGCACCGCCTCAGGAGTCGCACACTCCACGAACTCGACCTGGGGCACATCGGGAGCGGGCCTGCGGCCGGAGGCCAACCGCACTTGTTCCCGGGTGTTGGAGTCGTCGCTGTACACCAGCACCGTAGCGGTCGGCTGCATGCTTCCTCCGAGACGTCAGCGTCGTACGGACAGGGCCGTTCGGGGCGGATGTTACTCCCATGAACACCACGTCAACACCGGTTCGGCGGGCAGCAACACTCCGAACGGCACCCCCCGGAGTGAGGGCGGGATAAGCGACCGACATAATGTCGGTCGTGGCGACAGCAACGACAGTAGAAACCGGGCACGCGCACCCGTCGGTCAATCGACCGAACCTCACCAGCGTCGGAACCATCATCTGGCTGAGTTCCGAGCTGATGTTCTTCGCGGCCCTCTTCGCGATGTACTTCACCCTCCGGTCGGTGACCGGACCGGCGTACTGGACGGAGCAGGCACATGCGCTCAACGTGCCCTTCTCCGCGACGAACACCACGATCCTGGTGCTCTCCTCGCTCACCTGCCAGCTCGGCGTGTTCGCCGCCGAGCGCGGGGACGTGAAGAAGCTCCGTGGCTGGTTCATCCTCACCTTCATCATGGGTGCGATCTTCATCGGCGGTCAGATCTACGAGTACACCGAGCTGGTGAAGAAGGACGGGATCTCCCTGTCCTCCGGCCCGTACGGCTCGGTGTTCTACCTGACCACCGGCTTCCACGGCATGCACGTGACGGGCGGTCTCATCGCCTTCCTGTTTGTCCTGGGCCGCACCTACATGGCCAAGAGGTTCACTCACGAGCAGGCGACCGCCGCCATCGTCGTGTCCTACTACTGGCACTTCGTCGATGTGGTCTGGATCGGCCTTTTCGCCACGATCTACCTGATCAAGTAGCCGGGACCGCTCCCGCACATCCTGAAGCATCGACGCAGAAGATCCTGACACCGGGGTAATCCGTGAAAAAGCTCTCCGCACGACGACGCCATCCGCTGGCGGCGGTCGTCGTCCTACTCCTCGCGCTGGCGGCCACTGGGGGGCTGTACGCCGCGTTCGCGCCCGCGAGCAAGGCGCAGGCCGATGAAACCTCCCAGTCCCTGACCATCAAGGAGGGCAAGAAGCTCTACGAGGTCGGCTGCGCCAGCTGCCACGGCACCGGTGGCCAGGGCTCCTCCGACGGCCCGAGCCTGGTCGGCGTGGGCGCTGCGGCGGTCGACTTCCAGGTCGCGACCGGCCGTATGCCGGCCGCCACCTCGCAGGGCCCGCAGGTCGTAAAGAAGAAGAACATCTACACCCAGGCCGAGATCGACCAGCTCGCGGCGTACGTCGCCTCGCTGGGCGCTGGCCCCGAGGTGCCGACGAAGGCGCAGTACGGCCCGGAGGGTGCGGACATCGCCAAGGGTGGCGAGCTGTTCCGTACCAACTGCGCGCAGTGCCACAACTTCACCGGCAAGGGTGGTGCCCTCACCAAGGGCAAGTTCGCGCCGGACCTGACGGGCGTCGACCCGAAGCACATCTACGAGGCCATGCAGACGGGCCCGCAGAACATGCCGTCCTTCCCCGACACCACGCTGTCGGAGAAGAACAAGAAGGACGTCATCGCGTACCTGAACGCGATCAACAGCAGCGAGACGGAGCAGCCGGGCGGCATGGAGCTGGGCGGTCTCGGCCCGGTCACCGAGGGCCTGTTCGCATGGGTCTTCGGCCTCGGTGCGCTGATCGCGGTAGCCGTCTGGGTCGCCGCTCGGACCGCAAAGGCCAAGAAGTCATGAGTAGCCAAGACATTCCAGAAGAGAACCTGCCCGCTGAGCAGGAGCACGCGCACGGCGCCGTGAGCGTCGCGGACGAGCAGAACCCGTTCGCGGACCCGGGGCTGCCGCCCCACGAGCACCGGATCCAGGACATCGACGAGCGGGCCGCCAAGCGGTCCGAGCGCTTCGTCGCCCTGCTGTTCACGGTGTCGATGCTCGCCACCGTCGGCTTCATCGTCTCGTACGTGGCGATCCCGCAGGACAAGTCGATCTTCGTCTTCCCGCTGGGCCACATCAGCGCGCTGAACTTCGCGCTCGGCCTGACCCTCGGTACGGCGCTGTTCTGCATCGGCGCGGGTGCGGTCCACTGGGCCCGCACCCTGATGTCCGACGTCGAGGTCGCCGACGAGCGGCACGCGATCGCCGCCTCTCCCGAGGTCCGTGCGAAGGTCCACGCGGACTTCAAGCAGGGTGCCAAGGAGTCGGCGCTCGGCCGCCGCAAGCTGATCCGCAACACGATGTTCGGGGCGATGGCCATGGTGCCGCTCTCCGGCGTCATGCTGCTGCGCGACCTCGGCCCGCTGCCCGGCACCTCGCTGCGCCACACGCTGTGGGCCAAGGGCAAGCTGCTCGTCAACATGAACACGAACCAGCCGCTGCGTCCCGAGGACGTCGCCGTCGGTTCGCTGACCTTCGCCAAGCCCGAGGGCCTGGAGGAGGCACAGGAGGACTTCCAGAACGAGATCGCCAAGGCGGCCCTGATGATCATCCGGCTGCAGCCGGACAACATCAAGGACAAGCGCGAGCTCGAGTGGTCGCACCAGGGCATCGTCGCGTTCTCGAAGATCTGCACCCACGTGGGCTGCCCGATCTCCCTGTACGAGCAGCAGACGCACCACGTGCTGTGCCCGTGCCACCAGTCCACCTTCGACCTCTCCGACGGTGCCCGAGTGATCTTCGGCCCCGCCGGTCACGCCCTGCCGCAGCTCCGCATCGGCGTGAACGACGAGGGCTACCTCGAGGCGCTCGGCGACTTCGAAGAGCCCGTCGGTCCTGCATTCTGGGAGCGCGGATGAGCACCAACGAGAACAACGAGCGACGCGGCAAGGCGCCGGCCGGCGAGCGGGTGGCCGACTGGGCCGACGGACGGCTCGGGATCTACTCCCTGGCCAAGTCCAACATGCGCAAGATCTTCCCCGACCACTGGTCGTTCATGTTGGGCGAAGTCTGCATGTACAGCTTCCTCATCATCATCCTGACCGGTGTCTACCTGACGCTGTTCTTCCACCCGTCGATGAACGAGGTGGAGTACCACGGCAGCTACGTCCCGCTCCAGGGACAGCTGATGTCCGAGGCGTTCAACTCGACCCTGCACATCTCCTTCGACGTGCGCGGTGGTCTGCTCATCCGGCAGATCCACCACTGGGCCGCGCTGATCTTCCTCGCCGGCATGTTCGTGCACATGATGCGCGTGTTCTTCACCGGCGCGTTCCGCAAGCCGCGTGAGATCAACTGGCTGTTCGGCTTCCTGCTGTTCGTCCTGGGCATGTTCACCGGCTTCACCGGTTACTCGCTCCCGGACGACCTGCTCTCCGGCACCGGTGTCCGCTTCACCGAGGGCGCGATCCTGTCGATGCCGATCGTCGGCACCTACATCTCGTTCTTCCTCTTCGGCGGCGAGTTCCCCGGTCACGACTTCGTCGCCCGGTTCTACTCGATCCACATCCTGCTACTGCCGGGCATCATGCTCGGCCTGATGGTGGGCCACCTGATCCTGGTCTTCTACCACAAGCACACGCAGTTCGCGGGTCCCGGAAAGACGAACAACAACGTCGTCGGCATGCCGCTGCTGCCGGTCTACATGGCCAAGGCCGGAGGCTTCTTCTTCCTGGTCTTCGGTGTGATCGCGGCCATCGCCGCGGTGACGCAGATCAACCCGATCTGGGCCATGGGTCCCTACCGCCCCGACCAGGTGTCCACCGGCGCCCAGCCCGACTGGTACATGGGCTTCGCCGAGGGTCTGGTCCGCTACATGCCGGGCTGGGAGATCAACTTCTGGGGTCACACGCTCGTCCTGGGCGTGTTCATCCCGCTGGTGCTCTTCGGCCTCGTCCTGGCCGCGATCGCGCTCTACCCGTTCATCGAGTCCTGGGTCACCGGCGACAAGAGCGAGCACCACATCCTGGACCGCCCGCGCAACGCCCCGACCCGTACCGCGTTCGGTGTCGCCTGGGTCACCGTGTACATGGTCGGCCTGATCGGTGGTGGCAACGACCTCATCGCCACCCACTTCCACCTGTCGATCAACGACGTGACCTGGTTCGTCCGGATCTTCTTCTTCGCCGGACCGGTCATCGCGTTCATCACCACCAAGCGGATCTGCCTCGGCCTGCAGCGCCGCGACCGCGACAAGGTGCTGCACGGTCGCGAGACCGGCATCATCAAGCGCCTGCCGCACGGTGAGTTCATCGAGGTGCACGAGCCGCTCAGCCAGGAGCAGCTGCACACCCTCACGGCTCACCACCAGTACGAGCCGGCCGAGATCGGCCCGACGGTCGACGAGAACGGTGTCGAGCGCAAGGTGAAGGCGTCCGAGAAGCTGCGCGCCAAGCTCAGCAACGCCTACTACGGCGAGGACAACCAGATCCCGAAGCCGACTGTCGACGAGTACAAGGAGATCACGAGCGGCCACGGCCACCACTGATCCCCGCGTCGCCACACCACGCCGAAGGGCCCCGTCCGTGTTGCGGACGGGGCCCTTCGCCGTGTCCCGGGCTGGATAGGGTGGGACCACACTGTTCTTCTAGACACCCAGGAGCGGCTATGAACGCTGTGACCCCCGCTGGAGGCGACACCGCGGCGGGCCGTTCCTGGCCCGCCCTGCTGAACGGGCTGCTGGACGGCCGGGACCTGTCCGCCGACGACACGGCCTGGGCGATGGACCTGATCATGCGCGGCGAGGCGACCGACGCACAGATCGCCGGGTTCCTGGTGGCCCTGCGGTCCAAGGGCGAGACGGTGGAGGAGATCACCGGACTCGTGCGGACCATGTACGAGCACGCCAACGTGATCGAGGTGCCCGGGCCGGCCGTCGACATCGTCGGCACCGGTGGTGACGGCGCCAAGACGGTGAACATCTCCACGATGTCGTCGATCGTCGTCGCCGGCACCGGAGCGAAGGTCGTCAAGCACGGCAACCGCGCCGCGTCCTCCGCCTCCGGGTCCTCCGACGTCCTGGAGAAGCTCGGGATCAACCTGAACCTGACCCCGAAGCGGGTCGCCGAGGTCGCCGACGAGGCCGGCATCACCATCTGCTTCGCCGTGAAGTTCCACCCGGCCCTGCGTCATGTCGCCGCGGCGCGCGGGCAGTTGGGGATCCGTACCACCTTCAACGTGCTCGGCCCGCTCACCAATCCGGCCAAGGTGCGCGCCCAGGCGGTCGGTGTCGCCGACCCCCGGATGGCCCCGATCGTGGCCGGGGTCCTCGCCGCGCGCGGCAACTCCGCCCTGGTCTTCCGGGGCGACGACGGCCTGGACGAGCTGACGACCACGTCCACCTCCCGGGTGTGGGTGGTCCGGGACGGCAAGGTCGCGGAGGAGAGCTTCGACCCGCGGGACGTCGGCATCGACCTCGTCCCCGTGGAGGCCCTGCGCGGCGCCGATGCGTCGTACAACGCGGAGGTCGCCCGCCGCCTGCTGGACGGCGAGCAGGGCCCGGTCCGGGACGCGGTGCTGCTGAACTCGGCGGCCGCCCTGGTGGCCCTCGACCCGACCGAGGCCCCCCTGGCCGAGCAGCTCCGCGCCGGCATGGCCAGGGCGGCCGTGTCGATCGACTCGGGCGAGGCGAGGCGGACGCTGGAGCGGTGGGTGGCGGCCAGCAACAAGTAGCGGGTGGCTGATCGCCGTCGTAGCGGTGTCCCGGGATCCGGACAGAAGTTGCGCGGCGGCGATCAGCTCGGCTACGTTCCTGATCAGGTCATGAGTGACAGTCATGAGGCCCCGGCCGACTGTCCGGCAACCCTCCGTCCGTGGCGGGGTGCCCCGGGTGAAGACCAGGCCGTGGGCAGCGAGGTCCACGGCAAGCGCGGACCCCTCGCAAACCAGGGGTCCTGGTCGTCGAGGGAGCCTTCTGTGAGCAAGCGAATGCGATAGGGCGTAGAGCCCCGCCTCCGCGTACCCCTTTCACCTTCCCCACGTTCGAGCCGTACGCGCTCACGTGGTGGTTCCGTATTGCCTCTCACAGGAGCTCGCCATGTCCGTCTTCACCGCTGCCGCCGACCAGTCCGTTTGTGCCCCTCTGCCCGTTCTGGGCCGTGACGTCACCGTCCCGCTCGTGACCGGCGGCGAAGTCACCTACGCGGCGCTCGACTACGCGGCCAGCGCCCCCGCCCTCCAGCGCGTCTGGGACGACGTGGCGGCCTACGCGCCGTACTACGGCAGCGTCCACCGCGGCGCCGGCTACCTCTCCCAGCTCTCCACCGACCTGTTCGAGAACGCCCGCAGGACGGTCGCCGAGTTCCTCGACTGCCGTGCGGCCGACCAGGTGATCTTCACCCGCTCGACCACGGACTCCCTGAACCTCCTCGCCGCCGCCCTGCCCGCCGACTGCCAGGTCTTCGTCTTCGAGACCGAGCACCACGCCTCCCTGCTGCCCTGGCAGGACGCCCGCGTCACCTACCTCAACGCCCCGCGCACCCCGCGGCAGGCCGTCGAGACCCTGGAGCGGGCCCTCGCCGACCGCACTGTGTCCATCGAAGGGGGCCACGGCCCGGCCCTGGTCTGCGTCACCGGCGCCTCCAACGTCACCGGTGAGCTGTGGCCGGTGCGCGAGCTGGCCGCCGCGGCGCACGCGCACGGCGCCCGGATCGTCCTCGACGCCGCCCAGCTGGCCCCGCACCACCCCGTGTCGGTCCAGGACCTCGACGTCGACTGGGTCGCCTTCTCCGGCCACAAGCTGTACGCCCCCTTCGGCTCCGGCGTCCTGGCCGGCCGCGCCGACTGGCTGGTCGCGGCCGAGCCGTACCTCGCGGGCGGCGGCGCCAGCCGCAAGGTGACCCGGCGCGAGGACGGGGGAGTGGCCGTGGAGTGGCACGAGACCGCCGCCCGCCACGAGGCCGGCTCCCCGAACGTCATCGGCGCCTACTCCATCGCCTCCGCCTGCAAGGCGCTGACGGAGGCCGGCTTCGACACGCTGGTCGCCCGCGAGCAGCACCTCATCGCGAAGGTGCGTGCCGGCCTGGCCGAGGTGCCCGAGGTCAGGGTCCTCTCCCTCTTCGGGGACGACGCCCCGCGCGTCGGCGTGATCAGCTTCGTCGTGGACGGCTGGAACAGCTCCCACTTCGCCGCCGCCCTCTCCGCCGAGTACGGCATCGGCGTCCGCGACGGCCTGTTCTGCGCGCACCCCCTGGTCCGCACCCTCCTCGGCTCCGACCCCCAGACCCAGGGCGAATGCGGCGCCCCCGAGGCCGCGCCGGGCGAGAAGTCCCTGAACGCGATCCGCGTGAGCTTCGGCGCGGGCACCCCCGACGAGCACGTGGAACGCTTCGTCTCGGCGGTGAAGGAACTGGTGACCGAGGGCGCGAAGTGGACGTACCGCACGGAGGAAGGCCGTTGCGTCCCGGCGGTGTGAGTCGCTGAACGCCTGGTGAGGCGGTCTTCAGTCGATCAGTTGTCCAACCCGATCGCGAAGGCCGCCTCGAGGTCGTGCTGCGAGTACGTACGGAAGGCGACGTGCGTGTCCGTGGCCTCGACCCCGGGGATCTTGCTGATCCGCCCCGGAATCACATCGGCCAGATCCTCGTGCTGCCGCACCCGCACCATGGCGATCAGGTCGTACGTACCGGTGACGGAGAAGACCTCGCTCACCGAATCCAGCGAAGCGATCTGCTCCGCGATCTCGGGGATCCGGTCCACGCTGGTCTTGATCAGGACGATCGCGGTGATCACGACGGGTTCTCTCCCTCGGGTGCCGGAGCCGGTGCGCACTTCACTCTAGTCGCCCGCCCGTCTCCCACCACCGCCGTACCGAGGCCGCCCTTCGGCCCCTCCTTCTTCCGGTACCGCACCCATGCGTACCCGAACCCCGCCCCGAAGCCGACCAGGTGCGCGAGGTAGGCCACCCCCGGCCCCTCTCCGGAGCGCCCTGCCGCCAGCCACTGCAGCGCCGCCCAGAAGGGCAGCACCACCCAGGCCGGGAAGCGCATCGGCAGGAAGAACAGAAAGGGGAGCAGACTGGTGACACGGGCGCGGGGAAACAGGTAGAGGAACGCGCCGAGAACCGCCGAGATCGCCCCGGACGCGCCCACCAGCGACTGCTCGGAGGTGGCGTTGGCGGCCGCGTAGCCCAGCAGGGCCAGGTAGCCGCAGCCGATGTAGAAGAGGGTGAACTCCACCCGGCCCATCCGTTCCTCGGTCATCATCCCGAAGACGAAGAGGAAGAGCATGTTGCCGAGCAGATGTACCCAGCTGCCGTGCACGAACAGCGCGGTGACCGGGGTCAGGGCCTCCCGGACGGGCTCGTCGAACAACCGCGCCGGGACCACCCCCCAGTGCCGGAAGTACGCACGCTGCGCGGCCGGCAGCGCGTCCGCCGAGCCGTACGCCGGAGTGAGCCCCGAGGCCGGTCCCAGGACGAAGATCAGGGAGCACACGGCGATGAGGGCGTGCGTCATCGGCGCGGGAGTGTCCCGGAGCGCCCTGAGTGTGCGGCCGGCCGTCGTGCCCCAGGCGTTGATCATGACTACAGAGCATGACGTAAGGGGACGCAACCTGACAGACCGCCTCGCCGCCGTGGACGGACGGGCGGTGAGCACCCGCCAGGCCGTAGGGTTACGAGCCACACGCGTCGAGGAGCGGCGCGGACCGACCCGAGAAGGAAGCGAACAGTCACGATGACGGTTCCCCTGCCGACCGCCACGACGCGATGGCGCTGCACCCTCTGCGGCAACCTCACCCGCTTCGATGTGACCCGCTCGTCGAAGGTCGTCGAGTACGTCCACCTCGACCTCGCCGGTGAGCCGACGGTCGAGGAACGCGAGGTGGTCAGTGAGACCATCGACTCGGTCCGCTGCCGTTGGTGCAACGCGGTGGACCAGGTGGAACTCGTGGACAGGCCGGGCGCCGGCTCCTGAGCGGAGCGGGCCCCGTACAGGTATTGGGGTGTGACGGATGGTGGAGACCGCAGGCGGGGGGCCGGGCGACGGCACCGCTGAGGTGCTTGACCGTCCGCTGCCCGACGGCGTGCGCCGACGGGTCGTGCAGATCGTCTCGGACGGGTTCGGCGGCCTGACGGTTGCGGAACTGCCCGCCCAATTGCGGCAGTACGCCCGGTTCGCCCCGAACCGGCGGGCCAAGTTCGCCGGGAACGCGATGGCGGCCGCGCTGGAGACCGATCCGCTCTTCCGGCAGCGGATCGGGGAGAAGTTCAGAGAGGTGCAGCCGGAGCTGTCCGGCGCCCTCGACTCAGGCTCACCGCCCCCGGCCGCGGACCCGCTCGACGTGGCGGCCGCGGCCTACGTACTGCGCCCGGCGGGCTGGGTGAAGCTGGTCACCGCGGCCGGCGAGGAGGCCCAGCGCGCGGACGCCGAGCGGGCCGACGAGGAGAGTCGGGCCGAGCTGGAGCGGCTGCGCGAGGAGCTGGCCGAGGCCCGGGCGCAGACCCGGACCGAGACGGAACGGCTGCGCGTCGATCTGGAGTCGGCGAAGAAGGAAGCGGAGTCGCTGCACCGTAAGCTGCGTGCCGCGCTCAGCGACGTGAAGCGCGGCGAGGCCGCGCTGCGCAAGGTCCAGGGCGAGATCGAGGCCGTACGCGCCGAGGGGCAGGCGCAGCTGTCGGTCGCCGAGAGCGAGTCCCGCCGGCTCAAGGCCCGCCTGGGCGAGGCCGAGGCCGCGCTGGAGGCCACCCGCCGGGCGGCCCGTGAGGGGCGCAGCGTCGAGGACATGCGGGTACGGCTGCTGCTCGACACCCTGCTGGACGCCACCCAGGGGCTGCGGCGCGAACTCGCCCTGCCCCCGGTCTCCGTGCGCCCGGCCGAGACCGTGGACGCGGTCGAGCCGGGGCGTATGACCCCGAAGGACATCGCGGCCCGGGCCCTGTCCGAGAACGACCCGGCTATCCTGGACCAGCTGCTCGCGCTGCCGCAGGCGCATCTGGTCGTCGACGGCTACAACGTCACCAAGACCGGCTATCCGCAGATGCCGCTGGAGAAGCAGCGGCTGCGGCTCCTGGGGCAGCTCTCGGCCCTCGCCGCGCAGACCGGCGCCGAGGTGACATGTGTCTTCGACGGCGCCGAACTGGCCGCGCCGGTGCTGCTCGCGCCACCGCGCGGGGTGCGGGTGCTGTTCTCCAAGCCGGGGGTCACGGCCGACGAGCTGATCCGCCAGCTCGTGCGCGCGGAGCCGCCGGGCCGTCCGGTCATCGTCGCCTCGACCGACCGGGAGGTGGCCGACGGGGTCGCCAGGGCCGGTGCCCGTCCCGTCGCCTCTGCGGTACTTCTGAAGCGACTGTCCTGAAGGTCCAACGCGCATATGTAATGCCCGAATTGACCCGACTCTCACGCCACGTAGGGTCAATCGCGCCTCACTGCACGTGAGTTATGTGCAAAGAATGCATTGCGTCACAGGGTTTTTTGCCGCGAGGATTTGAACTGATCACAACTGGGTCACTAGGGTCTGGGCTCGAACCTCCGAACGGGTGAACACTCACAAGAAGGAGTTCGTCCTCCGTGGCGTCCCATCGTCGACCCAAGCAGCCGAGTCGCACGCGTGTCACCGTGCTGACCACCGCAGCCGCCGCTGCCGTCGCGCTCAGCGCGAACGCCGCCAATGCCGCGCCGAGCGAGAAGCTCGGCAAGGACGAGGTCAAGGCGAAGGTCGACAAGCTCTACGAGCAGGCGGAGCAGGCCACCGAGAAGTACAACGGGGCCAAGGAGAAGCAGCAGAAGCTGCAGAAGGAAATCTCCACCATCCAGGACAACGTGGCCCGTGGCCAGCAGGAGCTCAACAAGCTCCGCGACGGCCTGGGTTCGCTGGCGACCGCCCAGTACCGCTCCGGTGGCATAGATTCCTCGGTCCAGCTCTTCCTGTCCTCCAACCCGGACGACTTCCTCGACAAGGCCTCCACGCTCGACCAGTTGAGCAGCCAGCAGGTCGAGGCCCTGAAGAAGATTCAGGACAAACAGCGCGAACTCGCCCAGGAGCGGGCCGAGGCCACCGACAAGCTCAAGGACCTCGCCGCCACCCGCACCGAGCTGGGCAACAAGAAGAAGGAAGTCCAGGGCAAGCTCGCCGAGGCGCAGAAGCTGCTCAACACCCTGACCGCCAAGGAGAAGGCCGCGCTCGCCGCCGAGCAGGCGCGTGCCAACCGCTCCTCCACCGAGCGTGTGGACCTCGGCGACGCCCCGCCCGCCTCCGACCGCGCCTCGGCTGCGTTCTCCGCCGCCCAGAGCAAGATCGGCTCGCCGTACGTCTACGGCGCCTCCGGCCCCTCCTCCTTCGACTGCTCGGGCCTGACCTCCTGGTCCTACGCGCAGGCCGGTGTCTCCATCCCGCGCACCTCCGAGGCCCAGGCGAACATCGGCACCCGCATCTACAACCAGAGCGACCTCAAGGTCGGCGACCTGGTGTTCTTCTACGGCGACCTGCACCACGTCGGCCTCTACGCCGGCAACGGCCAGGTGCTGCACGCCCCGCACACCGGTGCCGTGGTCCGCTACGAGGCCATCGGCAACATGCCGTTCCAGTTCGGCGTCCGGGTCTGACAACTCCGCGACGCTGACTCGGTGGCGCCCGAACGGGCGAATCCGATGAACCGAGACTGACTCCACGCCCCGCCCATGACCTGCGTCAGGGCGGGGCGTCGGCTTTGTGCGCCGCTCGAGGTCGTTCGGCGCGGTCCTTCCGCACGGCTACTGTCTGCCGCGATTCCCCGGCGCAGGGGCCTCCCCGTCCCCGGCGCCGGGGAAGCTGTCCCTGTCCGCCAGCAGAAGGACTGCCGTGGGGTCCCATCGCCGCCTTGCACTGTCCGGGTTCAACCGGGGCGCCGGCGTCGCCCTGTGCGTGTTGTCGGCCGCGGCCGCCGCGCTCGGAGCCGTACCCGTCCAAGCAGCGCCGCACGGGGACACCCGTGCCGAGGTGGACCACCTCTACGAGGAGGCCGAGAGGGCGACCCAGGCCTACGACAAGGCCGACGAGCGGGCCGACGTGCTGCGCCGGGAGGTCCGGGACGCCCAGGACCACATCGCCCGGCAGCAGCAGCGCATCAACACCATGCGCGAGCGGCTCGGTTCGCTGGCCGGCGCCCAGTACCGCGCCGGCGGGATCGACCCGGCCGTCGCGCTGCTCTTCTCCGACGACCCCGACGACTACCTGGACAAGGCGGCCACCCTCGACCGCATCGGCGCCCAGCAGGCGGGCGAGCTGCGCGAGTTGAGCACGGCGATGCGTGAGCTGGCCCAGGAGCGCGCCGAGGCCGCCGGGAAGCTCGCCGCGCTGGAGCAGAGCCGCAGGGCCGTCGCCACGCACAAGCGGACCGTGGAGAGGAAGCTCGCCAGGGCCCGGCAGCTGCTCAACTCGCTGCCCGCCGCCGAACGCGCCGCCTACGACCGGGCCTCCCGCTCCGACCGGGTCGACCTGCCCGACCTGTCCGGTGCCGTCGCCCCCGACGCCCGCGCGGCGGCCGCCGTCGCCGCCGCCCGCTCCGCCCTCGGCCGCCCCTACGTGTGGGGTGCGACCGGCCCCTCCGGCTTCGACTGCTCGGGCCTGATGCAGTGGTCGTACGGGCACGCCGGCATCCATCTGCCGCGCACCTCGCAGGAGCAGCGGTACGCCGGCCGGCAGATCCCGCTCTCCCAGGCGCGCCCCGGCGACCTGGTCGTCTACCGCTCCGACGCCAGCCATGTGGCGATGTACGTCGGCAACGGCCAGGTCATCCACGCCCCCTACCCGGGCGCGCCGGTGCGTTACGACCCGGTCGGCATGATGCCCATCTCCTCGGTGACCCGTCCCTGACCTCCCGCGCGCACCGTACGATCGGGAAATGGCTGGTCGTAGAAGGGTGTGGCGCGCCGCGGCGGCGGGGCTCTGTCTGCTGCTCGCGGCGCCCCTCGCCGGATGCGGCGGGCGGACCGCGGCCGACCCGGCCACGGCCGAGGTGCAGCAGGTGCTCGACCGGCGCTCCGCGGCCCTGCTCGGGCACGACGAGACGGCGTACGGCACGACGGGCACCCGGACCGGGTACGTCCGCCTGCGCGCGCTCCCGCTGGCCTCCTGGGCCTACCGGGTGACCGCCGTGCACGGTGGCGGCTCGGGCGCCACCGCGGACGCCGAGCTGCGCTACCGGATCGCCGGCTACGACGGGGCCCCAGTCAGCGTCCGCCGCACCCTCGCGCTCGGCCGCACCGCCGACGGCACGTGGTACGTCACCGCCGACAAGCCCGCGCGGAAGGCCGGGGAGCAGCTGTGGGACCAGGGCACGGTGACCGCCGTGAAGGGCGCCCACAGCCTGGTCCTCGGGGCCGGTCAGAGCGTCGGCGACCTGCGCGCCTACGCCCGGCTCGCCGACCGCGCGGTCCCGGCCGTCTCCCGCGCGTGGGGCACGGACTGGACCCGCCGGGTCGTCGTCCTCGTCCCGCGCACGCTGGAGGGCATGGCGGGGCTGCTGGGCTCGCCCGCCGCCGACTATCGGGGCATCGCCGCCGTCACCACCGGCGAGGTGGGCGGCGCGGGCAGGGCGCCCGCGGACCGGGTGGTCGTCAACCCGGAGGCGTACGTGCTGCTGGGTGGCGTCGGCAAGCAGGTCGTGCTCACCCACGAGACCACTCATGTGGCCACCCGCGCGCACACCGACGCCGCCACCCCGCTGTGGCTCTCCGAGGGGTACGCCGACTGGATCGGCTACCTCGGCACCGGCCGCACGCCCGTCGAGGCCGCACCGGAACTGGCCCGCGCGGTCCAGGACGGCAAGGTGCCCGCGAGTCTCCCCGCCGACAAGGACTTCGGCTTCAGCACCGACCCCGCCCACCTCGCGCAGTCCTACGAGAGCGGCTGGCTCGCCTGCCGGATGATCGCCGACCACTGGGGAGAGGGCCGGCTCGGCGCCTTCTACCGGGCCGTCGGCATGCACCGGGCGCGGGCGGGCGCGGTCGAGGAGGCACTGAAGAAGGTGCTCGGGACCACGCCCAAGGCGTTCACCGCGGAGTGGCGGCAGTACGTGCGTGCTCAGCTGAGCTGACCGAGCACCTCGATCGCCTCGCGCAGCCACTCCCGCTCGGCCGTGCCGGTGGCCCGGGCGACCCGCAGCATGCCCTGCCGGAACAGGTCACCCGCCTCCTCCGCGCGCACCGGCTCCCCGTCCCGGTAGAAGAAGCTCGCCGGGGCCTCCAGGAAGTCCAGGCGGCGGCGCAGCACCGCGGCCTGTTCCGCCGGGTCGTCCAGGTGCCGCAGGAAGGCGAGGACGGTGTTGAAGCGGACCTGGTCGGTGATCTCGGCCTGCTTGGGAGTGCGCAGCCGCTCCAGCAGCTCCGCGCGGCCCTTCCCGGTCAGGGACAGCACCCGGCGCGGGGCGGCGCTCGCGCCCTCCTCGGTGCGCTGGTCGAGCTTGCCCGCGGCGACCAGCCGGTTGATGGCCGGGTAGAGGGCGCCGTCGCTGACCGGCCGGACATGCCCGCTCAGCGCCTTGATGCGCTCCTTCAGCTCGTAGCCGTGCAGGGGTTCCTCGGCGAGGAAACCCAGGATCGACAGTTCCAGCACGCGAAATCCTCCTTGCAGCGGGCGTGGGACTCATGCTAGCTCTTATCGAGCTACCTCTAAACGATGTAGCTCGATAAGAGGGGGCTCCGTGTGAACGCGCACCGCAGGCAACTCGTCTCGCTCGCCCACCCCGTCTACCTCTCGCTCCTCGCCTCGGTCGCCTCCGGGATCATCAACACCGTCTGGGTCTCCCGGCTCGGCGGTGCCGCCGTGGCCGCCGTCGCCCTCGCGACCAACACCGAGAACGTGCTGCTCGGCATCGCGCTCGTCTTCGCCTCCGGTACGACCGTGCTCGTCGCGCACGCCAGGGGAGCTCGCGATCCCGCCGCCCTGCGGGCCGCGGTGCGCGGCGGTAGGGCGCTGTGCGCTCTGGTGACGCCGGTGGTCGTGGTCGGCGGGTTCCTGTTGCGCGAGCCGTCGGCCCGCCTGGTCCTCGGGGGCGGCGACGCGGCGGCCCTGCGCCTCGCGACCGCCTACTTCGCGATCTCCCTGCCGGGCATGGCCGTCTTCTTCGCCCAGCAACTCGTCGACGGCATCCTCAAGGGCGCCGGCGACACGCGTACCCCGATGCGGCTCGCCCTGCTGGCCAACGGGCTGATCCTGCTCTGCGACCCGGTCCTGATCCACCTCTACGGCGTCCGGGGCGCCGCGGCCTCGACCGTGCTGTGCCGCTGCGTGGCCCTCGTGGCGGGCCTGCGCGCGCTCGGCCGCGACGCGCTGCTGCGGACGGCGGCCGGCACCCCTGCCGCCGAACCGGTCCTCGCCGCCCTGCGCCGAACCCTGGCCACCGGCCTGCCCATGTCCGCCGACTTCACCGTGCGGCAGGGCGGGTCCCTGGTGCTGGTGGCGATCGTGGCCCGGCTCGGAGTGACGGCGGTGGCCGCCTACTCGATCGCGTACAAGGTCATGTACGTCGCGACCATGGCCTTCTACTCGGTACGGCAGGCCGCCGCCATCCACACCGCGCACACCCGGGGTGCGGGGCAGGACGCGCGCCGGGACATAGGCCGGCAGGCGCTGCTCGTGTCCGGGGGCCTCGGCCTGGGCGCCGCCGCCCTGTTCGCCGCCACCGCCCCCTGGATCATGGCCGCCTTCGGCGCCGGACCCGAGGTCGCCCACCAGGGTGTGCTGTTCCTGCGCTGCATCGGGCCCTACCTGCTGCTGATGGCCTGTTTCATCGCGCTCGGCGGGGTCTTCGAGGGCAGCGGGGGAGCTCCGGCCCTGCTCCGGGCCACCCTGCTCGGCACCGCCGTCCAGCTGCCCCTGGCGTACCCCCTCTCCGGGCTCGGCCTGCCCGGCGTCGGCCTGGCCCTGGCGCTCGCGATGGCCGTGCAGTGCGGGGCGGTGGCGGTGCTGTTCCGGCGGGCCCGCCGTCAGGAGACCGAGGTCTCCTTCGCGGGAGCCGGCTGAGGGGCCGGTGGGGCCGCGGTGACCATGGGGACCGTGGAGCGCCACAGCCGGCGGGCCGCCATGAACGTGGCGGCGACGAGCAGGCCGTTGCGCAGGACGAGCAGCGTGATGCCGTACGTGTCGCTCACGACCACGTGCACGAAGCCGATCGGGAACTCGAGGACCGTCAGGAAGGCCGCGGCGAGGGCCATCAGGGCGGGGGCGCCCATGCGGCTGGCCCGGAAGCACAGGCACACGGCGGCCAGGCCGATCAGCCACACCAGGTACTGCGGGCTGATCACCCGGCTGGTGACCGTGAACAGCAGCACCGCCGTGAGGGCCGCGTCCGCGGGCGTGTGCGCCTCGAACCGGGACGCCCGCCGCCGCCACAGCAGCAGCCAGCCGAACGCCGCCCCGGTGAGCGCCATCGCGACGTTGCTGACCAGCCCGACGTACGGGCCGACGAACTCGATCGACCCGTAGTTCAGCAGCACCTCCCCCTGCCAGCCGTGGTGCCGGGCCACATGGAAGACCAGGCTGCCCAGTGACTCCACCTCCGTGCCCCGGTCCCGCTGGAAGGTGAGAAAGGCGAAGGCGCCCGGCATGGACACCGCGAACAGCGTCGCGACACCGCACACGGTCACCGCGGCCGACAGCCACCCCCGCAACCGGGTTGCGCCCACCAGCAGCAGCGCCGGCCACACCTTCAGCAGCGCCCCGAATCCCACCAGCGCGCCCATCACCCGGGGATGCCGGATCCCCGCGAGCAGGGCCGCCACGGCCACCGCGGTCACCATCAGGTCGTAGCGGGCGTACACCGTCGGGCCGAGCAGGGGCACGCCCACCACCCAGGTCCACGCCCCGCGCAGCGAGCGGCCGGGCCGCCGGCCCGCGTGCAGCAGCAGGGCCAGCACGGCCAGGTCGGCCAGGCACACCAGCACGAAGAAGGCGTGCGGGTAGCTCAGGAACGGCAGGGCGGCGGGGGAGAGGATCGCGAGCGCGGCGGCGGGCGGGTACTGCCAGGTCACGTCGGCGAGCGGAAACGTTCCTTGGCGCAGCACCTCGTACCAGCCCCGGTAGATCACCGACACGTCACTGGTGACGTCGGGACCCGGGAAGACGTAGACCCCGAAGACGAAGAGCAGTAGTACCAGCCGGGTCGCGCACCAAGTCGCCGACAGTCCCGCTATCTTCCCGCTCACCCGCACCCCTGTTCACACATCGACCCCGTTCCGGGCCCATGATTCCCTGCCCACCTGTGCGTGTGCCACGAAGCGCGCCCGGTAGGGTCGGCGACGATGCACAAGACGCTGATCGTGACCAACGACTTTCCGCCCCGGCCGGGCGGCATCCAGGCCTTCCTGCACAACATGGCCCTCCGGCTGGAGCCCGGACGGCTGGTCGTGTACGCCTCCACCTGGAAGCGCGGTCGCGAGGGCGTCGAGGCCACGGCCGCGTTCGACGCCGAGCAGCCCTTCACCGTCGTACGGGACCGTACGACCATGCTGCTGCCCACGCCCGGCGCGACCCGGCGGGCCGTCTCGCTGCTGCGGGAGCACGGCTGCACCTCGGTCTGGTTCGGGGCGGCCGCGCCGCTCGGTCTGATGGCACCCGCGCTGCGCAGGGCCGGCGCCGAGCGGCTGGTGGCCACCACCCACGGGCACGAGGCCGGCTGGGCCCAGCTGCCCGCCGCCCGGCAGCTGCTGCGCCGGATCGGGGACTCCACGGACACGATCACCTACCTCGGCGAGTACACCCGCTCCCGGATAGCGACCGCGCTGACCCCGGAGGCGGCCCGGCGGATGGTGCAGCTGCCGCCCGGGGTCGACGAGAAGACCTTCCACCCCGGCTCGGGCGGCGACGAGGTCCGGGCGCGGCTCGGGCTCACCGACCGGCCGGTGGTCGTGTGCGTCTCCCGGCTGGTGCCGCGCAAGGGCCAGGACACCCTGATCCAGGCCATGCCCCGGATCCTCGCCGCCGAGCCGGACGCCGTGCTGCTCGTCGTCGGCGGCGGTCCCTACGAGCAGGACCTGCGCCGACTGGCCCGCGAGACCGGCGTCGAGGCCTCGGTCCGCTTCACCGGCGCGGTGCCCTGGTCCGAGCTGCCCGCGCACTACGGCGCCGGCGACGTCTTCGCCATGCCCTGCCGCACCCGCCGCGGCGGCCTGGACGTCGAAGGCCTCGGCATCGTCTACCTGGAGGCCTCCGCCACCGGCCTGCCGGTCGTGGCCGGCGACTCGGGCGGTGCCCCCGACGCCGTGCTCGACGGCGAGACGGGCTGGGTCGTCCGCGGCGGCGAGCCCGCCGAGGCCGCGGAGCGGATCATCGCCCTCCTCGCGGACGCGGAACTCCGCGACCGGATGGGCAAGCGGGGCCGCCAGTGGGTCGAGGAGAAGTGGCGCTGGGACCTGCTGGCGGAGAAGCTCAAGGAGCTGCTCTAAAAGCCGTCTTCAAAAACTCGTCCCTGCTCTAGGCGGAACGGGAAAATCCGCACATGCTGCGCGCATGACAGCAAAACTGATGCAGCGTCAGCTGAGTCGACGTCACATCCTGGGCATGATCGCCCTCCAGGCCGCCGCCACGGCAGGTCTCACCCGCATCGGTCTTCAGTCCGCGCAGGCGGCCGAACCGGCCGCCGTCGACAACTCCCCGGCCATCGTCGTCGGTTCGGGCTACGGCGGCGCCGTGGCCGCCCTCCGCCTCGGCCAGGCCGGCATCCGCACCCTCGTCCTGGAGATGGGCCGCCTCTGGAACACCGCCGGCGGCGACGGCAAGGTGTTCTGCTCCACCAGTGCACCCGACCAGCGCTCCATGTGGTTCCGCACCCGCACGGAGGCCCCGCTGGCCACCTTCCTCTGGCTGGACCTCGTCAACAAGGACATCAGCGCCTACCCCGGGGTCCTCGACCGCGTGCACTACGACAACATGTCCGTGTACGTCGGCCGGGGCGTCGGCGGCGGCTCCCTGGTCAACGGCGGGATGGCGGTCACCCCGCTGAAGTCCTACTTCGCCGAGCAGTTCCCGACCGTGGACGCCGAGGAGATGTACGGCACCTACTTCCCGCGCGCCCGCTCCATGCTCGGCGTCAACACCATCGACCCGGCCTGGTTCGAGTCCACGGAGTGGTACCAGTTCACCCGCACCTCCCGGAAGGCCGCCGCCAACGCCGGCCTGAAGACCACCTTCGTGCCGAACGTCTACGACTTCGGCTACATGCAGCGCGAGGCCGCCGGTACGGCCACCAGGTCCGCACTCGCCGGGGAGGTGATCTACGGCAACAACTACGGCAAGCGCAGCCTCGACAAGACCTACCTGGCCGCCGCGCTCGGCACCGGCAACGTCACCATCCACACCCTGGAGAAGGTCACGGCGGTCACCAGGGCGAGCGACGGCTCGTACGTCCTGACCGTCGACCGCATCGACAACACCGGCAAGGTCGTGGAGACCAAGCAGTACAGCTGCACGTACCTCTTCCTCGGCGGCGGCAGCCTCGGTACGACCGAACTCCTCGTCCGGGCGAGGGAGACGGGCACCCTGCCCGCGCTGAACTCCGGCGTCGGCGCCGGCTGGGGCACCAACGGCAACACCATGCTCGGCCGCGCCAACCACATATGGGACACCGTCGGCGCCAACCAGGCGACCATGCCCGTCATGGGCATCGACGACTGGGCCAACACCGCCAACCCGGTCTTCGCCGAGATCGCCCCGCTGCCCATGGGGTTCGAGCACTGGATCAGCCTGTACCTGGCGATCACCAAGAACCCCGAGCGGGCGTCGTTCTCGTACGACTCCACGTCCGGGGCGGTGAAACTCGGCTGGACCCCGGCCCAGAGCGCCGTGTCGGTCGCCATGGCCAAGAAGCTCTTCGACCGGATCAACGCGGCCAACCTGACCATCTACCGGTACGACCTCTTCGGCTCGACCAGCAAGATCTTCGCGGACGACTTCACCTACCACCCGCTGGGCGGCTGCGTCCTCGGGAAGGCGACCGACGACTACGGCCGGGTCAAGGGGTACTCCAGGCTCTACATCACCGACGGCTCGCTCGTGCCCGGCTCGATCGGTGTGAACCCCTTCGTCACCATCACCGCGCTCGCCGAACGCACGATGGCGCGGGTCCTCGCCGAGGACACCGCGCCATGACGCGTTTTCAGCAGGCGTACTACTTCGCGTAGATCGCCTCGATCTCGTCCGCGTAGTCCTTCGCCACCACGTTCCGCTTGAGCTTCAGCGACGGGGTGAGGTGGCCCGACTCCTCCGTGAACTGGGAGGACAGAATGCGGAACTTCCGCACCGATTCCGCCTTCGACACCGCGGCGTTGCCGTCGTCGACCGCTGCCTGGATCGCCGCCAGCAGATCCGGGTCCTCGCGCAGCGACGCCGTGGTGGAGCCCGCCGGCTTGCCGTGCTCGGCCGCCCAACGGCCCAGGAACTCGTCGTCGATGGTGACCAGCGCGCCCACGAACGGCCGCCCGTCGCCCACCACCATGCACTCCGCGACCAGCGCGTGGGCGCGGATACGGTCCTCGATCACGGCCGGGGCCACGTTCTTGCCGCCCGCGGTGACGATGATCTCCTTCTTGCGGCCGGTGATCCTGAGGTAGCCGTCCTCGTCGAGGGTGCCGATGTCACCGGTGTGGAACCAGCCGTCGGCGAGCGCCTCCGCGGTCGCGCCCGGGTTGTTCCAGTACTCCTTGAACAGGTGCTCGCCGTGCAGCAGCACCTCGCCGTCGTCCGCTATCCGGATCACCGAGCCGGGCAGCGGCTGGCCGACCGTGCCGATCTTCTGCCGGTCCCAGGGGTTGAACGCGGTCGCCGCGCAGGACTCGGTCAGGCCGTAGCCCTCCAGCACCGTGAAGCCGATGCCGCGGAAGAAGTGACCGAGCCGCTCGCCCAGCGGGGCACCGCCGGAGATCGCGTACTCGCCCCGGCCGCCGAGGACCGCGCGCAGCTTGCTGTAGACCAGCTTGTCGAAGACCTTGTGCTTGATCTTCAGGCCGAGAGGCGGGCCCGACGGGGTGTCCTGCGCCTTGCTGTAGGCGATCGCGGTGTCCGCGGCCTTGTCGAAGATCGCGCCCTTGCCGTCCGCCTGCGCCTTGGCGCGCGCGGAGTTGTACACCTTCTCGAAGACGCGCGGGACACCGAGGATCAGCGTCGGCCGGAAGGCGGCCAGCTCGTCGGTGAGGTGCTTGATGTCGGGGACGCAGCCGAGCTTGATCGGCGCCATCATCGGCGCGATCTGCACGAGCCGCCCGAAGACGTGCGCGAGCGGGAGGAAGAGGAGGACCGAGCACTCACCGGTGCGGAACAGCGGACGCAGCCGCTCCACGATGTTGCCGCACTCGGCGAAGAAGCTGCGGTGGGTGAGGACACAGCCCTTGGGCCGTCCGGTCGTGCCGCTCGTGTAGACGATGGTCGCCGGGTCGTCGGCCTTGGCGAGCGAGCTGCGCTCCTCCACGGTCGCGTCGGAGACGTCCTGCCCGAGCCGGTCCAACTCCTCCAGGCCGCCGGCCTCGATCTGCCAGACGTGTTTGAGGGCGGGCAGGGTGTCGCGCACCGAGTCGACGGCGGCCGCGTGGTTGTCCAGCTCCACGATGCAGGCGGTCGCGCCCGAGTCGGAGAGGATCCACTGCACCTGCTCCGGCGAGCTGGTCTCGTACACCGGCACGGTGACCGCGCCCGCGCTCCAGATCGCGAAGTCGAGGAGCGTCCACTCGTACCGCGTCCTGGACATCAGACCGACCCGGTCGCCCGGCTGCACACCGGAGGCGATGAGACCCTTGGCGGCGGAGTGCACCTCGGCCAGGAACTCCGTGGCCGTCACGTCCTGCCAGGCGCCGCCCACCTTGCGGGCGATGACGGCGACGTCGGGATGCTGCGCGGCGTTTCTGCGGACGATGTCGGTCAGATTGCCGTCCGCAGGGACCTCGTACAAAGCCGGAAGGCTGAACTCGCGCAAGACTGCTGCTCCTCATAGGGCGCCGGCGCCACGACACTGTGTGATGCGACGGTGCGGTCCAAGGCTCGGGCGGGTGCTCCGGGTGCCGACCACTTGGTTGAAACCCTGAGCACGACTGGACTGCCCGGACGTTACCCGCCGGTATGGCTTCTACGACAGGGGGTCCCGACGAGATGTTCGCTGCGTCACACGGGATGGCGTTCCTTCGCGCACAGTAGTCCACGGCTTAAGCGACCGGCGAGTAACCCCGGGCGGGGTCGCCACTGTTCACGTACACCCCACACGCCTACGCTTGATCGCCATGGCACCCACACGCTCCGGCAACCGAAGGACGCGCGTCCATGTGGTCAGCGACGTGCACGGCAACGCCCGTGACCTGGCCCGGGCCGGGGACGGTGCGGACGCCCTGATCTGCCTCGGTGACCTGGTCCTCTTCCTGGACTACGCCGACCACTCGCGCGGGATCTTCCCCGACCTGTTCGGCAAGGAGAACGCCGACCACATCGTCGAGCTGCGCACCGCGCGGCGCTTCGAGGAGGCGCGTGCCTTCGGGGCCCGGCTGTGGGCCGGGATCGGCTCCGACCGGGCCACCGCCATCGAGAAGGCGGTGCGCAAGCAGTACGCCGAGCTGTTCGCCGCCTTCCCGACGCCGACGTACGCCACCTACGGCAATGTCGACATGCCGCCTCTGTGGAGCGAGTACGCGGGGCCCGGCATCACGGTGCTGGACGGTGAGCGGGTGGAGATCGGCGGCTGGACCTTCGGCTTCGTGGGCGGCGGGCTGCGCACCCCGATGCGGACGCCGTACGAGATCGACGACGAGGAGTACGCGGCGAAGATCGAGGCGGTCGGCGAGGTGGACGTGCTGTGCACGCACATCCCGCCGGAGGTTCCGGAGCTGGTCTACGACACGGTCGCGCGCCGCTTCGAGCGCGGCAGCCGGGCCCTCCTGGACGCGATCCGGCGTACCCGCCCGCGCTACGCCCTGTTCGGCCACGTCCATCAGCCACTGGCACGCCGGATGCGGATCGGGGCGACGGAGTGTGTGAACGTGGGGCACTTCGCTGGGACGGGCAGGCCGTGGGCGCTGGAATGGTGATCCCCGCAGACCGAGGGGCGGCGGGGCTCGATGGAAGGTCGACGGTGTGAAGGACGGGGTGAAGGCGCCAGGTCGGCGGCGCGGTAGCCTTCACGCTGCACACTCTTAGGTCCGTATCTGGAGGAGCCACGGCGATGGCGGAACACACCAGTTCGAGCATCACGATCGAGGCGGCTCCGGCCGACGTCATGGCGGTGATCGCCGACTTCGCCCGCTACCCGGACTGGACCGGCGAGGTGAAGGAAGCGGAGGTCCTCAAGACCGACGGCCAGGGCCGCGCCGAGCAGGTCCGCCTCGTCATGGACGCCGGGGCCATCAAGGACGACCAGACCCTGGGCTACACCTGGACCGGCCAGAACGAGGTCTCCTGGACCCTGGTGAAGTCCCAGATGCTGCGCTCGCTGGACGGCTCCTACATCCTCAAGCCGGCCGGCGCGGGCGCCACCGAGGTCACCTACCAGCTCACGGTCGACGTCAAGATCCCCATGCTCGGCATGATCAAGCGCAAGGCGGAGAAGGTCATCATCGACCGCGCTCTGGCGGGCCTGAAGAAGAGGGTCGAGTCGGCCGGCTGATCTCCGCCCGCCCGGTCATGCTGCTACCGCCGTGGGCAGCCGCAGCATCGGGCAGCCCTGCCCTCCGTTACCGTTCACCCTCATGCGCACCATCCTGATCACGGGCCCGGGCGGCAGCGGTCGTACGACCGTGGCCGCTGCCACTGCGGTCGACGCCGCCCGCGAGGGCACCCGCACCCTCCTCCTGAGCGCCGACCGCACGGACACCCCGGGCACGGCACTGGGTGCCGAGACAGGACCCACCCCCACCGAGGTCACCGAGAACCTCACCGTCTGGCGCCCCGACGCCACGGAACGCTTCCGGCAGGACCTCACCGCCTTCCAGACCCGCGCCGCGAACGTCCTGGACCTCCTCGGCGCCGCCCGGCTGGACGGCGAGGAGGTCACCCCGCTGCCCGGCGCCGAGGAGCTGTCCTTCCTGCGCGCCCTCCGGGACGCCGCCCTCTCCGAGCGCTACGACCTCCTCGTCGTCGACCTCCCACCCCTTCCGCAGGCCCTCACCCTGCTCGCCCTCCCCGAGGAGCTGCGCCGCTACCTGCGCCGTCTGCTCCCGCCCGAGCGGCAGGCGGCCCGCGCCCTGCGCCCGGTCCTCGGCCGGCTGGCCGGCGTTCCCATGCCCGCCGAGTGGCTGTACGAGACGGCGGCCCGCTGGGACGTGGAGCTGGCCGCCGTCGAGGCGGTCCTCACCGACCGGCGCACCGCCGTACGCCTGGTCGCCGAACCCGGCCCCGCCGGTGCCGACGCCGTACACACCGCGACCCTCGGCCTCGCCCTGCGCGGCCTGCGCACCGAGGCTCTGATCGCCAACCGCGTCCTGCCCGAGACCGCCCCCGACAACTGGCTGGCCGGCCTCCTCGCCCAGCAGCGCAAGGCCCTGGCCGAGTGGGCCGAGCCGTACCACCTCCACACCGTCCCCCACCTCGGCCGAGACCCGCACGGCACAGACGACCTGGACGCCCTCGCCGTCCCCGGCGTCAACCCCGTGCCCGCCCCGGTCGAGTGGCCCGTCGCGGACTTCCTCGCCGAGGACGGTGTGCTCGTCTGGCACATCCCGCTGCCCGGCGCGATACGGGACGAGCTGGACCTGATCCGGCGCGGCGACGAGCTGGTGATCACCGCGGGCCCCTTCCGGCGGATCGTTCCGCTTCCCTCCGCCCTGCGCCGCTGCACCGTTGCCGGGGCCGCCCTGCGCGAGGGTGAGCTGCGCATCCGCTTCACCCCCGATCCCGACCTGTGGCCCGCCGTCGGACGGTGAACCGGGTACGCCCGTTCGGGTAACGTCGTAGGGGCGAACCGTAGTCAGGAGTCCGCCATGAGCGAAGAGCGCCCCGCACCCGACCCGGCCGAGGAGGCCCACGAGGTGGGGGTCCCCCCCGCTGGAGCGCAGTCGGAAGCTCGGGGGAGGGCGACCGACGACGACGCCTGGGCCACGGCCTGCGCCGAGGACCTCGCCGCCGAGAAGGCCCGCCGCCGCGCCGAGGAGACCCCGCCCCCGGGCTCCGCCGCCGAGGAACTGCGCAGACTCGTGGACACCGTGGCCGACAAGCTGTCCGGTCTCCAGTCCCCGCTGCTCGGCGCCGTCGCCGGACCGGCGGCCCAGCAGGTGGTGCGCCAGGTCGTGCAGCAGGCGAAGGCCGCCGTCGAGCCCGTCATCGAGCGCAATCCGGACGTCTTCGACCACCTCGCCGCCGCCGGCAACGAACTGCTGGCCGCCTACCGCTCCGCGGTCCAGGCCCAGGAGCACCGCTGGACCACCGGCGCGGCCGACCTGAAGGACGACTGGTCCGACCGCCGCGACCGGGGCGAGGGCACCGGCCCGGGGGAACGCATCGACCTGGACTGAAGCCCTCCCGGGGCAGGGCCTCGGGTACGGTTGGCCGTAGCGGGGCTCGACCGAAACTGAGGGATTCATGGGACTCACCATCGGCGTCGACATCGGCGGCACGAAGATCGCGGCCGGCGTGGTCGATGAGGAAGGCAATATCCTCTCGACGCACAAGGTGCCGACCCCGGGCACGCCCGAGGCGATCGTGGACGCCATCGCCTCCGCCGTCGAGGGCGCGCGTGCCGGGCACGAGATCGTCGGCGTGGGCATCGGCGCGGCCGGTTACGTCAACCGGCAGCGCTCCACGGTGTACTTCGCGCCCAACATCGACTGGCGCAACGAGCCGCTGAAGGAGAAGGTCGAGGCCCGCACCGGCCTCCCGGTCGTGGTCGAGAACGACGCCAACGCCGCCGCCTGGGGCGAGTACAAGTTCGGCGCCGGCAAGGGCCACCGCAACGTCATCTGCATCACGCTCGGCACCGGCCTCGGCGGCGGCATCATCATCGGCAACAAGCTGCGCCGCGGCCACTTCGGTGTGGCCGCCGAGTTCGGCCACATCCGCATGGTCCCGGACGGCCTGCTGTGCGGCTGCGGCAGTCAGGGCTGCTGGGAGCAGTACGCCTCCGGCCGCGCCCTGGTCCGCTACGCCAAGCAGCGCGCCAACGCCACCCCGGAGAACGCCGAGATCCTGCTCGGCCTCGGTGACGGCACCCCGGACGGCATCGAGGGCAAGCACATCTCCATGGCCGCCCGCCAGGGCGACCCGGTCGCCGTCGACTCCTACCGCGAGCTGGCCCGCTGGGCCGGTGCCGGCCTCGCCGACCTGGCCTCCCTCTTCGACCCGTCCGCGTTCATCGTCGGTGGCGGCCTCTCCGAGGAGGGCGAGCTGGTCCTCGACCCGATCCGCAAGTCCTACAAGCGCTGGCTGGTCGGCGGCAACTGGCGTCCGGTCGCCGACGTGATCGCCGCCCAACTCGGCAACAAGGCCGGCCTCGTGGGCGCAGCCGACCTGGCCCGTGAGCCCGACCCGATCATGTAGTGAGCCCTGGCCCCACTACGACGATGCCCGCCGCGTCCCGTCCCGGGACGGCGGGCATCGTCGTATGTTGATCGTCATGCTGCTTCCCAACTCCCTTACGGAACTGGACGGTTCCGCCGTCATCCGGGTCCTCGGCTACAACATCCGCTCGATGCGCGACGACACCGACGCCCTGGCAAGGGTGATCACCGCCTGCGCCCCCGACCTGGTCCTCGTCCAGGAAGCCCCCCGCTTCTTCCGCTGGCGCAAGAAGCTGGCCCGGCTCGCGGCGGCCTCCGGCCAGGTGATCCTCACCGGAGGAGCGACGGCGGCGGGGCCGGCGATCCTGTGCAACTTGAGAGCCACCGTCGAGCGCACGGAAGACGTACTCCTCCCGCTCACCCCCGGCCTGCACCGCCGCGGCCTCGCCACGGCAGTGGTCCGCTTCGGCGCGGCCCGTCTCGGAGTGATCAGCTGCCACCTCAGCCTGCAGAAGGACGAGCGTTACGACCAGGCCGGCCTGCTCCTCGACCGCCTCGCGAGCCTGGGCGTGGAGCACGCAGTCGCGGGCGGCGATCTCAACGAACGCCCCGACGGTCCCGCCTTCCGCCTCCTCTCCGACACCCTCCAGGACTGCCGGACCACCGCGCCCTGGGGCGGCGAGTTCACCTCGACCCCCGCCAACCCCCACCAGCGCATCGACGCCGTATTCGCCACGAAGGGCATCGAGGTGCTCGGCTGCGGCGTGCCGCTGGAGCAGCCGGGGATCACGGAGAGAGACCTGAGGGCGGCCACGGACCACTTTCCGGTCCTCGCCGCCCTCAGGGTGCCCGCCACGGCGTAGCTACGGCCGCTGCTTCGCCCTGTCGACGACGGCCCAGCTGTCGAGGTAGGAGAGCTGGGTGTACTTCTTCATGGCCGGGCCGTCGCCCGAGGAGCGCTCGTCACGGAAGCCGAGGAAGGCGTACGTCCCCGGGCGGAAGATGAAGTAGCCGCCGAAGCTCGTGACCCCCGCCGGGGCCGTGGGGTCGTCGTACGTGATGGCCACGCCGGTGCGTCCCTTCGCGTCCTGCTGGTTCGGCACCGCCTTCACCCCGGGCACCATGCCCAGCGCCTCGTAGGCCGCCGGGCGCAGCCCCTGCGGCATCACCGGGACCAGCTTGAGCAGCCCCGCGAGGCTGAAATGGATCTGCGACCACTCCTCGTCGGTGATGTCGTCCAGCGAGTCGGTCTTCCCGTGCACGCCCCAGTTACGGCCGATCGCGAGGATCAACCTCTTCGGATCGGTCGGCAGCTTCCGCAGCGTTCCCCAGTCCTGCGGCGGCCAGACGCTCTCGTTCTTCTTGAGCGGCGGCGACCACCACCCCTTCCCGATCTCCATGATCCAGGATGGCTTCGAGCCGTCCACCGAGCGCCAGTTCTCGTCGACGTGGCTCTTCGTCTCGCCGGTCCTCTGGTTGGTCTCCTTGATGATCTCCTTGGTGTAGATGAACTGGTCGTCGCGCGGGGTGACCGTCCGCTCGTGCTTGCGCTCGTAGGCGGCGGCCCCGTTCAGCACCGTCTGCGCGCTCACGTTCCGCATGGCGGGCGCACTCGACGCCGGCGGGTTCGCCGTCCGCTCCCGGTTCGCGCCGTCATCGTCCCGTACGGCGACCAGGACCCCGGCGGCGACCGCTGCGGCGAGCGCACCGGTCAGGGCGATGCGCAGGACGGGGCGCCGCGGCCGTACGACCGGAGCGGGCCGGTCCATCGCAGCGACCAGCCGTGCCCGTACCCGATGCCGGGTGGCGTCGTCGAGCGGGGGAGTCCCCGGGGCGTAGTTACTCACTTCGCGCAGTTCGTCGATGTCATGCATGGGCGTCTGCCTCTCGGAATGCCGTCGGATCGGATCCGCCCAGTGCTTCGCGCAATCTGCTGCGAGCCCGGTGCAGCCGGGATCTGACCGTGCCGACCGGCACGCCGAGGGCCTGGGCCGCCTCCTCGTAGTCGAGGCCGGCCCAGGCCACCAGCAGCACCACGTCGCGGTGCCGGGCGGACAGCCCGGCCAGCGCGGCTGCCAGTTCCCGGCGCACCCCCGTGGCACCGGCCCTGGAAACCGCCCGGTCCGCGACCGGCTCCTCGTGCTCCACCGGCTCCGGCAGCCGCGCGAGCGCCTTGAACCGGCGCGCCTCGGTCCGGCGGTGCCGGCCCATGAGGTTCGTCGCGATGCCGAACAACCAGGGGCGGGCGTCGTCCCGCCCCAGGTCGTAGGTGTGGCGCCGCTGGAAGGCGGTGATGAAGGTCTCCGCCATCAGATCCTCCGCCGCCTCCGGACCGTGCCGCTGGGCCGCGTAACGGTGCACGGCGTCGGCGTACCGGTCGTAGAGCGCGGCGAACAGCTCGGGCTCGTCCCGGGACCGTGCGATCACGCGGGCATCACTCTCCCAGCGATCCTCGCCGCGGGTGCCGACGCCCGGTGGTCCGACGGTCATCGGGGCTCCTTTCGTTCGTCTGAACGCCTCGAAGGCTTGGGCTTGTTCAGGTTGTTCATCTCTTCTTCGCCGGTCGGCGGAATCGGGTTCCCTTTTCGGCGCACCGGCCGTGCGAGCCGGGCTGCGTACCGGTCCGGCGCGGGCGGCCGACCGTACGGAGATGCGTGAGGGCCCGTCCGGAGTGTCTCCGGACGGGCCCTCAGCCGGGTCTGTCAGACGACCGCGCCGCGTCCCGGTTCGTCGTCGTCGTCATCCGTCTTCATCCGCATCACCAGCGTGGCGAAGCCGCCCAGGAACCCGCCGATCCCGAGGGTCGTCAGCCACCAGGTCATCTCCCAGCCGAGCAGCACGGCCACCAGGAGCAGGACCGGGCCGCCGACCACCCCGAGCCAGGCGAACTTCGCGGTCGTGTCGGCGGTGGGCAGCGGCGGCGGCTCGGGCGGCACGAAGTGGCCCTCGTCGTCCTCGTCGAAGTCGTCCTCGGACGGTTCCGGCGGGGTGTGGTCACGCGGGCCCACACCGGGCGCGAACGAGATCGAGCTGCCGAGCGGCTTCGCGGGCCGCGGCTCCTCGGAGCCGGCCGCGCCCTCGCCCGGGGGCTCGTGTTCGGGCAGCGCGAGATCCTCGACCGGCCTGAAGGGCCTGGTACCCGGCGGGTCCGGTGGCTCCGCGCCGTACCCTGCGACGATCGCCCGCCAGGCGGCGTCCTCGTCGAAGGGCACGCCCTTCTCGTCCGGCTCGCGGTCCTCGCGGTCGGAGTCGTGCTCAGCCAACTGCGGCCGTCCCTTCCTTGCCGACACTGGGTGCGAGCCGGCCGATGAAGGCGAGGCTCTCCTCGAAGATCCGGTCCGCATCGTGGTCCAACGTCGCCACGTGGTAACTCTGTTCCAGCACGATCTCCGTTACGTCCACGGAGGACACCCGGCTCAGCACCCGCGCCGAGTCCGCCGCCGGGACCACATGGTCCTGGGCGCTGCGCAGCAGCAACAGCGGCTGGGTCACCTGGGGCAGCTCGCCGTCCAGCCGGCGCAGGAACAGCCGCAGCGAGTGGGCCGGGTGCAGCGGCACCCGGTCGTAACCGAGCAGGGCCGGGCCGCCCTTGGCGATGTCGCTGGCGATGCCCTTCGTCGTCCGCACCAGGTGCCGGGCCGCCGGAAGGGCGTACGCCGACAGGCCGTGCACCCGGTTCGCCGGGTTGACGACGACGACCCCGGCGACCCGCTCGCCGTTCCGGGCCGCCAGCCGCAGCGCCAGCGCCCCGCCCATCGACAGGCCCGCGACGAACACCCGGGAGCACCGCTCGGCGAGCAGCCGCAGCTCGCGGTCCACCTCCGCGTACCAGTCCTCCCAGCCCGTGACCTGCAGGTCCTCCCAGCGGGTGCCGTGCCCGGGCAGCAGCGGGAGCGACACGGTCAGGCCGTGCGCGGCGTGGTGCTCCGCCCAGGGGCGCAGCGACTGGGGCGAGCCGGTGAAGCCGTGACAGAGGAGAACACCCACCTCCCCGCCCTCGTGGCGGTACGGCTCGGCTCCGGGGAGAACCGGCACCTTTCGGGCTCCTGTTCCTGAGAAAGGCGTGAAGAACTGGCGGATGTGCTTCACCGTACGCGACCGCACTGACACCGACCAGGGTCGTCGGGGTCATTGGCGGCGGTCCGGGTTAAGGTCTGATCGTCGGAAACAGGAGGCACGCGGGTGTTGTACGGCACGATGAAGGTCGCCATCGGAGGACCGCTGAAGGTCGCCTTCAGACCCTGGGTGGAGGGCCTGGAGAACATTCCGGCCGAAGGTGCCGCAATTCTGGCGAGTAATCACCTGTCCTTCTCGGACTCGTTCTTCCTGCCCGCGGTCCTCGACCGCAAGGTCACCTTCATCGCGAAGGCCGAGTACTTCACCACCCCGGGCGTGAAGGGCCGCCTCACGGCCGCCTTCTTCAAGGGCGTCGGACAGCTCCCGGTGGACCGCTCCGGGGCGCGCGGCGCCGGCGAGGCCGCGATCAAGAGCGGTATAGAGGTGCTGGAACGCGGTGAGCTGTTCGGCATCTACCCGGAGGGCACGCGCTCGCCCGACGGCCGGCTGTACCGGGGCAAGCCCGGCGGCCTCGCGCGCGTGGCGCTCGCCACCGGCGCGCCGGTCATCCCCGTCGCGATGATCGACACCGAGAAGATCCAGCCGCCCGGCAAGGTGATGCCGAAGCTGATGCGCCCGGGCATCCGTATCGGCAAGCCGCTGGACTTCAGCCGCTACCAGGGCATGGAGCACGACCGCTTCGTGCTGCGCGCGGTGACCGACGAGGTCATGTACGAGATCATGAAGCTCTCCGGCCAGGAGTACGTCGACATGTACGCGACCGCCGCCAAGCGGCAGATCGCGGACGCGGCGAAGGCGGCCAAGGAAGCGGAGAAGGCCGCCAAGGAGGCGGAGAAGAAGCAGGTCGAGGGCTAGCGGGGGGAGCCGGGGGAGCGGGGGGGCATGCCGAAGCGCGAGCGGGTCATGCGGATGTCGGTCGAGCTGCCGCTGTGGCGTGCGCTCGCCGGCTACCGGGTGCTGACCATGCTGTACGCCATCGGCCTGTGCGCAACGGCGTACGACCATTTCGTACGCCCCTGGGTCGCCGTCGCCTACTACGCGGTCCTGGTCGGCTGGACCCTGGCCACCCTGCCCAAGGTGGCGAACGCGGCGAGCTGCACCAAGCGCTTCCTGGCCGTCGACCTGACCATCGCCCTCGCCGGCATCATGCTCACCCCCCTCGCCGACAGTCACGAGCGGATCGCGAGCGGCGGCCCGACGCTGCCGTCGATATGGACCGCCGGCTCGGTGCTGGCCTTCGCCGTCAAGGGCGGCTGGCGCTGGGCCGCCGCGGCCTCCACGGCCGTCGCCGTCGTCAACCTGGTCGAGCGCGGCACCCCGGCCCGGGACACCGTGCACAACGTGATCCTGGTCTGGGTGGCCTCCATCGCCATCGGCTACGTCGTGGAGGTCGCCCGCGCCTCCGAGCGCACCCTCGCCCGCGCCCTGGAGATCGAGGCCGCGACCCGGGAGCGGGAGCGGCTGGCCCGGGACATCCACGACAGCGTGCTCCAGGTGCTGGCGATGGTGCAGCGGCGCGGCGCGGTCATCGGCGGCGAGGCGGCCGAACTGGGGCGCCTCGCGGGGGAGCAGGAGGTGGCGTTGCGCACGCTGGTCTCCGGCGGGCTGCTGCCGGTCTCCCGGGTGTCGGAGGACACGGCGGCCGGAGCCGTCGTCCGCGCGGTCGAGGAGCCGGACGACGACGGCCCCGTCGACCTGCGCACCCTGCTCGCCCCCTACGCCGGCGCCCGGGTCAGCCTCGCCGAGCCCGGTGCTCCGGTGCCGCTGCCGCGACCGGCGGCGCGGGAACTGGCCGCCGCGGTCGGGGCCGCCCTGGACAACGTGCGCCGGCACGCCGGTGCGGAGGCCCGGGCCTGGATCCTCGTCGAGGACGAGCCCGACGAGATCGTCGTCACCGTACGGGACGACGGCCCCGGCATCGCCGAGGGCCGGCTCGTCCAGGCCGAGGGCGAGGGCCGGCTCGGCGTGGCCCAGTCGATCCGGGGCCGGCTGCGCGACCTCGGCGGCAGCGCCGAGCTGATCTCCGTCCCCGGGCAGGGCACGGAGGTCGAACTGACGGTACCGAAGGTCTCACGGGACAAGGCGGAGAAGCGATGAGCGAGCAGCAGGACCCGATCAAGGTCATGGTGGTCGACGACCACCCCATGTGGCGCGACGCCGTCGCCCGGGACCTGAGCGAGTCCGGCTTCGAGGTGGTCGCCACCGCCGGCGACGGCGAACAGGCGGTCCGCCGCGCCAAGGCCGCCGCCCCCGACGTCCTGGTGCTGGACCTCAACCTGCCCGCCAAGCCCGGCGTCCAGGTGTGCAAGGAACTGGTCGGCCACAACCCCGCCCTGCGCGTCCTGGTCCTGTCGGCGAGCGGTGAGCACGCCGACGTGCTGGAGGCCGTGAAGTCCGGCGCGACCGGCTACCTGCTCAAGTCGGCCTCCACCGAGGAACTCCTGGACGCGGTGCGCCGTACCGCCGTCGGCGACCCGGTGTTCACGCCGGGCCTGGCCGGACTGGTCCTCGGGGAGTACCGGCGCCTGGCCTCCGAGCCCGCGCCCGCCCCGGACGCCGACGAGCCGGGGGCGCCCCGGCTGACCGAGCGGGAGACCGAGGTGCTGCGGCTGGTCGCCAAGGGTCTGAGCTACAAGCAGATCGCCGAACGCCTCGTCATCTCCCACCGCACGGTCCAGAACCACGTCCAGAACACGCTCGGCAAGCTCCAGCTGCACAACAGGGTGGAGTTGGTGCGGTACGCGATCGAGCGCGGGCTCGACGACGCGTGAAACCGCCTGGTCAAGCCGCCTCCTGACAATTCACCGGAATCACCCTTCCCGCCTCTCGCTGTGTGACGCGAGTCACCATTACCGTGACTGAGCGTCAGGCAACCGCGGCGAAGGGACATTTCCATGCGGGTCGGAGTACTGACCGGAGGCGGCGACTGCCCCGGGCTCAACGCCGTCATCCGGGGCATCGTCCGCAAGGGCGTTCAGGAGTACGGATACGACTTCGTCGGCTTCCGGGACGGCTGGCGCGGGCCCCTGGAAGGCGACACCATCCGCCTCGACATTCCCGCCGTACGCGGCATCCTGCCCCGCGGCGGCACCATCCTCGGCTCCTCGCGCACCAATCCCCTCAAGCAGGAGAACGGCATCCGCCGGATCAAGGAGAACCTGGCCAAGCTGGAGGTCGAGGCGCTCGTCGCGATCGGCGGCGAGGACACCCTCGGCGTCGCCGCACGGCTGTCCGACGAGTACGGCGTGCCCTGCGTCGGCGTGCCCAAGACCATCGACAACGACCTGTCCGCCACCGACTACACCTTCGGCTTCGACACCGCCGTCAACATCGCCACCGAGGCCATCGACCGCCTGCACACCACCGCCGAGTCCCATATGCGGGTCCTCGTCTGCGAGGTGATGGGCCGCCACGCCGGCTGGATCGCCCTGCACTCCGGCCTGGCCGGCGGCGCCAACGTCATCCTCATCCCCGAACAGCGCTTCGACCTGGACCAGGTGTGCGCCTGGATCGCCTCCCGCTTCAAGGCCTCGTACGCCCCGATCGTCGTCGTCGCCGAGGGCGCCATGCCGAAGGACGGCGACGTGGTCCTCAAGGACGAGTCACTCGACTCCTTCGGGCACGTCCGCCTCTCCGGTGTCGGGGAGTGGCTGGCCAAGGAGATCGAGAAGCGCACCGGCAAGGAGGCCCGTACCACGGTCCTCGGGCACATCCAGCGCGGCGGCACCCCGAGCGCCTTCGACCGCTGGCTCGCCACCCGCTTCGGTCTGCACGCCATCGACTGCGTCCGCGAGGGCGACTTCGGCAAGATGGTCGCCCTGCGCGGCACCGACATCGTCCGCGTCCCGATCGCCGAGGCCACGGCCAAGCTGAAGACGGTGGACCCGAAGCTGTACGAGGAGGTCGGGGTGTTCTTCGGCTGACGACCGCCCCCGGACGGCTACACGGTCGTGCGGCGCAGCTGACCCATCAGCTCCCGTACGACCGCGGCCCCGTCCAGGCTCAGCACCGACTCCGGGTGGAACTGCACCCCGGCGAAGCCCGGACCCCGTACGGCATGCACCTCCCCGTTCTCCGCCCGGCTCACCTCCACCCCGTGCGCGGCCAGCTCCCGTGCCGCCTCCTCGTCGCAGTGCGCCACGAAGCTGTTGTAGAAGCCGACGGTCTCCGCCCGCCCGAACAGGTCGATCGCGGTCTGCGCCCCCTGGTGGGGGACCTCCTTCCGCACGAGCTCCAGCCCCAGCTCCGCCGCGATCAGCTCGTGCCCCAGGCAGACCCCGAGGACACCGTGCCGGTGCTCCCGGATCACCTCGGCGGTCAGAGCGCGCAGGAGGCGCATCTTGGGATCGTCCAGGTCGCCGGGGTCACCCGGTCCGGGGCCGAGGACGACCGGTCCCTCGTGCGCGAGCACGGCCTCCCGCAGCCCGGGCTCGTCGTACCGCCGGACGGTGACGTCCAGCCCGCCCGAGCGCAGCACATGCGCGAGCATCGCGGTGAAGGTGTCCTCCGCGTCGACGACCAGGGCATGCCCCTCCAGCGCCGCCGACCGCTCCTGCATCCGCAGCCAGAACGGCGCCAGCGACGAACGGCGCCCGTCCAGTGCGGCCCGCACCCGGGGATCGTCGGCCAGTCGGGGCCGCTCCCGCTCGTCGCGCGGCCGGGCCGGCCGTACCCCCAGGGCCGCCAGCACGCCCGCCGCCTTCGCGTGCGTCTCGGCCACCTCGCCCGCCGGGTCGGAGCCGCGCACCAGCGTCGCGCCGACCGGGACGCGCAGCCGGCCGTCGGCCGAGATGTCGGCGGTGCGGATCAGGATGGGGGAGTCGAGGGTCTGGGCGCCCCCGGAGTCCCGGCCGAGCAGCGCCAGCGCCCCGGCGTAGTAACCCCGCCCGACACCGTCCCGCCCGAGAGGCTCGTAGCGCTCGATCACCCGGCAGGCGTTCTGCACCGGCGACCCGGTGACCGTCGCCGCGAACATGGTCTCCTTCAGTACCTCCCGCACGTCCAGGGAGGACTTGCCGCGCAGCTCGTACTCGGTGTGCGCGAGGTGCGCCATCTCCTTCAGCCGCGGGCCGACGACCACCCCGCCCATGTCACCGACGGTGCACATCATCTTCAGTTCCTCGTCGACGACCATGGACAGTTCTTCGATCTCCTTGCCGTCGGCGAGGAAGTCCAGCAGGTGCTCGGCCGTCGGCCCCTCGGCCGGATACCGGTACGTCCCGCTGATCGGGTTCATCACGACCGTGCCGCCGGACATCCGCACATGCACCTCGGGGCTGGCACCCACCAGCGTCCGGTCCCCGGTGTGCACGACGAACGTCCAGTACGCGCCCCGCTCGCCCTCCAGCAGCCGCCGGAACAGCGCCAGCGCGTCGGCCCGCCCGAACCCGGGGATCTCGCCCTCGTACGTCCGCCGGATCACGAAGTTCGCGCCCTCGCCCCGGCCGATCTCCTCGCGCAGCACCCGCCCGACGATCTCGCCGTACTCCGCGTCGTCGACGTCGAAGCCCCCGCCCTCGACCCGCACGTCGTGGCCCGGCAGCGACCGGAGGGCCTCGTCCAGCGGGATCTCGTACGACTCCTCGGGCGTCAGCACCAGCAGCGGCGTGCCGTCGTCGCGGACGTCGAAGCCGCGCTCGCGGATCTGCCGGAACGGCACCAGCGCGAGGCCCTCGTCGGGCAGGTCGATCAGGCGGTCCCGGGAGGAGACGGGGCCGAGCAGCACCTCCACCGTGTGCTCGTCGCGGCCCGGGGTGCGACGGCGCAGCAGGGCGAAGGGGCGGGGGTCGTGCAAGAGGTTCTGGAGATCCATGGGTGATCCTTCTCGATGGAGAGGAACGACCCCGGAAACACCGAAGGCCGCCCCTCGGGCGGCCTTCGCGAAGTCTTGAGTACGCGCAGTCAGCGGGCCGCCGGATGAGCGGTCCACCACCAGTTCTGGGTCGAAAGCGCGAACATGCGAGGAACCCTACCGCACGGCCGTGGCGTCCATGAGGCAAACACTCCGTCTCACCAGTCGAGCCGGAGGAAAATATGGCGACACGACCCCGTAATGTTTACGAGGTGACCGTGAACGCTAAGACCAGCCCGAGCGCTGGCAACACCTGGCGAAACCTGCCCGCGGCGCAGCAGCCCGAGTACCCCGACACCGAGGCTCTGCGCGCAGTGATCGCGGACCTCGAGTCGTATCCGCCGCTCGTCTTCGCGGGCGAGTGCGACCAGCTGCGCGCCCGGATGGCGGCCGTCGCCAAGGGAGAGGCGTTCCTCCTCCAGGGCGGCGACTGCGCCGAGGCCTTCGACGCGGTGTCCGCCGACCACATCCGCAACAAGCTCAAGACCCTGCTCCAGATGGGCGCCGTGCTGACGTACGCCGCCTCGGTGCCGGTCGTGAAGGTCGGCCGGATCGCCGGCCAGTACTCCAAGCCGCGCTCCAAGGGCACCGAGACCCGCGACGGCGTCACGCTGCCCACCTACCGCGGCGACTCGGTCAACGGCTTCGACTTCAACGAGGCCGCCCGCATCCCGGACCCCGAGCGCCTGAAGCGGATGTACAACGCGTCCGCCTCGACGCTGAACCTGGTGCGCGCCTTCACCACCGGCGGTTACGCCGACCTGCGCCAGGTGCACGCCTGGAACCAGGACTTCGTGAAGTCCTCCCCGTCCGGACAGCGTTACGAGCAGCTGGCGCGGGAGATCGACAACGCGCTGAACTTCATGCGGGCCTGCGGCACGGACCCGGAGGAGTTCAAGACGGTCGAGTTCTACGCCTCGCACGAGGCGCTGCTGCTGGACTACGAGTCGGCGCTGACCCGCGTGGACTCGCGCACCGGTCGGCTGTACGACGTCTCGGCGCACATGGTGTGGATCGGTGAGCGCACCCGGCAGCTGGACGGTGCGCACATCGAGTTCGCCTCGCAGATCCGTAACCCGATCGGCATCAAGCTCGGCCCGACCACGACGGCCGAGGAGGCGCTGCAGTACATCGACCGCCTCGACCCCGAGCGGGAGCCGGGCCGGCTGACCTTCATCGTCCGCATGGGAGCCGACAAGATCCGCGACAAGCTCCCCGAGCTGGTGGAGAAGGTCACGGCGTCGGGCGCGACGGTGGCGTGGGTGACCGACCCGATGCACGGCAACACCTTCGAGGCGGCCTCCGGGCACAAGACCCGGCGCTTCGACGACGTGCTCGACGAGGTCAAGGGCTTCTTCGAGGTCCACAAGGCCCTCGGCACCCACCCGGGCGGCATCCACGTCGAGCTCACCGGTGACGACGTCACCGAGTGCGTGGGCGGTGGCGACGAGATCTTCGTCGACGACCTGCACCAGCGCTACGAGACGGCCTGCGACCCCCGCCTGAACCGCAGCCAGTCCCTGGACCTGGCGTTCCTGGTCGCCGAGATGTACCGGGACCAGTGATCACGAGGGATCGCTGAACGCGTTGGGGCGCGGATCACACCGGATCCGCGCCCCTCGGCACTTTTGCGGGTTCGACATGGCGGGTAAGGTTAGGTAAGCCTCACCGATCAAGCGGGACGGCGACACCTATCAATCCCGTCGGGAGGTGAATCCGCGTGTACGTCTGCAGTTGCTTCGGCATCACCGAGGCCCAGGTCAAGAAGCACGCGGAGGACGGCGCCTGCACCCCCCGGCAGATCGCGTCCGCCTCCAAGGCCGGCACGGACTGCGGCTCGTGCGTACGGCGCATCCAGGCGATCCTCGGCCGCGGCTCCTGCCCGCGACGTGACCTGGCCGACCAGGGCCGGTCGGTCCTCGCGGAGCTGTCCGGCCCCGCCGGCCTGGACGAAGCCGCCTAGCTCTCCGGCTGCTCGATCAGCTGCGCGAGGTACAGCGCCTCCCCGAGCTTCTCCAGCAGCTCCAGCTGGGTGTCGAGGTAGTCGATGTGGTGCTCCTCGTCGGCGAGGATGTCCTCGAAGATGTTCGCCGACGTGATGTCGCCCTTCTCGCGCATCATCTTGATGCCTCGCTTGAGCCGGTCGATCGCCTCCACCTCGATCTGCCGGTCGGCCTCGAACATCTCCTTGACCGTCTGGCCCACCCGCACATGGAACAGCCGCTGGTAGTTGGGCAGCCCCTCCAGGAACAGGATCCGGTCGGTCAGCACCTCGGCGTGCTTCATCTCGTCGAACGACTCGTGCCGCGTGTACTTGGCGAGCTTCGGCCAGCCGAAGTTCTCCTGCATCTTCGAGTGCAGGAAGTACTGGTTGATCGCGGTCAGCTCGCCGGTGAGCTGCTCGTTGAGGAACTCGATGACCTCGGGGTCGCCCTGCATTGCAGCGGCTCCTTCCGCACGGTGGGACGGGTGGCGTATGCGGCCGCATGATTGCACCGGCGGGGAAGATCGTCCAGTAAGTGCGTACTTAGTAAGTACGTGCTGACTTGATGCCAGTTGTCCGATTTGCGGAACGGTGGTCAAGGGCACTGCCCGAGGTCTGTCAGGATGGAGACATGGGTCATCCGGTGGAGCGCGAATCTGGAGCAGCGGCAGGGTCCGAGCTTCCGCCGGGGCAGCGACTCCAGCGTGGCTGGCCGGTCACGCACTACGGGCCCGTGCCGAAGTTCCGGCCCGAGCGCTGGGAGTTCCGGGTCTTCGGCAGCACCGCCGACGGTGACAAGCGCACCTGGAACCACGAGGAGTTCACGGCCCTGCCGTACACCACCGTGGTCGCCGATCTGCACTGCGTGACGAAGTTCAGCATGGTCGGCGCCGAGTGGGGAGGCGTCCCGGCCCGCGCGATCCTCGACCTCGCCCCGCCGGCGCCGGACGTCACCCATGTGATGGTCTGGGCGGAGTACGGATTCAGCTCGAACCTGCGCCTGTCGGACTTCGCCTCCGACCGCACGATCTTCGCCACCCACAAGGACGGCGAGCTTCTCACCGCCGAGCACGGCTTCCCGGTCCGCCTGATCGTCCCCCATCTGTACGCCTGGAAGGGCCCCAAGTGGGTGCGGGGTGTGGAGTACATGACCGCCGACCGCCGCGGCTTCTGGGAGGAGCGCGGCTACCACAACGTCGGCGACCCCTGGAAGGAACAGCGCTACTCCTACCAGGAAGAGCCCGGGGACGGCCCCGAGCTCTGACCTCTCCTGGCGTGCCGGTCAGTGGTGGTACTGGTGCACCACCGCGTGGCCCTTGCCGCGGCCGATCGTCCACTTGTTGACCGGCGTGGTCACCACGAAGGCGATCGCGAGCGAGATCACCAGCGAGATCCAGAACAGCGCGTCGCCCAGTGTGGCGTCCATCGCGGACGGCCAGACCAGGATCACCCCGTTGTCGATCAGCTCCATCACCACGATGGACAGGGTGTCCGCGGCCAGCGCCACCCGGAGGGCCGTACGGAGGTCGACACCGGCGCGCAGCACTCCCCGCAGCGTGAGCGAGTAGCCGAAGAAGAAGGCCAGCACGATCGCCAGCAGCATGGTCGGCAGGTTCCCCCACCCGAACGCCGTACCGACGACCATGCCCAGCACCTCGCCGATGGCGCAGCCGGTGAGGCAGTGCAGGGTGGCCCGGGCGGCCACGGACCAGGTGGCGGTGGGTGCGTGGTGGTGCGCGTGCACTTCGTGCTGGCGGTGTTCGTGCGTTTCGTGCTGCTGGTGTGCTGCGTGCGCCTCGTGCTGCATGACGACCCCCATGTCAGGTGACGGTTCCTGCGTCGAGCAAGAACCGTATACCCCCCCGGGGTATTCCCCAAGGGGTTATCCGTCGCGCAGTTTCTTCAGCCGCTCCACATCCGCCGCGTGCCCTTCCTTGCCGCCGGGCGTCTCGATGATCAGTGGCACACCCTCGGTCGCCGGGTGGGTCATCAGCGCCCGGAACGGGTCCTCGCCGATGTGGCCGGAGCCGATGTTCTCGTGGCGGTCCTTGTGCGCGCCGACCACGTCCTTGGAGTCGTTGGCGTGGATCAGCTTCAGCCGCCCCTCGCCGACGGTGTCGACCAGCAGGTCCAGGGTCTGGTGCATGCCGTTCGGCCCGGTCAGGTCGTGGCCGGCGGCGAAGATGTGGCAGGTGTCCAGGCACACGCCCAGCTTCGGATGGGCGTCCAGCGCCTCGAAGTACGGCCCGAAGTCCCAGGTCCGCGAGCACAGCGAGGCGCCCTGTCCGGCGGTCGACTCCAGGAGCAGGTACGGATCGTCGTCGTGGGTCAGCTCGTCCAGCAGCGGAAGCAGGTGCTCGCGCACCTGCTGCAGCGCCACGGCCCGCGCCCGCCCGCCGGTCGCGCTACCGGTGTGCACGACGACGCCGAGCGCACCGATCTCCCGCCCGCGCCGCAGCGAGTGCCGCAGCGACTCCACCGACTTCTCCACGGTCGCCTCGGTGTGCGAGCCGAAGTTGATCAAGTAGGGGGCGTGCACGTACGCCGGGATCGACTCCTCGGCGCACGCCTGGCGGAAGGCCTCGTCCTGCCGGGGGTTCCCGGCCGGTGTGGCCCACCCGCGCGGGTTGGCGACGAAGACCTGCACGGTCTCGGCCCTGAGGTCACGGGCGTATGACAGCCCCACGGAGTGCAGACCCCCGGCCACGGGGACGTGGCCGCCGACGGGATTGCGGGAGGGACCGGTTCCGGGGCTGCCGGAGAGGGGGCGGGGCTGCTCGATGCTCACCCGTTCAGGGTGTCACGCGGCGCGCCGCCCCCGGTCACCGGATGGTGATGGTGATCGTCGACCCCTTGGGCGCCTTCTCGCCGCCGTCCACCGACTGCTTGCGCACGGTGTCGCTGAAGAGTCCGAGCAGGCCCTGGTCCTTCTCGACCTGGAAGCCGGCGGCCTCCAGCGCCTTCGTCGCATCGTCCACGCTGTCCCCGACGACGTCCGGCACCTCGATCATCTCCGGGCCCTTGGACAGCTTCAGCGTCACGGTGTCGCCCTCGGCGGCCTGCTTGTCGCCTACCGGGGTCTGCTCGGCCACCTGGCCCTTGTCGTAGTCGGAATTGACCTGTTCGGTGGAGACGATCACCTTCAGGCCGGCGCCCTCCAGCTCCTGCTTCGCTTCGTCCAGGTCGTCACCGGTGACGTCCGGCACGTCGACCGGGTTGCCCTTGCTGACCAGGAGCGCGATCGCCGAGCCCGCGTGCCGCTTGATGCCCGTCTCCGGGTCGGTGCTGATCACCGCGCCCCTGGGGACGCTGTCGCTGAACGCCCGGTTGACCATGCCCGGCTCAAGACCGGCCGCCTTCAGCTTCGACTGCGCCCTGCCCAGCGGGACGCCCTGCAGGTCCGGCACCTTCACCATCTCGGGGCCCCGGGAGACGACGAGCGTCACGGAGTCGCTGCTGCGGATCCGGGCTCCGGCGGCCGGGTCGGTGCTGATGACCGCGCCGCGCTCGACGGTGTCGCTGTACTCGAACCTGACCCGCTTGACGTCGAGTCCGGCCGCCCTCAGCTTGCCCCGCGCCTGCTCCTCGGTCTTGGCCAGCAGCTGCGGGACCTTGGTGAACTGCCCCGAGTTGATGTACCAGACGCCGGCACCCACACCGAAGACCACCAGGACCGCGGCGATGAGCGTGATGAGCCCGCGCCGGGGCTGCCCGGGCCGCCGGGGTGCGACGGGCGGGCTGTGCAGCCGGCTGGTGTGCTGGACGGCCGCCGCCGGGTCCTCGTCCTCGTTGACGGGCAGCGGCCGGGGCACGGTCAGCGAGCGCGGGATCACGCTCGTGCGGTCCTCAGAGATGTCGCGGTGCTCGTGCTCCGTGGACAGCGCCTGCGGCGGCAGTGCGTCCAGCTGCTCGGCGCTCAGCCCGGCCCGCGCACGCAGCACCTGGCCGAGCAGTGCCGCCGCGTCCTGCGGCCGGGTGTCCGGGGTACGTGCGGTGGCCGAGGCGACCAGCTCGTCCAGCTCGTAGGGCAGCCCCGGTACCAGCGCCGAGGGCGGCGGCACGTCCTCGTGGATGTGCTTGTACAGCACCTGCGCGGGGGAGTCCCCGGAGTGCGGCCGGCCGCCGGTCAGCATCTCGTAGAGGACGACACCGCACGCGTACACGTCGACACGCGGGTCGGCGGTGCCCTGTTCTATCTGCTCGGGCGCCAGGTACGACACGGTCCCGAGCACGGCACCCGTCGTGCTGGTCACGGTGTCCACGGACCGCACCAGCCCGAAGTCGGCGACCTTGACCCGGCCGTCGTCCCCTATCAGCACGTTCTCGGGCTTCATGTCCCGGTGCACGAACCCGGCCCGGTGCGCGGCGCCGAGCGCGGCCAGCACGGGCTCCAGGATGTCCAGCGCGGCCCGCGGCTGCAGCGCGCCCCGCTCGCGCAGCACGTCCCGCAGGGTGCACCCGGCGATGTACTCCATCGCCAGATACACGTACGACCCGTCGGTCCCCTGGTCGAAGACCTGCACCACGTTGGGGTGGGCGAGCCGGGCGACCGACTTGGCCTCCCGGATGAACCGCTCCACGAACGACCCGTCGGCCGCCAGGGTCGGGTGCATCACCTTGAGCGCGAGAACGCGGTCCAGGCGGGTGTCCAGGGCCCGGTAGACCGTGGCCATCCCACCGACCGCGATCCGCGCATCGACGCGATAGCGTCCGTCGAGCACCTGCCCGACGAGGGGGTCCTGAAGGGTCGTATCCACGCAGGCGAGTGTACGAGGAGTGACCGACAGTCCCGCCCGCTCGGCCGTTTCGGGGACGGAATGCAGCAGAGCTGTGACCCTGGTGGCACGCGGCTAGAAAGCGGGGCGCTCCGGATCCAGGTGCGCGCGGCCCTCGGTCGGGGAGGAGGCCTGCGCGAAGTGCCTGCGCGGGATCCGCCCGGCCAGCCGGGCCAGCCGCCCCGCCTCCACCGCGTGCTTCATGGCGGCGGCCATCGTCTCCGGCTCCTGCGCCCGCGTGACGGCCGAGGCGAGCATCACACCCGCGCACCCCAGCTCCATCGCCAGCGTCACGTCCGACGCCGTACCGGCCCCCGCGTCCAGGATCACCGGCACGCGCGCGTGCTCCACGATCAGCTGGAAGTTGTGCGGGTTGCGGATCCCGAGCCCGGAGCCGATCGGCGAGCCCAGCGGCATCACCGCCGCACAGCCCACGTCCTCCAGTTTCCGTGCGAGCACCGGGTCGTCGTTGGTGTAGGGCAGCACCGTGAACCCGTCGTCGACCAGCGTCTCCGCCGCCTCCAGCAGCTCCACCGGGTCCGGCAGCAGCGTCCGCTCGTCGGCGATGACCTCCAGCTTGATCAGGTCGGTGCCCAGCGCCTCCCGGGCCAGCCGGGCGGTCAGCACGGCCTCCCCGGCGGTGAAACAGCCCGCCGTGTTCGGCAGCACCCGGATGCCCAGCTTCTCCAGCACCGACAGCACCGAGCCGTGCACCGAGGGATCGACCCGCCGCATGGCCACCGTGGTCAGCTCGGTGCCGGAGGCGACCAGCGCCCGCTCCAGCACGTCCAGGCTCGGTGCGCCGCCCGTACCCATGATCAGCCGGGAGCCGAGGGGCACACCGCCGAGGACGAAGGGATCGTCGGCCATGGGTCAGCCTCCTTGGACGGCGGTGAGGACTTCGACACGGTCGCCCTCGGCGAGGGCCGTGGTCGCCCACTGTGTGCGCGGGACGACGGTTTCGTTGACGGCGGCGGCCACCCCGGACGGCGCCACGGTGAGGGTCTTCACGAGGGCGTCCAGCGCGGTGCCCGGGGCGACCTCGTGACGCTCCCCGTTCACGGAGATGGTGACGGAGACGTTCATGCGGGCTGCTCCATGAGTACGGTGCCGAAGCGCTTCGGCGTGAACGGACGGGCCTCCTCGGGCAGTTCACCGCCGACCAGCAGTTCGGCCAGCACGTCCCCGGTGACCGGCGTGAGCAGCACCCCGTTGCGGTAGTGCCCGGTGGCCAGCAGCAGCCCGTCGAGCCCGGACGGGCCGAGCAGCGGCGCGTTGTCCGGGGAGCCGGGGCGCAGCCCCGCCCGGGTCTCGGTGAGGGGCAGTTCGGTGATTCCCGGCACCAGCTCATGGGCGTCGCGCAGCAGCTCGTACACGCCTCCGGCGGTGACGGCCGTGTCCCAGCCCAGCTCCTCGCTGGTGGCGCCGACGACCAGCTCGCCGTTCTCCCGGGGCACCAGGTAGACATGGCTGCCGCGCACCATCGCCCGCACGGTGCGGCTCAGGAAGGGTGCGTACCGGCGCGGCACGGTCAGCCGCAGCACCTGTCCCTTCACCGGCCGCACGGGGGGCAGTACGTCGTCCGGGACGCCCGCGAGACGCCCGCTCAGGCTGCCGCCCGCGAGGACGACCTGCTCCGCGCCCAGCGCCGTGCCGTCCGCCGTGGTCACTCCGGTGGCCCGGCCCCGTGCGACGTCGAGCCGCTCGGCCCAGGACCGGTGGAAGACCACCCCGGCCCGCTCGCACGCGGTCACCAGGGCCGCGGCCAGCCGCCTCGGGTCGATCTGGTGGTCGCCGTCGACCCGCAGCCCGCCGCGCACCCCGGGCGCGAGCATCGGCTCCAGCCGCCGGCACTCCCGCCCGGACAGCCACTCCGACTCCAGGCCCGAACGCTGCTGGAGCGCGTGCAGTTCGCGCAGGTGGGCGCGGTCGTCGGCGTCGAGCGCGACGGCGAGCGTGCCGCAGCGGCGGTAGCCGAGGTCGTGGCCGGTCAGCTGGGTCAGCTCGGCCGCGAAGTCCGGGTAGCGGCGGGCGGACTCCAGGTTCAGGGCGAGCAGTGTCTCCTCGCCGTAGTGCAGTTCGGTGACCGCGGCCAGCATCCCCGCCGCGACCCGCGCGGCCCCGCCGCCGGGCTCGGGGTCCACCACGGCCGTGGCGAGCCCGCGCTGCGCGGCCCGCCAGGCCGTGACCAGGCCGATGATTCCGCCCCCGATGACGAGGACGTCGGACGTACGTGACGACATGGGCGTCCAGCCCCTCCCTTCGCCGGCATGACCCGGATCAGGTTCGTACGGTCGGAGGCCGCCAGCCTCCCTCTCAGCCCGGTGCGTCCGGGCTCCCGCGAGTGCTTGTACGGTGGCCACCCTAGCCCGCAGCGCTCGTCACTCGTAAGGGAGCCCCGGTCCATGGCCCGCCCGCCCGTCTCCCACCACCACCCTCAAACGAGGGGCTGCGCCCCGCCCTACAGATCCCTCGACGGTCTCGTCCTCGCTCCGGTGGCGGACCAGGCCCCAGGTCAGGTGGGTACCCGCACCCGGTTCGCGTACCACGAGAAGGACGGCGAGATCTGGGCCGAGTACGCGGGCGGCGACGTCGTGCGCGGCCACTTGGTCGGCACTCGGCAGGGCGACCGGCTGGACTTCCGGTACGTGCAGCTCAAGCACGACGGGACCACCTCCTCGGGGCACTGCGTGTCCACCGTCGTGGAGCTGCCGGACGGGCGGGTGCGGCTGGAGGAGACCTGGGAGTGGGAGTCCCGGCCGGGCGCCGGGACCAGCGTTGTGGAACAGCTCACCGAGCACGCCCGCTGACTGACGGATTGTCAGTTGTCTATGGTGATCGGGTGAGTGAGCAGACACCGCAACAGGGCACGTCACAGGGGCGGCGCGTGGTCGTCGCGGGCGCGGGCATGGCCGGGGTGCAGACCGCGGTCGCCCTGCGCGAGCAGGGCTTCACGGGCACCGTCACGCTGATCGGCGCCGAGCCCCACCAGCCGTACGACCGGCCGCCACTGTCCAAGGCCGTACTGCTCGGCAAGGCCGAGGGCTCCGCCTTCGACGTCGACTTCGAGTCGCTCGGCGTCGAACTGCGGCTCGGCTGCGAGGTGCTGGGCGTGCGCCCCGGCGACCACGAGCTGGACACCGAGGCCGGGCCCGTCCCGTACGACGTGCTCGTCCTCGCCACCGGTGCCGAACCGATCACGTTGCCGGGCACCGAGGGCGTGCCGGGTGTGCACCTGCTGCGCACCCTGGACGACGCCGAGCGGCTGCGGCCGGTGCTCGCCCGGCAGCACGCCATCGTGGTCGTCGGCGCCGGCTGGATCGGCGCCGAGTTCGCCACGGCGGCCCGCGAGGCGGGCTGCGCGGTGACCGTCGTCGAGGCCGCCGACCGGCCGCTCGCGGGCGCGCTGCCGCCCGAGGTGGCCGCCCCGATGGCCGCCTGGTACGCCGACAGCGGCGCCGAGCTGCGCACGCGCGCGCGCGTGGAGCGCGTCGAGCCCGGCGAGGTGCTGCTCGCCGACGGCACGCGGCTGCCCGCGGACGCCGTCGTGGTCGGCATCGGCGCCCGCCCCGCCACCGCCTGGCTGGCCGGTTCCGGCATCGAGCTGGGCGCGCACGGCGAGGTCGTGGCCGACGCCCACCTGCGCACCTCCGTCGAGGACGTGTACGCGGTCGGCGACTGCGCCTCCTTCCCCTCGGCGCGGTACGGCACCCGGCTGTTGGTCCACCACTGGGACAACGCCCTGCAGGGCCCGCGCACGGTCGCCGCGAACATCCTGGGCGAGACCCCCGTGGTCCACGACCCGGTGCCGTACTTCTGGTCCGAGCAGTTCGGCCGCTTCGTCCAGTACGCCGGCCACCACCCCGCGGCCGACCGAATGGTGTGGCGGGGCGACCCGGCGGGACCGGCCTGGACCGTCTGCTGGCTGCGCGAGGACCGGCTGGTGGCCCTGCTGGCCGTGGGCCGGCCTCGTGATCTGGCCCAGGGCCGGCGCCTGATCGAGGCGGGCCGGCGGATGGATCCCGAGGCGCTGACCGACCCGGCGCGGGCCCTGAAGGACGCCACGGCCGGCTGAGCAGCGCCCCGAAGGGGCGCGGGGAACTGCGCGACCAGCCGCAACGGACCCGCAAACGAACCACGACACATCGCGGCCTGTCCAGCGGAGCGCCTAGGCTTGTTCCCGTGACCGAGATTGACGCAAAGATCGATGCTCTCGTCCCCGCCTGGCTCACCCTCCCCGACATCGCCGAGATGCTCGACGTCGAGGTGACACGTGTGCGGCAGTTGGTCAAGGAGGGCCAGCTCATCGCCGTACGCCGAGGTGAGAACCGGGCGCTGCACGTCCCCGCCGCCTTCATCGACGGGGACAAGGTCGTCAAGGGCCTGTCCGGGACCCTGACGCTCCTGAGGGACGACGGCTTCACGGACGAAGAGATGATCGAGTGGCTCTTCACCCCCGACCCGACCCTGCCCGGCACCCCCGCGCAGGCCCTGAGCGAGAATCGCGGCACGGAGGTGAAGCGCCGCGCCCAGGCGCTCGCCGTCTGAACCGACCCGCACCAGGGGTGGCGTAGGGGCTCCGGCCCGTACGCCACCCGCTCGCCCGCCCATGAACACCGACGACGGGGGACCCACGCATGTCCGACACCGCCAGCAGCAGCCTTGCCGAGGCCCGCCTCTATCTCTGCACGGACGCCCGCCGCCGGCAGGGCGACCTCGCCGAGTTCCTGGACGCGGTCCTGGCCGGCGGTGTCGACATCGTGCAGCTGCGTGACAAGGGCATGGAGGCCGCCGAGGAGCTGGAGCACCTGGCGGTCTTCGCCGACGCCTGCGCCCGGCACGGCAAGCTGCTCGCGGTCAACGACCGGGCCGACGTCGCCCACGCCGCCTCCGCGGACGTGCTCCACCTCGGCCAGGGCGACCTCCCGGTCCCCGCGGCCCGCGCGATCCTCGGCGACGACGTCCTGATCGGCCGCTCCACGCACGCCGAGTCCGAGGCCGCCGCGGCCGCCGTCCAGGAGGGCGTGGACTACTTCTGCACCGGCCCGTGCTGGCCCACCCCCACCAAGCCCGGCCGGCACGCCCCGGGCCTCGACCTGGTCCGGTACACCGCCGCCCTGGGCACCGACCGCCCCTGGTTCGCGATCGGCGGCATCGACCTCGGCAACCTGGACGAAGTGCTGGACGCGGGGGCCCGCCGGGTGGTCGTGGTCCGCGCAATCACCGAGGCCGACGACCCCGGAGCCGCCGCGGCGGAGTTCGCGAAGCGACTGCGCGAGGCGTAGGGCCGGACCCGGGTCTGTCCACGTTTTTGTCCAAGGGGTGGACAGGAATCCGACAATTCAGGCAAATTCCCGGTGCCCGGTTGGGGGACCGCCCGCCCCTGGCTAACCTGCCGGTATGGCCCTCGGAACCGCATCCACCAGGACTGATCGCGCACGCACCGTGCGCGACATCCTCGCCGCCGGCAAGAAGACGTACTCGTTCGAGTTCTACGCGCCGAAGACCCCCAAGGGTGAGCGGAACCTGTGGAACGCGCTGCGGAGGGTCGAGGCGGTGGCCCCCGACTTCGTCTCGGTCACCTACGGTGCCGGCGGCTCCACGCGCACGACGACGGTCAAGGAGACCCAGCAGATCGTCGTGGACACGACCCTCACCCCGGTCGCCCACCTCACCGCGGTCGACCACTCCATCGCCGAGCTGCGCAACATCATCGGCCAGTACGCGGACGCGGGCATCCGCAACATGCTCGCCGTCCGCGGCGACCCGCCCGGCGACCCGATGGGCGACTGGGTCCCGCACCCGAGCGGCCTGACGTACGCGGCCGAACTCGTCCGGCTCATCAAGGAGTCGGGCGACTTCTGCGTGGGCGTCGCCGCCTTCCCGGAGATGCACCCGCGGTCCACCGACTGGGACACCGATGTCGCGCACTTCGTCGACAAGTGCCGTGCGGGCGCCGACTACGCCATCACGCAGATGTTCTTCCAGCCGGAGTCGTACCTGCGGCTGCGCGACCGGGTCGAGGCCGCGGGCTGCGACACCCCGGTCATCCCCGAGGTCCTGCCGGTCACCAGCGTGAAGATGCTGGAACGGCTGCCCAAACTCAGCACCGCGCAGTTCCCGGACGCCCTGAAAGAGCGGATCCTCACAGCGAAGGACGATCCGGCGGCGGTACGCTCCATCGGTATCGAGTTCGCCACGGAGTTCTGCGCACGGCTGCTGGACGAGGGAGTGCCCGGACTGCACTTCATCACCCTGAACAACTCCACGGCGACCCTGGAAATCTACGAGAACCTGGGCCTGCACCACCCCCCGCAGGCCTAGACCGGCCGCACCGCGATACGACACACTGCGTAGCGGTCACTGGGAGAGGGGCGTACATGGGCTGGACGGTCCTCTACATCGCGTTCGGCATCGTCGCACTGTGGTTGCTCGGCGAGGTGCTGCTGCAGTACAAGGCACGGCTGCGCTGGCGGCTGCTCGCCTTCGTCGGCTTCCTCGGTGTCGTGGTCGGCGTGCTCATGCCGTCCGTCATCGTGATCGGTGTGGGCGCGATCGCCTTCGCCATCGGCCAGACCTACGTCACGCTGTCCTTCCGCCGCGGCTTCGCCGCCGGCTGGGCGGTCAAGCGTCCCGAGGCCGAGGCCAGCAGCAGCAAGCGCCGCCGCGGCAAGGCGGACCGCCACGACCCGAGCCTGGAGGTCTCCGACCTGGAGGCCGCCGAGGGCGACGACCGGGACGCCGACTACCGTCGTGACCAGCCGGCCTACGGCGACGACGACTACGACCGCGACGACGTCTTCACGCCGGGCCGCTCGACCGACCCCACGGCCGCCGAGACCACCACCGTCTACGAGCCCCAGCCCCTCCCGGACGACACGGGCTCCTACGGCGTCTACGGCGACACCGCCTACGCGGGCGCCGCCCAGCCCCAGGACGCCGAGCAGAACTACGCCTACGACTACTCGGGCTACGCCCAGCAGGGCTACGGCTACGACACCGGCGGCCAGCAGCAGGGCTACGCCAACTACTCCGACCCGTACATCGGCACCCAGTCCTACGGCGCCACCTCGTACGGCACCGGCTACGACCAGTCGCAGTACGGCCAGCAGGGGTACGGCCAGGACCCGTACGCCACCGGCGGCTACGGCGAGACCCCGGCCGGCGGAGTGTGGGTCCCGCAGCAGCGCAACGACGAGACCTACGGCGGCGAACTCCCGCAGGAGCAGCCGTACCCGTACCAGGGCCACGGGCAGCAGCCCCAGCCCGGCTCCGGGTACGACGAGCAGTACCGCTTCTGAGGCCTGCCGCGGCTCACTGCGAGCCGCGGAACTCCGGACCCTCCACGATCAGCCCGGCCACCAGCGCACCCGACATGCCGGCGTGCGGGAGACCGCCGCCGGGGTGCGACCAGCCGCCCACTCGGTACAGCCCGGGCAGGCGCGTGGTGTTCGCCGGGTACAGGAAACGGCCCCGGCCGGCGGCGAGCGCGGGAGCGGGCACGGCCCCGAACCGGGCGCCCGTCTCCTCCTCCGTGTGCACGGGTGTGCGCACCTCGTGCCACAGCAGGCGCTCCCGCAGCCCGGGGACCGCGCGCTCGGCGGCTTCGACCAGGAAGTCCGTGTAGCGCCGGACCGTGCCCTCGTCCTCCCAGGCGGCCTCGGTCGACACCACGGCGGACACCACCACGGACTCGTGCGCGCCGTCCGGTCTGAGCGCGGGGTCGTCCGGGCGCAGCACGGTCACCGTCGGACACGCCGGCTGGTCGCCGCCGGGAGAGGCCAGGAAGTCCAGCTCGATCTCGGCGTCCGGTGCGTGGACGACCGTGCGGTGGACGGCTCCGGGCTCGCGCCCGCCCCGCAGGGCCAGCAGGGCCGTGAACCGTCCGGGCCGGGGCGGGAGCGGATCGTCGGCCCGCACGTCCCCGTCCGCGTCCAGCGGATGCTCCGTCAGGGCCCGCAGCCGGGCCGGGTCCACGTCCGCCACCACGTGCTCCGCCTCGGCCACCGAACCGTCGGCCAGCTCCACCCCCGCCGCCCGGCCGTCCTTCTCCAGGATCCCGGTCACCTCGGCGCCGAAGCTGAACTCGACTCTCCGCTGCAGGCATCGCTCGTACACCGCGCGCGCCAGCTCCCGGATGCCCCCGCGCACGTACCAGGTGCCGAACGCGTGCTCCATGTACGGCAGCACGGCCGCGCTCGCCGGCGCGGTCCGGGGATCGAGGCCGTACCCGAGGACGTGACTCTCCAGGAGGGCCGCCAGGCGCTCTTCGCGCAGCTCCCAGGCGCCGATCTCGGTCGGCGTGCCCGCCCGGCGCGTGCGCAGCAGCCGCTTGTGCGGGACGGCCGGATAGGGCTCCCGCTCGGCCAGCACCTGCCAGTTGGGCCACAGGGGCTCCTCCAGCAGCGGCCGGCGCGTGCGGTCCCAGGCCTCGCGGGCCCGCACCAGGAAGTCGCCCCAGCGCTGCCCGGCTCCCGCGCCCAGCGCCTCGTCCAGGGCCGCGACGACACCCGCGCGTGAGGCGTTCGGCAGGGACACCTGAGTGCCGTCCGCGAAGACGTGCCGCGCGGCCGGGTCGACCTGGACCAGCTCGACGACGTCCTCCAGCGGCTCCTTGCCGGTCTTGACGAACAGATCGCGGTACACGGCGGGCAGCGTCAGCAGCCCGGGGCCGGTGTCGAAGGCGAACCCGTCCCGCTCGAAGCGGCGCACCGCGCCGCCGTACGTCTCCGTACGCTCGTACACCGCCACCCGGTGGCCCGCGACGGCCAGCCGGGCAGCAGCCGCCATCGCGCCCATCCCGGCGCCGATCACCGCAATCCGTGCCATGCCTGCGACTTTATCGACCGCCACCGACAACGCGGCCCGCGGGCGGTCAGCCGGGCGGGCCGGGCACCCGCTGGGCCAGCCGTCGTTCCTCCCGCCGCTGGGCCCGGCGCCGCAGGAAGCGCCGGATCCGTGAGATCAGGAACACCAGCACCACGAGCCCGGAGACGAGCAGCACCGCCGCGACGACCGCCGCGGCCTCCGGGTGGAATATCGCGAACGTGACGAGGCCGGCCACCCCGAGGTCCTCGGCGAGGCTCAGCACGAAGTTGCTGAACGGCTCCGGCGAGGTGTTGACCGCCATCCGTGTCCCGGCCTTCACGGTGTGACTGGCCAGCGCGGTCGAACCGCCGATCAGCCCGGCCGCCACGTCCGACATCGAACCGCTGTGCCCGGCGAGCAGCGCCCCGACCCAGGCACCCGCGAGCGGCCGGACGACCGTGTGCACGGAGTCCCACGCCGAGTCGACGTACGGGATCTTGTCGGCGACCGCCTCGCACAGGAACAGCACGCCGGCCACGATCAGCACCTCGGGGCGCTGCAACGCCTGCGGGACGTCGTCGCTCACCCCCGTCACGCCGAAGACACCGAGCAGGAGCACCACCGCGTAGGCGTTGATGCCGCTGGCCCAGCCGCTGGTGAACACCAAGGGGAGTACGGACACGGAGGCGATCGTAGCCAGCCGGCGGGCCGGCGTCGTGGGCCCGTGCACACACGCCTGAGTATCCGTACCTAGGAGGCGAGATGAGTACGCGCGCGGATGGGGCGGGACCCGAGTGAACGGGAGAGTGGAGACACGGCAAGGGGCGCGGACCGGCACCGCCGACACGGGGCGGCGGAGCGGCGCCCGCGCCCTGGCCGCTCCTTCCGCCGATCCGTCGGCGGAAGCGAGACACGGGGGGCCCGGGGCAGACCACCACGGGGGACCGAAGGGGAAAACCGTACGGGGGAGTGCGGGAAGTACGGGGGAGTGGGAAGGCGCCGGTCCGGCGAACGGACCGGCGCCTTCCTCGTGCTCGGGGGGTGCTCAGCCCTTCCCGCTCACGCGCCCCTGGAGCAGCCGGGACAGGGCCGCGTGGACGTCGTCGAGGGAGCGCTCCGGCTGGAAGGACTTCCAGTCCAGGGCGGCCACCAGGACCATGCCGACCAGCGCGGCCGCGGTCAGCTGGACGTCGATCTCGTCGCTGAACTCGCCGGCCGCCACGCCCTCGCGCAGCACGCCCTCGACGACGGCGACGGCCTCCTGCCGCACCACCATCAAGGTGGACTGCCAGGCGCGGTTGGTGCGCCACAGCTCGGCCACGTAGAGCTGGGTGAAGGCCGGGTAGCGGTCGATGAAGACCAGACCCGCGCGGACCATCGCGTCCAGCGCGTCCACCTTGCTGCCGCCCTCGGCCGCGGTCCGCTCGGCCGCCTCCCGCAGGGAGGCGGTGAGGAGGCCCACGCCGTGCCGCAGCAGCTCCTCGAAGAGGACCGACTTGCTCGCGAAGTTGTAGTAGACCGTGCCCTTCGCGACTCCGGCCCGCTCCGCGATCTCGTCCACAGTGGTGGCGGAGAAGCCCTGCTCGGCGATGAGTGTGACGGCCGCCTCGTAGAGCTTCTGCCGGGTTGCCTCGCGGCGCGTGCTGCCGCCGGACGTGGCGCTGGTGCTTTCCATGGCCCTGATTGTCACAGGTACGCGCGCGTGCAGGGGTGTCTTGGGGATCACAGGCTCAGCTCCGGGTGCAGCCGGTCCAGCGTCCACACCTGGCGGCGCCGGGCCGCGAGCGCGGTCAGGGCCAGGGCGCCCGCGGTGAACGCCGCCAGCACCGCGCACGCCAGCCACACCGGGCCGAGCCCGCCGCCCGTGATCAGCCGGCGCAGGGCCGCCACGATGTAGCTCATCGGCAGGAACGGGTGGAGGGCGTTGAAGAAGCCCGGGCTGGTCTGCACCGGGTAGGTGCCTCCCGCCGAGGTCAGCTGGAGCATCAGCAGGGCCAGCACGAGGATCCGGCCGGCCGCGCCGAAGCGGGCATTGAGCCACTGCACGATCGCGGCGAAGCACGCCGCCACCAGGAACAGGAAGCCGACCGTGCCGGCCGCCCGCGCCATCTGCAGGCCGATCGCCCAGTGCAGCACGGACATCAGGGCCACCGTCTGCAGCACGCCCACCGCGGCCACCGGCAGCCAGCCGGCCAGCGCGATCCGCCAGCCCGGCGAACCTGCCGCCAGGGCACGCCGGTTGAGCGGCGGGATCAGCATGTACGCCACCATCGCGCCCACCCACAGGGACAGCGGGATGAAGTAGGGGGCGAAGCCGGTGCCGTAGTTGGGCGCCTTGTGCAGGTCGTGGGTGGCGAGCTGGACCGGGTCGGCCATCACGCCGGTGTGCTGGTCGCGGTCCTGCTTGTCGTAGTCGGGGATCTTCTTCGCGCCGTCGTGCAGACCGCCGGCGAGCTTTCCGGAGCCGTCGACCAGCTTGTACATGCCGCCGCTCAGGGTCTGGGCTCCCGACTCGGCCGTCCCGATGCCCTGGTCGAGCTTCGCCGCGCCGGTGCCGGCGGTGCCCAGTCCGGCATGGAGCTTCTTGGCGCCCGCGGCGACCTCGGCCGCGCCGTCGTTCAGCTTGTTGATCTTCGTGACGGCGTCGTTCACGTCCTCGTAGAGGTGCGGCGCGCGCTCGGCCAGGGCCTGGGCCTGCGTTTGCAGCTTGGTGAGGTTGGTCCGCAGCGTCTTCAGGTCGCCGTTCTGGTCGGCGATCAGGGTGTTGAGGTCGTCGGCGACGGTGGCCACGTCGGCGGCCGCCTGCCTGGCCTTCTTCAGGTCGGGGCAGACGGGGTCGGGGATCGCCGCGCTCGCGCAGCGCGCCTGGTAGACCTCGTCCAGGACGGCCGCGGACGCGTGGGCCGTCCGTGCGGCGCCCGGCGCGAGCTTCACCAGGTCGTCGAGGTTGTGGCGGACCGCCTCGGCCGAGTCGGCGACCAGCTGAGCGGTGTCCCCGATGGTCTTCTCGTTGTCCTTCAGGAACGGGCCGGCCTTGCGGTAGACGCCGTTGACGTTGTCGGCGAGGGTCTGCGTGCCGTCCGCGACCCGCTGCGAGCCGTTCTCCAGGTCGCTCGCACCCTGGGTGAGCTTCGTCAGGCCCTTGGAGAGCTTGCCGCTGCCGCTCTTGGCGTCCGTCAGGCCGTCAGCGAGGTCCTTGGAGCCCTTTTCCGCCTTCCCGAGGCCGCCCTTGAGCCGGTCGGCGCCCTCGGCCGCCGTCACGGTCTTGTCGTGGATGCCGGAGAAGGAGATGAAGATCTTGTCCAGGAAGGTCCGGGACGCCTTGGTGGAAGCGGCCGTGCGGACCTCGTTGAAGACCGTCCGGGAGATCTGGCCGACGATGTAGTTGTTCGCGTCGTTCGTGCGCACCCGCAGCGCGCCCGTCTCCGGGGAGTCGCCCGAGCTGGAGGCGATCCGGTCGCTGAAGTCGGCCGGCATCGTCAGCGACAGGTAGTAGGTGCCGTCCTCGACGCCCTTGCGGGCCTCGGCGTCGCTCACCTCGTGCCACGCGAAGGTCTTGCTGTCGCGCAGCCCGGCCACGATGTCGTCGCCGGCCGTGATCTTCTTCCCGCCCGCGGTGGCGCCCTTGTCGTCGTTCACCAGGGCCACCGGGATGCGGTCCAGACGGCCGTACGGGTCCCAGAACGACCACAGGTACAGGGCGCCGTAGAGCAGGGGCAGCACGAGCAGCGCGACCAGCGCGGCGCGCGGCAGCTTCCCGCGCCCGAAGCGCCTCAACTCAAGCGCGGCCAGCCTGGGCGAGCGCATCGGCCTCCTCCTTCGTGTCGCTCTTCTCGCTGTCGTCGTCGCTCTTCGCTTCGCTTCGGTCGCTCTCGTCCTCGCTGCGCAGGTCGCTCTCGTCCTCGCTGCGGAGGGTGGGGACGACGACGCAGTCCTCGGGGGCGGTACGGCACACCGCCACGACCGTCGTGCCCGCGCGCGCCAGGGACCGCAGCAGGTCCCAGACCTCGGCGCGCTCGGCGTCCGAGAGCTTCGTCTCGACGTCGTCCACACCGAGCAGTCCGGGCCGGCCGAGCAGGGCCAGCGCGATGGACAGGCGCAGTTCCTCCAGCCGCTCCAGATCGCGTACGGCCGTGCGGGGGCCCTTGGGGAGCGCGTCGAGGTCGAGTCCGGCGGCGGCCAGCGCCGCGTCGACGCGCTGCTGTGACTCGCGGGCCCGGTCCGCCCGGCGGCGCAGCAGCAGGCGCGGCGAGTCGCCGAACCTGCGCTGCAGCAGGGCCCGTTCCCGCAGGTGCTCCCCGACGGTCAGGGCCGGTTCCAGGTCGGTGACACCGGCCACGTTGGCCACGGCGGCGACACGGCGCACGGCCGCCATGTGCCGCGGGATTGCGGATCCGCCCACGGTGGCCGTGCCGGCGGTGGCCTTCATCCGTCCCGTGAGCGCGAGCAGCAGGCACGTACGGCCGGAGCCGGACGGTCCCTCGATCGCGATCAGCGAACCGGGCTTCGCGTCGAAGGTGATGTCCCGGAAGGCCCACCCCCGTGGCCCCTTGAGCCCTAGGCCCTCGGCTGTGACGTCCATGCCGTCCACAAGCCCCCCTGCCTGCTTGGAATCTTTTGAACTGACTGGTCAGTGCAAAAATACGCCCGAACCTGCGATCGAAGCAAAAGCCCAGGTCAGAACGGATTGTCAGTGCCATACCTCACGATGGGCACATACGGCACCTGTGCCGTCACCCAGACGACAGGAGGTTCGTCATGGCCAACTCGTCCGCAGCCGCCGCCCACCGGCGCCGCGCCACCGGCCCTGCCCCCTCACTGACCGGCCCGGCGAGCGATGTGCACCCCGTGCTCCGCCGGGCCACGGCCCCGCCCGCCGCCCTCGACCTGCTGACGCTGGCCCGGGCCGGCCTCGAAGAAGCCGCCGTCCTGGAAACCCCCAACGAGCGCTATGCGACGGCCCATCTCGCCGCGCTGCGCACCGCCGCCGCCGTGCTCGCCGCCCGGGCCCGCCCCGAGACCTCCCCGCGTCGCCGGGCCCGCATCCGCAGCGCCTGGGAGGTGCTCCCCGAGGTCGTTCCCGAACTGACCGAGTGGAGCGCGCTCTTCGCCTCCGGCGCCGCCCGCCGGGCCCGCGCCGAGGCGGGCATCCAGGGAGCGGCCGGACAGCGGGACGCCGACGACCTGATACGCGACGTGGCGATGTTCCTCCGCATCGTCGAGCGGATGCTGGTGCTGCAGCCCGTCCTGCCCCAGCCCCGGCAGGACACCGGCGAGCGCGGCGGCCCGGGCCCGCACGGGGGTCTCCCGGACGCGGGCTGACCGGGCGACGGTCCACCGGGTGGGACGGACACGGCAGTGCACCTCTGCGGTGACCAGGTACGGCGCCGGAGGCAATAGGGTGGAGTTCGCCTGAAGCCGTCCGCCCTGCCGAGGAGTCAACTGCCGTGTCGGACCCGATGCGCCCGCCCGTCTCCCCCCACCACACTCATGCGACGTCGCTGCGCTCCGGCTCCTCCCGACCCCGCGCCTCTCTCCGTACCGCCGTGGTCTGGGAGGTCCTCCAGGACGCCCTCGACCGCCGGGTCAAGGCCACGGGGCGGGACTCGCTGGACGTGCTCGACACCGGAGGCGGCAGCGGCAACTTCGCCGTGCCCCTCGCCCGCCTCGGTCACCGGGTCACCGTCGTCGACCCCAGCCCGAACGCGCTGTTCGCGCTGGAGCGCCGCGCCGCCGAGGCCGGTGTCGCCGACCGGGTCAAGGGCGTCCAGGGCGATGCCCTCGGCCTGTTCGAGGTGGTCGAGCGCGGCGGCTACGACGCCGTCCTGTGCCACGGCGTCCTGGAGTACGTCGACGACCCCGGCGAGGGCCTGCGCAACGCGGTCGCCGCGCTGCGCCCCGAGGGCGTCCTCAGCGTGCTCGCCGCCGGTCTCGGCGGTGCCGTCCTCGCCCGGGCCCTCGCCGGTCACTTCAAGGAGGCCAAGCAGGCCCTGGAGAACCCGGAGGGCCGCTGGGGTGCCGGCGACCCGATGCCGCGGCGCTTCACCGCGGAGCAGCTCACCGCGCTGGTCGAGGGCGCGGGCCTGAGGGTCGGTGCGGTGCACGGCGTGCGGGTCTTCGCCGACCTGGTGCCCGGTGTCCTCGTGGACACCGAGCCCGGCGCCCTCGACGCCCTGCTCGAGCTGGAGGCCGCGGCGGCCGAGTTGCCCGCGTTCCACTCCGTCGCCACCCAGCTCCATGTGCTCGGTGAGACGCGGGGGGCCGCGGAGGCCTGAGCGGCCTTCCGGGACCCGGCGCTGATCAGGGACTTGGCAGCAGATGGAGTACGCCACAGGCCCCCCGATCGAGCGGTTTGCGCCGTATGATCGAGGTATACCGTTCGGCATGACGGTTCGGCCGCCGGGGAATGGAAGCCTCAGCGAGCCGGGACGGCCATGGCGGATTCCGGTTGGCCTATTGGCGTAGAGGGGCGGGTTTCACGGGGGCGATTCCCTGCCTATCCTGAAGGGACCCCCCGGGTCGCCCCGGCGACTGCACGATGAGGAGGACTCCGTGCCGCTCTCGGAGCACGAGCAGCGCATGCTCGAGCAGATGGAGCGAGCGCTGTACGCCGAAGATCCCAAGTTCGCGTCGGCGCTTGAGGGAAGTGGGCTGCGGACGTACACCCGGCGGCGGGTCTACCAGGCGGTCGCAGGCTTCCTCGTGGGTATCGCGCTCCTCATGGCCGGAATGGTCGCACAGCAGATCTGGGTCAGCGTGGTGGGCTTCCTCGTCATGCTGGGCTGTGCCGTACTCGCCGTCACAGGCTGGCGGAAGGCACCCAAGCCGGGTGAGCAACCCGCGGCCGCCCCGCGCCGCCAGGTACGACAGAAGCGTTCCATGATGGACCGGATCGAGCAGCGCTGGCAGCGCCGACGGGACGAGCAGCAGGGCCACTAGCCGCTCGCCGGTTCGCGCCCACCACAGGTTCGCGCACACCACAGCAGACATCCGTGAGGGGTGACCACCAGCCGGTGGTCACCCCTCACGCGTTCTCCGGTCTCAGCCCTGCTGCCCCGAAGGCCTGCGCAGCGTCGGCCGGGCCGCCACCGCACGCGCCCTGAGCGCCGCCCACCGGGTCGACACCGCCCACAGCACCCGCGCCGCCGACCGCGGCGCGAACCGTGCCCGCAGCCGCGTCCGCCCGCTCACGCCGCCGTTCAGGCCGGCGATCACCCGGCGCACGTCCTCGGCCAGGCTCGCCACCGGGCGCGGCCGGGGTGCGTACAGCACCTGCTCCAGCGCGTCCGCCACCCGGTGCACGGCGGCCCCGGCCGCCGGGTCGAGCTCGCCCAGCCGCACGATCCTGGCCGCGGCCTTGCGCGGGGTCTGCGACTCGTCCGGCAGGATGCCCACGTCCCAGGCGCTGTCGATCAGCTCCTGCCAGACCGCCAGCGTGTGTGCCGCCGCACCCTCCTCGGTCCGCGCGTGCGCGCCGAGCCGTACGGACCGCACCCGCGCCCGCCACAGCATCGGCGCCAGCGGGATCGCCAGCACCGCCAGGCCGCCGAGCCCGATCAGCGCGTACCACAGCCAGTGCCACGAACCTCCGCCACCACTGTGCACGGCCACCGCCGCGGACGGGCTGTCGCACGCCTCCAGCTTGCGCAACTGGGCCGTGCAGCCCTCGCTCGGCGAGGCCGACACCGAGGGCGCCGCCGACGCCCCGTGGGACGGCAGGGCCTCGTCCGGCTCGGAAGTGCCGGGCTTGTTCGACTGGGTGTACGAGGGCACGGTGCCCCGGGTCGGGGTCGGCTCGAAACGGGTCCAGCCCACGCCCTCGAAGTACAGCTCGGGCCAGGCGTGCGCGTCCTTCAGGCTCACCGAGACCGTGCCGTCCGCCTGCGGGGTGCCGGGCGCGAAGCCCACCGCGACCCGGGCGGGGATGCCGAGCGTGCGGGCCATCGCCGCCATCGTGAAGGAGAAGTGGACGCAGAAGCCCTGCTTCTTCTTCAGGAAGGCCGCGATCGCGTCGGGACCGCGGCCGACCTCCACCTGGGTGTCGTACTGGAAGCCGCCGGACACCGCGAAGTAGTCCTGGAGCTTGACCGCCTCCTCGTAATGGCTCGCCGAGCCCGCGGTGATCTCCTTGGCGGTCGTGGCCACCACCTTCGGCAGCCTGGACGGCACCTTGGTGTACTCGCGCCGCAGCGCCGCCGGCGGCTGCGGAGCCGCGGCCAGCTGCTCGGCGGTCGGCTGCACGTCCAGGCTGTTCACCTGGTACGTCTCGCCGCGCGTGTTCTGCCCGTGGTCACCGACGAGCGTCATGCCGACGGGCTCGTACCGCCAGTTGCCGCTGACCCGCACACCGCTCGGCGGGTACGGCATCGGCAGCCAGTCCTGCGCGTACCAGTCCGCCGCCGTGATCGTCGTCTTCACAGTGGTGCGCTTGACGCCCGTGCCCAGGCCGACGGGCGTGGGGAAGGCGTCGGGCACGGCGACGATGTGCCGCTGGGACGGCTTCCAGGTGGTGCCGTCGAAGTCGTCCAGCGACACGATCCGCAGGTACATGTCCGAGAGGTCGCCGGCACTGGTCTTCAGGGACAGCACCTGGCGGTCGTTCTCCACGTTCAGGCTGTCGCGCAGCGACACCAGGGGGTTGACCGCGGAGATCGTGCCGCCGTTTCCGTTGCCCGCGCCGACGCCCGCTCCGGCGCCGTCCAGCAGGCCGCCCTGCATCGCGGGCAGGGTCAGCGGCACCGCCAGGGCGACACCGAGGGCGACCGCGCCGATCCGGCGTCCGGTGCGCACCGGGGCCACCGCGCCGGCCTCCGGGTCGCCCGGGGCGCGGGCCGCGCCGCCGAAGACCCGGCCCCACTGGGCCAGCCGCTCCCGGCCCTCGGCGAGCAGCAGCATCAGATAGCCGGCCGCCGCGACCAGGAACCACAGCCAGTCGGTGCCGCCGCCGGACAGTCCCGCGGCCACCGAGTACAGCGCGAGCAGCGGCAGTCCGGCCGGGGCCGCGCTGCGGAAGGTCACCGCGAGGGTGTCCACCAGCAGGCCGATCACCAGGACACCGCCGATCAGCATCAGCCTGATGCCGTCGGTCAGCGGTGCCGGTATCGCGTACTGGCTGACGTCGTCGGAGCCCTGCTGGAGCAGGTCTCCGAAGTGCCGGAAGGCCTCCGGACCGGGGACCAGCCCGACGAGCGCCTGCTGCCGGGCGAAGACCAGGGTCAGCAGCATCAGCGTGACCAGGACCTGCGCCGCCACGGTCAGTGGGCGCGCCAGCGGCACCCGTCGGGCCGCCGCGCCCACTGCGGTCTGCACCGCGACCAGCAGCACGGTCTGGAACAGCCACGTGGGCTGGTCGACCAGGGGCAGCAGTGCGCACGCGGCCATCAGCGTCGCCGCGGCGGCACAGAGGGCAAGTCGTGCCCGCCCGCTCATCACAGTGCCTCCCCGCTCACCGCGGTCAGACCCGAGCGTTCCCGGTCCGCCTGCCGCCACAGATCGTTCAGCGAGGCGCCGCGGGGCACGCCCAGCGCCGTCCAGCCCGCCTCGCGCAGCATGCGCAGCCGCTCGGCGGGCCGGCCGCCCGGGCCCGGTACGTCCGTGGCCTCCCGCACCCAGGTGTCCGGGTCCAGCACGAACGCGATCGCACCGCCGCTGCGTTGGCGCATCTTCGCGACCACCGCGGCCTGCTCCTCGTCGAGATCGCCGAGGAAGGCGATCAGCAGCCCCTCGTTCCCACCGCGGAGCATGTCGTACGCCCGGGACAGGTCCGTGCCGTCGGAGTGGTCGATCACCGCGAGGGTGTCCATCATCAGCCCGGCCGCGTCCGCGGAGTCCTGGCCGGCACCCGCGAACCCGTCGGCGCCCTCGCCGGGCACCGAGCTGCCGTTCTCCGTGAGCAGGCGCACCGTGAAGCCCCGTTCGAGCATGTGCACCAGGACCGACGCGGTGCCCGAGACGGCCCACTCGAAGGCCGAGTCGGGGCCCGCGCCCTCGTAGCCGATGCCCCGGGTGTCCAGCAGGACCGTGCAACGCGAGCGGCGCGGCTGCTCCTCGCGGCGCACCATCAGCTCGCCGTAGCGCGCGGTGGAGCGCCAGTGCACCCGGCGCAGGTCGTCGCCGTAGCGGTACCCGCGCGGGATCACGTCGTCCTCGCCCGCGAGGGCCAGCGAGCGCTGCCGCCCGTCGCCGTACCCTTTGGCCTCACCGCTGAACCGGACCGGAGCCAGCGGCTCCACGCGCGGTATGACGGTCAGCGTGTCGAACGTCGAGAAGGCGCGGGTGAGTTCGCACATCCCGAACGGGTCGGTCAGCCGCAGCTGCAGCGGACCCAGCGGATAGCGGCCGCGCAGGTCCGAGCGGACCCGGTAGGACACCTCGCGGCGGCCGCCCGGCTCCACCCGGTCCAGCACGAAGCGCGGCCGGGGCCCGAGCACGTAGGGCACCCGGTCCTGGAGCATCAGCAGGCCCGTGGACAGCCGGGAGACGTTGTCCACCCGCAGGTGCACCCGGGCCTCGCTGCCCGCGGGCACGCGCGCGGGGGAGAGCCGGCGGCTGCCGGCCACCCGGTAGCGCGTGCGGTAGAGCACGGTCGCGCAGAGCAGGGGCAGCACGGCCAACAGCAGGCCGACCCGCAGCAGATCCATCTGGCCCAGCACATACGCGCAGATCGCGGCCGCGATCCCGGCGGCCAGGAAGGAACGCCCGCGGGTGGTGAGCCCCGCCAGGGCCGTACGGACCCCGCCCGCCTCCCCGCGGTCGGGCTCCGCCTGCCCCGTCCCCCCGGTGCTCATCACAGACTCCGCGGGGGCTGCTGCGGATAGGCCGGGACACCCCGGCCGAGACCGCCGAAACCGCTCTGCTGCTGCGGCGCCGCGGGCACCGGGGTGTGCTGCAGGATCTCCAGCACCACCTGCTCGGCCGTACGGCGGTTGAGCTGGGCCTGGGCGGTGGGCAGCAGCCGGTGGGCGAGAACGGCGACGGCGAGCGCCTGGACGTCGTCCGGCAGCGCGTACTCCCGGCCGCTGAGGGCGGCGGACGCCTTCGCCGCGCGCAGCAGATGCAGCGTCGCGCGCGGGGAGGCGCCGAGTCTGAGGTCGGGGTGCGTGCGGGTGGCCGCGACCAGTTCCACCGCGTACCGCCGCACCGCCTCGGAGACGTGCACCCCGCGCACCGCCTCGATCAGCTTCACGATCTCGTGCGCGTGCGCCACCGGCTGGAGGTCCTCCAGCGGGGAGACCCCGCCGTGCACGTCCAGCATCTGCAGCTCGGCCTCGACACTCGGGTAGCCGACGGATACCCGGGCCATGAAGCGGTCGCGCTGCGCCTCGGGCAGCGGATAGGTGCCCTCCATCTCCACCGGGTTCTGCGTGGCCACCACCATGAAGGGGCTGGGCAGTTCGTAGCTCTGCCCGTCGATGGTGACCTGGCGCTCCTCCATCGACTCCAGCAGCGCGGACTGGGTCTTGGGCGAGGCGCGGTTGATCTCGTCGCCGATCACGATCTGCGCGAAGATGGCGCCCGGCTTGAACTCGAAGTCCCGACGCTGCTGGTCCCAGATGGACACACCGGTGATGTCCGAGGGCAGCAGGTCGGGCGTGAACTGGATACGCCGCACCGAGCAGTCGATGGACCGCGCCAGTGCCTTGGCGAGCATGGTCTTGCCCACTCCGGGGACGTCCTCGATCAACAGGTGTCCCTCGGCGAGCAGTACGGTCAGCGAAAGCCGTACGACCTCGGGCTTGCCCTCGATCACACCCTCCACCGAACTGCGGACACGCTCCACAGTGGCGGTCAGATCAGTGAGGCTCGCTCGATCGTCATAGGTCGTCACCCGGCCCTCCTCGGCCCGTTCTTACTCGGGCCGACGCTCTGCGATGCGAAACCGGCCCACCCCGAAAACACGGACACCGCGCGGAAAAGGTTCCACGCGACGCCCACACCCCGCATTCTTGCTGCCGTTACCGATTCGTGTCACTCGCCTGTGGACAACTGCCCTCACGATGTCGGTCTTACGGCCTTTTCGACCACCGTTTTCGATGCCGTGCGGCGGAATGCTTTCGCAGCGCGGGGGTGTTCGGGTTGGGCCGGCGGCCCCGGTCAGGCCGGGTCGACCTCGCGCAGCAGGCCGGTGCGCACGTCGAAGACGAAGCCGCGCACGTCGTCGGCGTGCAGCAGGAACGGCGAGGTGCGCACCCGCTGCATCGACTGGCGCACGTCCTGGTCGACGTCCCGGAACGACTCCACCGCCCACGCCGGACGCTGGCCGACCTCCATCTCCAGCTCGGTGCGGAAGTCCTCGGTGAGGGACTCCAGACCGCAGCCGGTGTGGTGGATCAGGACGATGCTGCGGGTGCCGAGCTTGCGCTGGCTGATGGTCAGGGAGCGGATCACGTCGTCGGTGACCACGCCGCCCGCGTTGCGGATCGTGTGGCAGTCGCCGAGCTGCAGGCCGAGCGCGGCGTGCAGGTCGAGGCGGGCGTCCATGCAGGCCACCACGGCCACGTGCAGGACCGGACGGGCGTCCATTCCGGGGTCGGTGAAGGCCTCGGCGTAGTGCTCGTTGGCCTCCACGAGGCGGTCCGTCACGGTGCCGCTCGTTATGGCGCCTTCGGATCCAGTGGGAACTGCTGCGGAAGTCGTCATACTCATGACGTTACTGGTCACCCCCGGTCCCGGCCTGCTGTGAGAGCGGACAAAGAACGTCATCGTGGCTTGTTGTGAGCTAACCCACACGGAGGGCAAACGTGGGCCGGATGGGTGAATCTTTTCGAATTGCCACTCCGTCCGAGGCGCGGTACGCGACGCGCAGGCCGGTTGATTGACCGCGAGACACGGTGGACTAAAGTGACGCGAAGCGGGAGGGGCGGCTCTCCCTGCTGGTGAAACCCCCGGAGACCCCGGCCCACACCCGGACCGTCTCCCCACGTGCGCGGCGCGTACGTACGGCTCGGCCTCCTCCCGCTCCCGGTCGGCTGACGCTTCCGGCGCCGGCAGGCCTCCCCTTCACAGAGCGGGCGGGGACCCGGCGGTGCGTACGGCCCGCCGGAACTGAGAGGCCCCCTTGAGCCAGAGTCGACACGTCCCGGTGATGCTCCAGCGGTGCCTGGATCTGCTGGCGCCCGCCCTGGAGCGGCCGGGAGCGGTGGTCGTCGACTGCACCCTCGGCCTCGGCGGCCACAGCGAGGCCCTGCTGACGCAGTTCCCCGAGGTGCGGCTCGTCGCCCTCGACCGGGACAAGGAGGCGCTGCGCCTGTCCGGCGAGCGGCTCGCGCCCTTCGGCGAGCGGGCCACCCTGGTGCACGCCGTCTACGACGAGCTGCCCGACGTACTGGACCGGCTGCGCATCCCGCGCGTGCAGGGCGTCCTGTTCGACCTCGGCGTCTCCTCCATGCAACTGGACGAGGCCGACCGCGGCTTCGCCTACGCCCAGGACGCCCCCCTCGACATGCGTATGGACCAGACGACCGGCATCAGCGCCGCCGAGGTCCTCAACACCTATCCGGCGGGCGAGCTGGTGCGGATCCTGCGCGCGTACGGCGAGGAGAAGCAGGCCAAGCGGATCGTCTCGGCGATCGTCCGCGAACGCGAGAAGGAGCCGTTCAGCAACAGCGCGCGGCTCGTCGAGCTGATCCGGGACGCGCTGCCGCAGGCCGCCAAGCGCACCGGAGGCAACCCGGCCAAGCGCACCTTCCAGGCGCTGCGCATCGAGGTCAACGGCGAGCTGTCCGTCCTGGAGCGGGCCATCCCGGGCGCGGTGAAGGCCCTCGACGTCGGCGGACGCATCGCCGTGCTGTCGTACCACTCGCTCGAGGACCGGCTGGTGAAGCAGGTGTTCGCGGCCGGCGCCGCGTCCACCGCGCCGCCCGGGCTGCCGGTCGTGCCCGAGCGCTACCAGCCGCGGCTCAAGCTGCTCACGCGTGGTGCCGAACTTCCCACCGAGGAAGAGGTCGCCGAGAACCGCAGGGCCGCCCCGGCCCGGCTGCGGGGCGCCGAGCGCATCAGGGAGGACGCCGAGTGAGCGAATCGGGTCGGTTGGGTTTCCGAACTCACCCGTCGGCGCGCCGGAGCCACCGGAGGCCCAGTGAGTAGGAAACCCGAACTGAGGGGGAGGGCCGCCCGGCTCGCCCGGCTCTTCCCGGCCGGCCGCGCCCGCGCGGCCCGCACCCCGTTCGTCCTCCTCGTCGTCCTGCTGCTGGGCGGCGGCCTCATCGGGCTGCTGGTGCTCAACTCCGCCCTCAGCGAAGGCTCGTTCAAACTCGACGACCTGCAGAAGCAGACGAAGGGCCTCACCGACGAGGAACAGGCCCTGCAGCGGGACATCGACGCCTACTCGTCCCCCGACGCCCTCCAGCGCCGCGCCCGCCAACTCGGCATGGTCCCCGGCGGCGACCCGGCCTTCCTCGGCTCCGACGGCAAGGTCAAGGGTGTACCGAACGCGGCCAGCCCCGAGCCCGCCTCCTTCGCCCAGCCGGTCGCCCCGGAGGCCATCCTCACGGCCCCCGGTGTCTCCGCGTCGCCCTCGACCGCCGCGACCCCGTCGTTCTCCCCGGTCGCGCCGACGCAGCCACCCGTGACCCCGGCCCCCTCGGCCCCGGCGGCCGCCCCGGACGGGGCGGTGCCACCGCCGCCCGCCACCTTCCAGTCCGCGCCCACCCCGACCCCCGGCAGGTGACGGAATGTCCGACAGGGAACCGTCGCGGCGCCGCGTGCCCGGCCCCGCGAAGCCGCCCCGGCCGCGGGGCGCCGTACGGCGGCAGCCCGGGCCCGGTGCCCGACCGGCCCGCCGGCCGAGCGGGGCCCGGCCCATGCCCCCGCCCGCCCTCCGGCTCGGCAGCCCCCGCCCCCGGCTGCGCATGGTCGGCCTCGCGCTCACCCTGGTGCTGCTCGCCTTTGTCGTACGGCTGCTCCAGGTCCAGGCCGTCGACGCCAGCGCGTACGCCGCCAAGGCCGAACTGAACCGGTACGTCGTGCACACCCTGGCCGCCGAGCGCGGCCAGATCACCGACCGCAACGGCGTGGCCCTCGCCATCAGCGAGGACGCGTACGACATCACGGCCGACCCGACGATGTTCACGGTCAAGCAGCTCAAGATCGACGACGGGCCCGAACAGGCCGCCGCGCTGCTCGCGCCGATCCTCGGCCAGGACCAGGCCACGATCGTCAAGAAGCTCAGGCCCGCGAACAAGCTGTCGCGCTACACCCGGCTCGCCACCCGGCAGACACCGCAGGTCTGGAAGCAGATCAAGGACCTGAAGAGCGCGCTCGCCCAGAAGGCCAGGACCGACAACAACTCGGCCAACGTGCTCGCCGGCGTCTTCGCCGATCCCAGCAGCCAGCGCGTGTACCCCAACGGCGAGCTCGCCGCCGGGATACTGGGCTGGGTCAACGCCGAGGGCCAGGGCGGCGGCGGCATCGAGCAGGAGCTGAACAAGCAGCTGTCCGGCAAGGCCGGCAAGATCCGCTACGCCCAGTCCGGCGGCCGCGAGGTGCCCACCGCGGGCTCGACGGAGACGCCCGCCGTGCCCGGCAGCGACGTCGAGCTCACCATCGACCGCGACATCCAGTGGGCCGCCCAGAACGCCATCACCGAGCAGGTCAAGAAGTCCAAGGCGGACCGCGGCTACGTCATCGTCCAGGACACCCGCACCGGCCAGATCCTGGCCATGGCCAACTCGCCCGGCTTCGACCCGAACGACCTGTCGAAGGCCGACGGGGCGGCCATGGGCAACGCGGCCGTCCAGGACGCCTACGAGCCCGGCTCCACCGCCAAGGTGATGTCGATGGCGGCGGTGCTGGAGCAGAACGCGGCCACCCCGCTCACCCATGTCGTCGTACCGAACCGGCTGCACCGCGGCGACCGCCTCTTCCAGGACGACATCGACCACGTCACCTGGTACCTCACGCTCAACGGCGTGCTCGCCAGGTCCAGCAACATCGGCACCATCCTCGCCACCGGCCAGCTCGGCAAGACCCAGCCGGAGGCCAACAAGGTCCTCTACTCGTACCTGCGCAAGTTCGGCATCGGCGGTCCCACCGGGCTCGGCTTCCCCGGCGAGACCAGGGGCATCCTCGCGCCCGCCGGCAAGTGGTCGACGTCGCAGCAGTACACGATTCCTTTCGGCCAGGGCTTCTCCCTGAGCGCCATGCAGGCCGCCTCCGTGTACTCGACGATCGCCAACGGCGGTGTCCGTGTCGAGCCGACCCTGGTGCGCGGCACCGAGGGCGCCGACGGCCGCTTCACCCCCGCCGCGCAGCCCAGGAAAACGCGAGTGGTCAGCGAGAAGACGGCCAGGACGCTCGCCCAGATGCTGGAGTCCGTGGTGGACGACGAGCACGGCACCGGTGCCAAGGCCCGCATTCCCGGCTACCGGGTCGCGGGCAAGACGGGTACGGCCAACCGCGTGGATCCGGCCACCGGCCGTTACCGCGGCTACACCTCGTCGTTCGCCGGATTCGCACCCGCGGACAACCCGCGCATCACCGTCTACTGCGCGATCCAGAACGCCACGTCCGGCAACTACTTCGGCGGCCAGATCTGCGGACCCATCTACAAGCAGGTGATGGAGTTCGCCCTGAAGACCCTCCAGGTCCCGCCGACCGGGGCGAAGCCGGCGAACCTGCCCGTCGACTACAAGCCCTGATCAGCCCCACCCCGCACCACCGGAACACCACCAGGAACGAGCCCGTGAGAACGATCACCCCCGATTCCGGGAACCAAGGCGCCGCAGAGCCCTCACTTCGCTCCGGAGCGGGTGCGCCCGGTACGCTCACCGCCGTGCCACACGCTGATCAGTCCCAAATCACCCAGAAGGGCGCTTCCGTGACATATCCGGGACCGCCGCGACCGGTTCAGGTCTCCGCCACACCCCTCGCGGAACTGGCCGATCAGCTGGGTGCCGTCGCTCCGGACAGCGCAGCCGAGGTCACGGGGATCACCCATGACTCGCGCGCCGTCCGCCCCGGCGACGTGTACGCCGCCCTTCCGGGCGCCCGCCTGCACGGCGCCGACTTCGTGACCCAGGCCGCCGGCCTCGGCGCGGTCGCCGTGCTGACCGACCCGACGGGCGCCGAGCGCGCGGCGGCGACCGGACTGCCGGTCCTGGTCGTGGACGATCCGCGCGGGCGGATGGGCGAACTCGCGGCGACGATCTACGGCCACCCCGGTCGCGACCTGCTCCAGATCGGCATCACCGGCACCTCCGGCAAGACCACCACCGCCTACCTGGTCGAGGGCGGTCTGAAGACCACCCGCGACACCGGACTCATCGGCACCGTCGAGATGCGCATCGGCGAGGAGCGCATCAAGTCCGAGCGCACCACCCCCGAAGCCACCGACCTGCAGGCCCTGTTCGCCGTCATGCGCGAACGCGGCGTCGAGGCGGTCGCCATGGAGGTCTCCAGCCACGCCCTGGTCCTCGGCCGGGTCGACGGCTGCGTCTTCGACATCGCCGTGTTCAACAACCTCAGCCCGGAACACATGGAGTTCCACTCCGACATGGAGGACTACTTCCGGGCCAAAGCGCAGCTGTTCACGCCGAAACGCAGCAAACTCGGTGTGATCAACGCGGACGACGAGTACGGCCGCCGACTCGCCGACGAGGCGACCGTCCCGGTCGTCACCTTCTCCGCCGAGGGCCACCCCGACGCCGACTGGCGCGCCCAGGACGTCCAGGTCGGCCCCATGGACTCGACGTTCACCGTCGTCGGCCCCCAGGGCGAGCGCGTCCACGCCAAGTCGCCGCTGCCGGGCCCCTTCAACGTGGCGAACACCCTCGCTGCCATCGTTGCCCTCGCCGTGGCCGGCCTCGACCCGCAGGTCGCCGCCGACGGCGTCGCCGCCGTACCGGGCGTCCCCGGCCGCCTGGAGCGGGTGGACGCGGGGCAGCCCTACCTCGCGGTCGTCGACTACGCGCACAAGACCGACGCCGTCGAGTCGGTGCTCAAGGCGCTGCGCAAGGTCACCAAGGGCCGGCTGCACGTCGTTCTCGGCTGCGGCGGCGACCGCGACCAGACCAAGCGCGCCCCGATGGGCGCCGCCGCGGCCCGGCTCGCCGACACGGCCGTACTGACCTCCGACAACCCCCGCTCCGAGGACCCGCTCGCGATCCTCGCGACCATGCTCCAAGGCGCGGCCTCCGTGCCCGCGCACGAGCGCGGCGACGTGCTCCTGTTCGAGGACCGGGCCGCCGCGATCGAGGCCGCCGTGGGCCGCGCGCAGCCCGGCGACACCGTGCTGGTCGCGGGCAAGGGCCACGAGCAGGGCCAGGACATCGCCGGCGTGGTCCGTCCCTTCGACGACCGCCAGGTGCTTCGCGCAGCTATCCAGAAGACCCAGGGATGAACTTGTGATCGCCCTCTCCCTCGCCGAGATCGCAGCAGTCGTCGGCGGGCAGACCCACGACATACCGGATCCGTCCGTCCAGGTCACCGGACCGGTCGTCCGGGACTCCCGCGAGGTGGTGCCCGGCACCCTGTTCGCCGCGTTCGTCGGCGAGCGCGTGGACGGCCACGACTTCGCGCAGGCCGTCGTGGAGGCGGGCGCGGTCGCCGTACTGGCGTCGCGCCCCGTCGGCGTGCCCGCGATCGTCGTCGACGACGTCCAGACCGCCCTCGGCGCCCTGGCCCGCCATGTCGTACGACGGCTCGGCGCGACCCTCGTCGCCCTGACCGGCTCGGCCGGCAAGACCAGCACCAAGGACCTCATCGCCCAGGTGCTCCAGAGCAAGGCGCCGACCGTGTTCACGCCCGGCTCGCTCAACAACGAGATCGGGCTGCCGCTGACCGCCCTGTCCGCCACCGAGGACACCAGGTTCCTCGTCCTGGAGATGGGCGCGCGCGGCATCGGCCACATCCGCTACCTCACCGACCTCACTCCGCCGAAGGTCGGCCTGGTGCTCAACGTCGGCACCGCCCACATCGGCGAGTTCGGCGGCCGTGAGCAGATCGCGCAGGCCAAGGGCGAGCTGGTGGAGGCGCTACCCGAGGACGGAGCCGCGATCCTCAACGCCGACGACCCGTTGGTACGTGCCATGGCCTCCCGTACCAAGGCGAAGGTGGTCCTTTTCGGAGAGTCGGCCGAAGCGGACGTACGCGCCGAGAACGTGCGACTCACGGACAGCGGACAGCCCGCCTTCAGGCTTCACACACCCTCCGGTGCAAGCGATGTGACCATGCGCCTGTACGGTGAGCACCACGTGTCGAACGCGCTCGCCGCGGCCGCCGTCGCCCATGAGCTGGGCCTGTCCGCGGAAGAGATCGCCACCGCGCTCTCCGAGGCGGGCTCCCTCTCCCGCTGGCGGATGGAGGTCACCGAGCGCCCGGACGGCGTGACCATCGTCAACGACGCCTACAACGCCAACCCCGAGTCCATGCGGGCAGCCCTCAGGGCGCTCGCGGCCATGGGCAAGGGGCGCCGCACGTGGGCGGTGCTCGGCAAGATGGCCGAGCTGGGGGACGAGGCGCTCGCCGAGCACGACGCCGTCGGACGGCTCGCCGTCCGGCTCAACGTCAGCAAGCTCGTCGCGGTCGGGGGGATTGAGGCCTCCTGGCTGCAACTGGGCGCATATAACGAGGGTTCGTGGGGTGAGGAGTCGGTGCACGTGTCCGACGCACAGGCGGCGGTCGACCTGTTGCGCAGCGAGTTGCGCCCAGGGGACGTCGTACTCGTGAAGGCGTCCCGTTCGGTGGGGCTCGAAAGCGTCGCCCAGGCGCTCGTCGAGACCGGTGCCGAGGGTGAGGTTGCCGCCCGATGATGAAGCAGATCCTGTTCTCGGGAGTCATCGGCCTCTTCCTGACCCTGATCGGGACCCCGCTGCTGATCAAGCTGCTGGCCCGCAAGGGGTACGGCCAGTACATCCGTGACGACGGCCCGCGTGAGCACGCCAGCAAGCGCGGTACGCCCACCATGGGTGGTATCGCCTTCATCCTGGCGACCATCGCCGCGTACTTCCTGAGCAAGCTCATCACCGGCTACCCGCCCACCTACTCCGGCCTGCTGGTGCTCGGCCTGATGTTCGGCATGGGTCTGGTCGGCTTCCTGGACGACTACATCAAGATCGTCAAGCGGCGTTCGCTGGGTCTGCGGGCCAAGGCCAAGATGGCGGGCCAGCTGATCGTCGGCATCGGCTTCGCGGTGCTGTCGCTGATGTTCGCCGACGCCCGGGGCAACACCCCGGCCTCCACCAAGCTGTCGTTCATCACGGACTTCGGCTGGTCCATCGGCCCGGTGCTGTTCGTCGTCTGGGCGCTGTTCATGATCCTGGCGATGTCGAACGGCGTGAACCTCACCGACGGTCTGGACGGCCTCGCCACCGGCGCCTCCGTCCTCGTCTTCGGCGCCTACACGTTCATCGGTGTCTGGCAGTTCCAGGAGTCCTGCGCCAACGCGGGCACCCTGACCAACCCGGCCGCCTGCTACGAGGTGCGCGACCCGCTGGACCTCGCCGTGGTCGCCTCCGCCCTGATGGGTGCCTGCCTGGGCTTCCTGTGGTGGAACACTTCGCCGGCGAAGATCTTCATGGGCGACACCGGTTCGCTCGCCCTCGGTGGTGTCCTGACGGGCCTGGCCATCCTCTCCCGCACGGAGCTGCTGGTGGCCATCATGGGTGGCCTGTTCGTCCTCATCACCATGTCGGTCGTCATCCAGGTCGGCTCCTTCCGGCTCACCGGCAAGCGCGTCTTCCGGATGGCGCCACTCCAGCACCACTTCGAACTCAAGGGCTGGTCCGAAGTCCTGGTGGTGGTCCGCTTCTGGATCATCCAGGGAATCTGTGTGATTGTCGGACTTGGCCTCTTCTATGCGGGATGGGCAGCGGACAAGTGACCTCCTCGGTGCCTTCTGAGCCTTCTGACTTCCAGGGCAAGCACATCACCGTCGCCGGGCTCGGCGTCTCCGGCGTCCCGGCGGCGAAAGTGCTGCACGCGCGCGGGGCGCTCGTCACCGTCGTCAACGACGGCGACGACGCACGCGCGCGTGAGCAGGCCGCGGAGCTGGAGGCGCTCGGCATCACCGTGCGCCTCGGCGACGGGGCGACCCTGCCCGAGGGCACCGAGCTGATCGTCACCGCGCCAGGCTGGAAGCCGGACAAGCCGCTGTTCCTCGCGGCCGAACAGGCGGGCGTGCCCGTCTGGGGCGACGTGGAGCTGGCCTGGCGCCTGCGGGGCCCCGACGCGGCCCCCTGGCTGGCCGTGACCGGCACCAACGGCAAGACCACCACCGTCCAGATGCTGGCGTCGATCCTGAAGGCCGCGGGCCTGCGCACGGCCGCGGTCGGCAACATCGGCGTCTCCCTGCTGGACGCGGTCCTCGGCGAGGAGCGGTACGACGTCCTGGCCGTCGAGCTGTCCAGCTACCAGCTCCACTGGGCGCCCTCCCTGCGCGCCCATTCCGCGGTCGTCCTGAACCTCGCTCCGGACCACCTCGACTGGCACGGCTCCATGGAGGCCTACGCCGCCGACAAGGGCCGCATCTACGAAGGCAATCGGGTCGCCTGCGTCTACAACGTGGCCGACAAGCTCACCGAGGACCTGGTGCGCGAGGCGGACGTGGAGGAGGGCTGCCGCGCCGTCGGCTTCACCCTCGGCACCCCGGGCCCCTCCCAACTCGGCGTCGTGGACGGCATCCTGATCGACCGCGCCTTCGTGGAGAACCGCCACAAGAACGCGCAGGAGCTGGCCGAGGTCTCCGACGTCAACCCGCCGGCCCCGCACAACATCGCCAACGCCCTTGCCGCCGCGGGCCTCGCGCGCGCCTTCGGAGTGCCCGCCAAGGCCGTACGCGACGGCCTCAGGGCCTTCCGGCCGGACGCCCACCGCATCGCACACGTCGCCGACATCGACGGGGTGGCCTACGTGGACGACTCCAAGGCGACCAACACCCATGCCGCGGAAGCCTCGTTGGCGGCATATGAGCCGATCGTATGGATTGCGGGTGGTCTGGCGAAGGGTGCGACCTTCGACGAGCTGGTCGCCAGGTCGGCAAAGCGGCTTCGCGGTGCCGTTCTGATCGGCGCCGATCGTGCCCTGATCCGCGAGGCCCTCGCGCGACACGCCCCGGAGGTACCCGTCGTCGACCTCGAACGGGCCGACACTGGGGCGATGCTCCAGGCGGTGACGGAGGCGAAGCGGCTCGCGCGGCCCGGCGACACGGTGCTGCTGGCCCCGGCCTGCGCCTCCATGGACATGTTCACCAACTACAACCAGCGCGGTGACGCGTTCGCGGAGGCCGTCCGCGAACTCGGCGCGGGCGCCTGACGGCGGGTCTCGGCCACCTGGGGTGCTTCGGGACCCTTGGAGGGACGCGTGAGGCGGATGTGGCTCGGGTTTGGTCGGTGGGTGCGAGGAGCTGGTGATGTCCAGTAGCCGTACAGGCCGTCCTCCGGTTCAGCGCGCCGCCAAAAGGCCCGCGGCGTCCCGGCCGTCGGGCGAGAACCCCCTCCTGCGGCTCTACATGCGCGCACGCAAGGCCTGGGACCGGCCGCTGACCGCCTACTACCTGATCCTCGGCGGCAGCCTGCTGATCACCGTGCTGGGCCTGGTGATGGTCTACTCGGCCTCCCAGATCACCGCGCTGCAGCTGTCGCTGCCGGGGTCGTACTTCTTCCGCAAGCAGTTCCTCGCCGCGCTCATCGGCAGTGCGCTGCTGTTCGCCGCGTCCCGTATGCCGGTGAAGCTGCACCGCGCACTCGCCTACCCGATCCTCGCCGGTGCCGTCTTCCTGATGGTCCTGGTGCAGGTGCCGGGGATAGGGATGGCGGTCAACGGCAACCAGAACTGGATCTCCCTCGGCGGCTCCTTCCAGATCCAGCCCAGCGAGTTCGGCAAGCTCGCCCTGGTGCTGTGGGGTGCGGACCTGATCGCCCGCAAGCAGGAGAGGAAGCTGCTGACCCAGTGGAAGCACATGCTGGTGCCGCTGGTGCCGGTCGCCTTCCTGCTGCTGGGCCTGATCATGCTCGGCGGCGACATGGGGACCGCGATCATTCTCACGGCGATCCTGTTCGGCCTGCTGTGGCTGGCGGGGGCACCGACCCGGCTGTTCGCCGGTGTCCTCTCGACCGCCGGTCTGATCGGTGTGGTCCTGATCAAGACCAGCCCCAACCGGATGGCCCGGCTCGCCTGCATCGGTGCCACCGAGCCGAAGTCCGGGGTCGCCGACTGCTGGCAGGCCGTGCACGGGATCTACGCCCTCGCCTCCGGCGGACTTTTCGGGTCCGGTCTCGGCGCGAGTGTGGAAAAATGGGGCCAACTACCTGAAGCCCACACCGACTTCATCTTCGCCGTCACAGGTGAGGAACTGGGCCTGGCGGGGACGCTGTCGGTGCTCGCCCTGTTCGCGGCTCTAGGCTATGCGGGAATCCGCGTGGCCGGATGCACGGAGGACCCCTTCGTGAGGTACGCCGCGGGAGGCGTGACCACCTGGATCGTCGCCCAGGCGGTGATCAACATCGGTGCGGTGCTCGGTCTGCTGCCGATCGCCGGCGTCCCCCTCCCGCTGTTCTCCTACGGAGGGTCCGCCCTGCTGCCGACCATGTTCGCCATCGGGCTGCTGATCGCCTTCGCACGCGACGAGCCCGCTGCGCGGGCGGCGCTTGCGATGCGGCAACCTCGCTTTGGTAGAAAGCGGGCTGGAGGCGCCAGGATGGATCGGGGGCCTCGGAGATGGAACACGATGCGACGGCGTGCCTCGGTGGCGCGTTCGTCCGGAGAGCGGTGAATTTCGGTGCATGTCGTACTCGCTGGTGGGGGGACCGCCGGCCACATCGAGCCCGCGCTCGCCCTCGCGGACGCCCTGCGCAGGCAGGATCCGACTGTGGGGATCACGGCCCTGGGCACGGAACGCGGACTTGAGACCCGACTCGTCCCGGAGCGCGGCTACGAGCTGGCGCTGATCCCCGCCGTGCCACTGCCCCGCAAGCCCACGCCCGAGCTGATCACCGTTCCGGGCCGGCTGCGCGGCACGATCAAGGCCGCCGAGCAGATCCTGGAGCGCACCAAGGCCGACTGCGTGGTCGGCTTCGGCGGCTACGTCGCCCTGCCCGGCTACCTGGCCGCCAAGCGCCTCGGTGTGCCCATCGTGATCCACGAGGCCAACGCGCGGCCCGGCCTGGCCAACAAGATCGGCTCGCGGTACGCGGCCCGGGTCGCCGTCTCCACGCCGGACAGCAAGCTGCGCGACGCCCGCTACATCGGCATCCCGCTGCGCCGCTCCATCGCGACCCTGGACCGCGCCGCCGCCCGCCCCGAGGCCCGCGCCCGGTTCGGCCTCGACCCGAACCTGCCCACGCTGCTCGTCTCCGGTGGTTCGCAGGGTGCCCGGCGCCTCAACGAGGTCGTCCAGCAGGTCGCTCCCTGGCTGCAGCAGGCCGGTATCCAGATCCTGCACGCGGTCGGCCCGAAGAACGAACTGCCGCAGGTGCAGCAGATGCCGGGAATGCCCCCCTACATCCCGGTAAGTTACCTGGACCGGATGGACCTCGCGTACGCCGCGGCCGACCTGATGCTCTGCCGCGCGGGCGCGATGACCGTCGCCGAACTCTCCGCCGTCGGGCTCCCGGCCGCCTACGTCCCGCTGCCCATCGGCAACGGCGAACAGCGGCTGAACGCCCAGCCGGTGGTGAAGGCCGGCGGTGGACTCCTCGTCGACGACGCGGAGCTGACCCCCGAGTGGGTGCAGCAGAACGTCCTTCCCGTGCTCGCCGACCCGCACCGGCTGTACGAGATGTCGCGCGCGGCAAGCGAGTTCGGTCGCCGGGACGCCGACGAGCTGCTCGTCGGCATGGTGTACGAGGCGATCGCCTCGCGCCGATAGGACCGTATGACGAAGGGGCAGTGAGCGTGGCCGGACCGACGACCGCCGAGCGCGGTGAACGCCAGCAGGAGTCGTCCGGCCCGCCGCTCGCGCGGCGGTTGAGGAAACCCCGCCTTCGTACGATCGTCATTCTGGCGGTCGCCCTGGTGCTCCTCGGGGCGGGTTCCACTTGGGTGTTGTACGGCTCGTCGTGGCTGCGTGTGCAGCACGTCTCGGTCTCGGGCACCCGTGTCCTGGCCCCCGCCGACGTGCGCGAGGCCGCCTCCGTGCCGGTCGGGGACCCGCTGATTTCCGTGGACACGGACGCCATCGCGGCCAGACTTCGCCGGAAATTGCCCCGAATTGACACCGTTGATGTCGTCCGTTCCTGGCCCCATGGAATCGGCCTGAAAGTGGTCGAGCGCACTCCGGTGCTGCTTGTCCGAAAAGCCGGGAACTTCGTCGAAATCGACGATGAAGGTGTCCGTTTCGCCACGGTTTCACAGGCGCCGGAAGGCGTTCCGGTGCTGGAATTGGCCGCATCCCGCAAGGGTTCCGGTTCCGCCAGTTTCCGGCGTTTCGGCACCGACCGGCTGGTGCGCGAGGCGGTCCAGGTCGCCGGCGACCTGTCGGCCGCGGTCGCTCGGGACACCCGGACCGTCCAAGTCCGCTCCTACGACGACATCTCGCTGGAGTTGGGCGACGGTCGCACGGTGGCATGGGGTAGCGGCGAGAGCGGCCGCGCCAAGGCGCGGGCCCTCACGGCTCTCATGAAAGCAGCTCCCGGCGCGCGGCACTTCGACGTCAGCGTCCCCACCGCCCCTGCGTCATCGGGGAGTTGACGCACATCAGCGCAGGCCAGCACCCTGGTTGGGCACTGCTACGGCTGATCACATAGGGTGAAAAGAAAAACGGGAGGTTCGGCGTGTTCGTTGAACGGGCGCCACTTGTCGACTTAGTGTCCTGTTCAGAAGACTCCAGGGAACAGACACACTGGTAACCCTAAACTTCAGGGTTAGGGTTCGGGTCGGCGTTCGGACCGTCCCATTCGGCATCAGTCGTCCCGGTGCGGGGAACCGCCCGGTGGCGACAACGTAATTCGAGGCGAGAGGCCTTCGACGTGGCAGCACCGCAGAACTACCTCGCAGTCATCAAGGTCATCGGTGTCGGCGGCGGTGGTGTCAATGCCATCAACCGGATGATCGAGGTCGGTCTCAAGGGCGTCGAGTTCATCGCCATCAACACCGACGCACAGGCGCTGTTGATGAGCGACGCCGACGTCAAGCTCGACGTCGGCCGCGAACTCACCCGCGGACTCGGCGCCGGAGCCAACCCGGCCGTCGGCCGCAAGGCCGCCGAGGACCACCGTGAGGAGATCGAGGAGGTCCTCAAGGGGGCCGACATGGTCTTCGTGACGGCCGGTGAAGGCGGCGGCACCGGCACCGGCGGCGCGCCCGTCGTGGCCAACATCGCGCGCTCGCTGGGCGCCCTCACCATCGGCGTGGTCACGCGCCCGTTCACCTTCGAGGGACGGCGCCGCGCGAACCAGGCCGAGGACGGCATCGCCGAGCTGCGCGAAGAGGTCGACACCCTCATCGTCATCCCGAACGACCGGCTGCTGTCCATCTCGGACCGCCAGGTCTCGGTCCTGGACGCCTTCAAGTCCGCCGACCAGGTCCTGCTCTCCGGTGTTCAGGGCATCACCGACCTCATCACCACCCCCGGTCTGATCAACCTCGACTTCGCCGACGTGAAGTCGGTCATGTCCGAGGCCGGTTCGGCCCTGATGGGCATCGGCTCGGCCCGTGGCGACGACCGCGCGGTGGCCGCCGCCGAGATGGCGATCTCCTCGCCGCTCCTCGAGGCCTCCATCGACGGCGCCCGGGGCGTCCTGCTCTCCATCTCCGGCGGTTCCGACCTCGGCCTGTTCGAGATCAACGAGGCCGCCCAGCTGGTCAGCGAGGCCGCCCACCCCGAGGCCAACATCATCTTCGGCGCGGTCATCGACGACGCCCTCGGCGACGAGGTACGGGTCACCGTGATCGCGGCCGGCTTCGACGGCGGCCAGCCGCCGGCCCGCCGGGACAACGTCCTCGGCTCGGCCTCCTCCTCGGCCCCGGCCCGCCGCGAGGAGCCCGCTCCGGTACGGCAGCCGGAGAGCCGCCCGTCCTTCGGGTCGCTGGGCAGCGTGACCCCGAAGGAGGAGCCGGAGCCGGCGCCCGAGCCGGTGGCCGACGTCCCGGCCGCCCCGCCGGTCCCGTCGTCGCGGAGCTACTCGGACAGCGCGGCCGAGGAACTGGACGTCCCGGACTTCCTGAAGTGATAGGACAGCGCGAGAGCGTGAGCGGCGCGCACTTCGCCTTCACCGACCGGTGGGGCGGGGTGAGCGCCGCTCCGTATGAGGAGCTCAACCTCGGCGGCGCGGTCGGGGACGATCCCGCGGCGGTACGGGAGAACCGGGAGCTGGCCGCGAAGGCGCTCGGGCTGGACGCCGGGCAGGTCGTCTGGATGAACCAGGTGCACGGCGCCGACGTGGCCGTCGTGGACGCGCCCTGGGGCACGGGGAAGCCGGTACCGGAGGTCGACGCGATCGTCACCGCCCGCCGGGGACTCGCCCTGGCCGTCCTCACCGCCGACTGCGTGCCGGTGCTGCTGGCCGACCCCGTCGCCGGGGTCGCGGCCGCGGCTCACGCCGGGCGGCCCGGCATGGTCAAGGGGATCGTTTCCGCTGCCGTACGGGCCATGGCCGAACTCGGCGCCGAGCCGGGCCGGATCGTCGCCCGCACCGGACCGGCCGTCTGCGGCCGGTGCTACGAGGTGCCGGAGCAGATGCGCGCCGAAGTGGCCGCCGTCGAGCCGACGGCGCACGCCGAGACGAGCTGGGGCACACCCGCGGTCGACGTGAGCGCCGGAGCGCACGCACAGCTCGACCGGCTCGGGGTGCGCGACCGGGCGCAGTCACCGGTGTGCACGCTGGAGTCGGGCGATCACTTCTCGTACCGCCGTGACCGCACCACCGGGCGGCTCGCGGGCTATGTCTGGCTGGACTGATGGGGCATGACGGACCGTAAGACCGAACTCGCCGCAAATCTGGCGAAAGTGGAGGAGCGCATCGCTGCCGCGTGCGCGGCAGCCGGGCGTGAGCGGGAAGAGGTGACCCTGATCGTGGTCACCAAGACCTACCCGGCGAGCGATGTGCGGATTCTGTCGGAACTCGGTGTGCGCCATGTCGCCGAGAACCGCGACCAGGACGCGGCACCGAAGGCCGCGGCTTGTGCGGATCTGCCCCTGAATTGGCATTTTGTCGGCCAGTTGCAGACCAACAAGGTGCGTTCCGTGGTCGGTTACGCCGACATCGTGCAGTCCGTCGACCGCGCGCGACTCGTCACCGCCCTGTCGAACGAGGCCGTGCGGGCGGAGCGTGAGGTGGGGTGTCTCATCCAGGTCGCGCTCGACGCCGGCGAGAGTCTGCGGGGCGAGCGCGGAGGCGTGGCGCCCGGCGGAATCGAAGAGTTGGCCGACTTCGTAGCCGGTTCGCCCGGACTGCGGCTCGACGGACTGATGACCGTCGCTCCGCTCACCGGGGAGTACGCGGGACGCGAACAGGCGGCATTCGAGCGGCTCATGGATTTGTCGACTGACCTGCGCCGCGCCCATCCGGCTGCAACCATGGTGTCGGCAGGGATGAGTGCGGACCTCGAACAGGCCGTGGCCGCCGGGGCGACACATGTGCGCGTCGGCACCGCGGTACTCGGAGTCCGCCCCAGGCTCGGGTAACGTCGCCAAGAAGTCGGACCACAGCAGAAAATATGGTCAATGCCTGTGAAGACGGGCACAACGACCTCGTGGATCGCGGGCACTTGGCAGTCGTCAGTCGATCCACCACAGAGCGGAGGACTCAGAGCATGGCCGGCGCGATGCGCAAGATGGCGGTCTACCTCGGCCTCGTGGAGGACGATGGGTACGACGGCCGCGGATTCGACCCCGACGACGACTTCGAGCCCGAACTGGACCCGGAGCCCGAGCGGGACCACCGACGGCATGAATCGTCACACCAGTCGCACAGTGCACACCAGTCCCAAAGGGACGAAGAGGTGCGAATCGTGCAACCGCCCGCACCGCGTGAACCGGTGGCCCGTTCGACTTCGCTCGCCGCGGAATCCGGACGTCCGGCGCGCATCGCGCCCGTGGCATCCATCACACAAGAACGTCAGTCCCTGGAGAAGAACGCACCGGTGATCATGCCCAAGGTTGTGTCGGAACGAGAGCCTTACCGGATCACCACGCTTCACCCGCGGACGTACAACGAGGCCCGTACCATCGGGGAACACTTCCGTGAGGGCACCCCGGTGATCATGAATCTGACTGAGATGGATGACACAGACGCGAAGCGACTTGTCGACTTTGCGGCCGGTTTGGTGTTTGGTCTTCACGGCAGCATCGAGCGGGTGACGCAGAAGGTGTTCCTGTTGTCTCCTGCTAACGTCGATGTCACGGCGGAGGACAAGGCCCGCATCGCAGAGGGCGGGTTCTTCAACCAGAGCTGAGACGCACCACCGGAAAGAAGCATGGAACAGGGGAGAGGGAAGTCCAGGCCATGAGCGTGTTCGCGCAGGTGATCTACATCGCGCTGATGGTGTTCCTCGTTGTGCTGATCTTCCGGCTGGTCATGGACTATGTCTTCCAGTTCGCCCGCTCGTGGCAACCCGGCAAGGCGATGGTGGTCGTCCTTGAGGCCACCTACACTGTCACCGATCCACCGCTGAAGCTTCTGCGGCGGTTCATCCCGCCGCTGCGTCTCGGGGGCGTGGCGCTCGACCTGTCCTTCTTCGTACTGATGATCATCGTCTACATCCTCATCTCCGTTGTGCAGAGCTTCTTGTGATGAGGGTGGACGATACGGTCTTGCCGACTGCCGATGACTACGTTGAGGTGAAGAGATGCCGTTGACCCCCGAGGACGTGCGGAACAAGCAGTTCACGACCGTCCGCCTCCGAGAAGGCTATGACGAGGACGAGGTCGATGCCTTCCTCGACGAGGTCGAAGCCGAACTGACCCGTCTGCTCCGCGAGAACGAGGACCTGCGCGCCAAGCTGGCCGCGGCCACGCGCGCTGCTGCCCAGAACCAGCAGAACATGCGCAAGCCTCCGGAGCCGCAGGACCAGCAGCCCGGCATGCCTCAGCAGGGTATGCGAGGACCCGGCGCTCCGGTGCCCGCCGGCATATCGGGCCCGCCGCAGCAGCAGATGGGTGGCCCCATGGGTGGTCCGCCCCAGCTGCCGAGCGGTGCCCCGCAGCTGCCCGCCGGTCCCGGCGGTCAGGGTGGCCCGCAGGGTCCCGGCCCGATGGGCCAGGGTCCGATGGGTCAGGGTCCGATGGGTCAGGGTCCGATGGGTCAGGGCCCCATGGGTGGTCAGCCGCCCATGCCGCAGCAGATGGGTGGCCCGATGGGCGGCCCCATGGGCGGTCCGATGGGCGGCCCCGGTCAGGGCCCCGGTGGCGACAGCGCCGCCCGTGTCCTCTCGCTGGCCCAGCAGACCGCCGACCAGGCGATCGCCGAGGCCCGCTCCGAGGCCAACAAGATCGTCGGTGAGGCCCGCAGCCGCGCCGAGGGTCTGGAGCGTGACGCCCGTGCCAAGGCGGATGCGCTGGAGCGGGACGCGCAGGAGAAGCACCGCGTCGCCATGGGCTCCCTGGAGTCCGCGCGCGCCACGCTGGAGCGCAAGGTCGAGGACCTGCGCGGCTTCGAGCGCGAGTACCGCACGCGTCTGAAGTCGTACCTGGAGTCGCAGCTGCGTCAGCTGGAGACGCAGGCCGACGACTCCCTGGCTCCGCCGCGCACCCCGGCCACCGCCTCGCTCCCGCCGTCCCCGGCGCCCTCCATGGCACCGGCCGGCGCGAGCGCCCCGTCCTACGGCGGCAACCAGGGGATGGGCGGCCCTCCGGCGCCGTCCGCCCCGTCCTACGGCGGCCAGCAGCAGATGACCCCCGCGATGACCCAGCCCATGGCTCCGGTCCGTCCGCAGGGTCCGTCCCCGATGGGCCAGGCACCCTCGCCGATGCGTGGGTTCCTGATCGACGAGGACGACAACTGACGGGCCGCGGCCACTAGTACGACAACGGCGTCGGCAGCGTTCAACAGGGCGGGGCCCCGGACTTCGGTCCGGGGCCCCGCCCTGTTTACGCGGGTTGCGAGGGGACGCATCTCAAGGGCACGGGGCTGCGTCGACATGCTGCTCCGCCGCGTGGGCGCACGGTTACGGCACCCACCGGACCCCATGACGAAGGGCCCGGCCTCCTTGCCGGAGACCGGGCCCTTTCAGACGATCAGCGTCTACGCCTTGCGCAGCCGGAACGTGAGAGACAGCCCCTCGTCGGTGAACGGCTCGCCGAAGCTGTCGTCCGCCTCACCCTGGCCGAAGTCGGTCGACAGGACCTCCTCGGCGATCAGTTCGCTGTGCTCGGTCAGGGCCGCGATGACCGCCGGGTCCGTGGAGGTCCAGCGCAGCGCGATCCGGTCGGCGACGTCCAGGCCGCTGTTCTTGCGGGCCTCCTGGATCAGCCTGATCGCGTCACGGGCCAGGCCCGCCTGCCGCAGCGCCTCGGTGATCTCCAGGTCCAGGGCTACCGTCGCGCCCGAGTCGGACGCCACCGACCAGCCCTCGCGCGGGGTCTCCGTGATGATCACCTCGTCCGGGGCGAGGGTGACCGTCTCCCCGTCGACCTCGACCGACGCCGTGCCCTCGCGCAGGGCCAGGGACAGCGCCGCCGCGTCCGCGTTCGCGATGGCCTTGGCCACGTCCTGGACGCGCTTGCCGAACCGCTTGCCCAGGGCGCGGAAGTTCGCCTTGGCGGTGGTGTCGACCAGCGAGCCGCCGACCTCGGACAGGGACGCCAGCGCGGAGACGTTCAGCTCCTCGGTGATCTGGACGTGCAGCTCGGGGTCCAGGTTCTCGAAGCCGGTGGCGGCGATCAGGGCCCGGGACAGCGGCTGGCGCGTCTTGACACCCGACTCCGCGCGCGTGGCACGGCCCAGCTCCACCAGCCGGCGGACCAGGACCATCTGCCTCGACAGGTCGGGGTTGATCGCGCCGAGGTCCGCCTCCGGCCAGGAGGCCAGGTGCACCGACTCCGGGGCGCCCGGAGTCACCGGCACGACCAGGTCCTGCCACACCCGCTCGGCGATGAACGGGGTGATCGGGGCCATCAGCTTCGTGACCGTCTCCAGCACCTCGTGCAGCGTGCGCAGCGCGGCCTTGTCGCCCTGCCAGAAGCGGCGGCGCGAGCGGCGGACGTACCAGTTGGACAGGTCGTCGACGAACGCGGAGAGCAGCTTGCCGGCGCGCTGGGTGTCGTAGGCCTCCAGCGCCTGGGTCACCTGGTCGGTGAGCGCGTGCAGCTCGGACAGCAGCCAGCGGTCCAGCACCGGGCGGTCGGCCGGGGCCGGGTCCGCGGCGGACGGCGCCCAGTTCGACGTACGCGCGTACAGCGCCTGGAAGGCCACCGTGTTCCAGTACGTGAGGAGCGTCTTGCGGACGACCTCCTGGATGGTGCCGTGGCCGACCCGGCGGGCCGCCCAGGGGGAACCGCCGGCCGCCATGAACCAGCGCACCGCGTCCGCGCCGTGCCGGTCCATGAGCGGGATCGGGTCCAGGGTGTTGCCCAGGTGCTTGGACATCTTGCGGCCGTCCTCGGCGAGGATGTGGCCGAGGCACACGACGTTCTCGTACGACGACTTGTCGAAGACGAGGGTGCCGACCGCCATGAGGGTGTAGAACCACCCGCGCGTCTGGTCGATCGCCTCGGAGATGAACTGGGCCGGGTACCGGCTCTCGAACAGCTCCTTGTTCTTGTGCGGGTATCCCCACTGCGCGAACGGCATCGAGCCCGAGTCGTACCAGGCGTCGATGACCTCGGGCACGCGCGTGGCGGTCTTGCCGCAGCCGTCGTGGCGGCACGCGAACGTGACGTCGTCGATGTACGGGCGGTGCGGGTCCAGGCCGGCCTGGTCGGTGCCGGTCAGCTCGGTCAGCTCCGCGCGGGAGCCGACGCAGGTGAGGTGGTCGTCCTCGCAGCGCCAGATCGGCAGCGGGGTGCCCCAGTAGCGGTTGCGGGACAGCGCCCAGTCGATGTTGTTGTTCAGCCAGTCGCCGAACCGGCCGTGCTTGACCGTCTCCGGGAACCAGTTGGTCTGCTCGTTCTCCTGGATCAGGCGGTCCTTGACCGCCGTGGTGCGGATGTACCAGGAGGGCTGCGCGTAGTAGAGCAGCGCGGTGTGGCAGCGCCAGCAGTGCGGGTAGCTGTGCTCGTACGGGATGTGCTTGAAGAGCAGACCACGCTGCTGGAGGTCCTCGGTGAGCTTCTCGTCCGCCTTCTTGAAGAAGACGCCGCCGACCAGCGGGACGTCCTCCTCGAAGGTGCCGTCGGGCCGGACCGGGTTCACCACCGGCAGGCCGTACGAGCGGCAGACCCTCAGGTCGTCCTCACCGAAGGCGGGGGACTGGTGGACCAGACCCGTACCGTCCTCGGTCGTGACGTACTCGGCGTTCACCACGTAGTGGGCCGGCTCCGGGAACTCCACGAGCTCGAACGGACGCTGATACGTCCAGCGCTCCATCTCGGCGCCCGTGAAGGACTGGCCGGTGGTCTCCCAGCCCTCGCCGAGCGCCTTGGCGACGAGCGGCTCGGCGACGACGAGCTTCTGCTCGCCGTCGGTCGCGACGACGTAGGTCACCTCGGGGTGCGCGGCGACCGCCGTGTTGGACACCAGGGTCCACGGGGTCGTCGTCCACACCAGGAGCGCGGCTTCGCCGGCGAGCGGTCCGGAGGTGAGCGGGAAACGGACGTACACGGACGGGTCCACGACCGTCTCGTAGCCCTGCGCCAGCTCGTGGTCGGACAGGCCGGTGCCGCAGCGCGGGCACCAGGGGGCGACGCGGTGGTCCTGCACCAGCAGGCCCTTGCCGAAGATCTCCTTCAGCGACCACCAGACGGACTCCACGTACTCGGGGTCCATGGTCCGGTAGGCGTCGTCCAGGTCGACCCAGTAGCCCATGCGGGTCGTCAGCTCGGTGAAGGCGTCGGTGTGCCGGGTCACCGACTCGCGGCACTTGGCGTTGAACTCGGCGATGCCGTACGCCTCGATGTCCTGCTTGCCGGAGAAGCCCAGCTCCTTCTCGACCGCCAGCTCCACCGGGAGGCCGTGGCAGTCCCAGCCGGCCTTGCGGGCCACGTGGTAGCCGCGCATGGTGCGGAAGCGGGGGAAGACGTCCTTGAAGACCCGCGCCTCGATGTGGTGGGCGCCGGGCATGCCGTTCGCGGTGGGCGGGCCCTCGTAGAACACCCATTCCGGGCGGCCCTCGGACTGCTCCAGGCTCTTGGCGAAGATCTTCTGGTCGCGCCAGAAGTCGAGCACGGCGTGCTCAAGCGCGGGCAGGTCGACCTGGGCGGGCACCTGGCGGTACGTCGGCGCTGTCATCTGCGAGCATCCTCCAACGGACTTGCTGCCTTCCGTCGGAGGGACGAGAGCCTTCATTCCTGCTACGCCGTGTGCGGCGCGCTCCCGCGGTACCACCCTCCTTGGCTCCCCGTCGCGCCGTACGCGCCGGTGAGCCCCCTCATTGGGGTCGCGAAGCCGGCTCTACTCGCCGTGGGTCCTCCACGGCTTTCTTCCGACGGCTCCGGGGTGATCTTCACGTCGCGCTCGCCCCCGGGCTCACACCGTCCCCGGGTCGCTCTGGGCTGCGTACGTCGCTACTCGTCCCCATCCACGCTTTTCGCTCCGCCCAGTGTACGGCGCCGCGCGGACAGCGGCCGACCGCTTTTCGGGGCACGCGCGGGACCCCGCCGGGGCGGCGGCGGGATGACCCGAATGGCGAGGGGTACGGGTGTGCACATCCGCGCGCGCCCGGCTCGGCGGATTACCCGGCGGGGAGCTGGGCACAACGGATGCAGGTCCGCTGCGCGGGGGGTGCGGGCGGGCGAATCGGGCGGTGTGCCCCGTTGCCGCGGGACTCAAGTCGATTTATCGTCCCAGCACGATTCGCGGGCAAGATCACAATATGTGAAGGGGTCGCGGCCATGGTGGCGAAGAAGACCGCCGTACAGCAGCCGGCGACCGGCCGCTCCCAGGGAGTGGGCCGCAAGAAGACCACGCGCGCGGGTGCCGCCTCGGCCGGCCGGGCGGGACCGGTGAAAACGGTCCGTTCCCGCGCCGACGGCACCACACGCTCCGACCGCCCCCCGGGCGGCACGGCAGCCGCCAGGACAGCGGGGAAGCCGCCCGGTGAGGAGCCGAGCGCTGCCGAGAAGCGGGCGGCCGCGACGGAGGAGGCCGGGCGGACGAGGGGCTCCACGGCGAAGAGGGGCTCTACGGCGGCGGCCGGCAAGGGCACGGCCGTCGAGGGCGCCGGGAAGAGCACGGCGGTCGAGAAGGCCGGGAAGAGCACTTCGGTCGGGAAGGCGGGGAAGAAGACGGCGACTGGCGAGGCGGGCACGAAGCCTGCCGCCGGGAAGGTGGGCGTCGGGAAGGTGGGCGCCGGGAAGGTGGGCGTCGGGAAGGCTGCGGCCGAGGCAGGGGCGGCCGAGGAGGCGGCGGCTGGGACGGCGGCGGCCGGGAGGACGGCGGGCAGGAAGGCCGTGGCCGGGGACGCGGTGGCCAAACAGGCTCCGGCTGGTAAGGCGGCTGCGAAGAGAGCGGGCTCCGGGAAGGCCGCGGCCGACGTGGGGGTGGTCGAGGAGGCCGCGGCCGAGAAGTCGGCGGTCGAGGAGTCGGCGGCCGAGGAGTCGGCGGTCGAGGAGACGGCGGCCGAGGAGTCGGCGGTCGAGGAGACGGCGCCGAGGAAGGCCGCGGCCAAGGAGGCGGTGGCCAAGAAGGCAGTGGCCAAGAAGGCAGTGGCGAAGGAGACGGTCGGCGAGGACTTGGCTGCGAACGCGATGGCCAAGAAGTCCGCGGCCAGGGAAACGGCGGCCAAGGGCACGGCCGTCGAGGAGCCGGCCGCGAAAGCGGGGGCCAAGAAGGCGACGGCCAAGAAGGCGACGGCCAAAGAGACGGGCGCCAAGGGGACGGCCGCCGGCAAGAAGGGGGCCGGGAAGGGCGCCCTCGCGGAGAAGGGGGGCGAGAAGGCGGTGGAGGTGGTCCCCGAGGTGGCGGCCGCCGAGGAAACGGTCGCCGGTGGAGTCGTGAAGGGGGCTGCCAAGAAGGCCGTCGGTAAGAAGGCGGTCGGCGAGGGCGTCTCCACGGGGGCGGCCGGGAAGAGCACGGCCAAGAAAGCGGGCGCGGCGCGGGCCGCGAAGCAGACGGGAGCCACGACGGTGGTTGCGAAGAAGACTCCTGGCACGGCCACGGCGGAGCAGAACGCCGTTCCCAAGGCGCGGGTCGCCGCGGCGGAGCCCGGCGAGCTGGCGGTGCGCCCGGGCGAGGACCCCTGGACCCCGGAAGAGGTCGCGGAGGCCCGTGCCGAGCTGCAGTCCGAGGCGGAGCGGCTGCGGACCGAGATCAGCTCCTCCGAGGCCTCCCTGGTGGGCCTGATGCGGGACTCCGGGGACGGTGCCGGTGACGACCAGGCCGACACCGGCACCAAGAACATCACGCGCGAGCACGAGATGGCGCTGGCCGCCAACGCGCGCGAGATGCTCATCCAGACCGAGCGTGCCCTGGAACGGCTCGACGCGGGCACCTACGGCCTGTGCGAGAACTGCGGAAACCCCATCGGCAAGGCCCGCATGCAGGCGTTCCCGAGGGCCACTCTGTGTGTGGAGTGCAAGCAGAAGCAGGAACGTCGCTCCTGAGCACGAGGGCCTGTCGGGACGTGCCGTACTCTCGTCCTCAGTCAGGCACCTAGGTTGAGGGACTCACGTGGCAGAGGCGGAGCGCATCATCGGTACGCCGGACACCCCGGACGACAGCGGCGAGCGGACGTCCGGCGTGCCCGGCGAGGGTGAGCAGGGGGCGGCGGCGCCGCAGCGGACCGGGCGCGGGCGCCGGATCGCGGTGCTGTTCGCGGTGGCCGCGTTCGCATACGCCCTCGACCTGATCAGCAAGATGATCGTGGTCGCGAAGCTGGAGCACCACGCTCCGATCGAGGTGATCGGGGACCTGCTGGAGCTGCACGCCATCCGCAACCCGGGCGCGGCCTTCGGCTTCGGTGCGGCCTTCACGATCATCTTCACGCTCATCGCGGCCGCCGTGATCGTGGTGATCATCCGCCTGGCCCGCAAGCTCTACAGCTTCCCCTGGGCGATCGCCCTCGGCCTGCTGCTCGGCGGCGCGCTCGGCAACCTCACCGACCGGATCTTCCGGGAGCCCGGGATCTTCCAGGGCGAGGTCGTGGACTTCATCGCGCCCAAGGGCTTCGCGGTGTTCAATCTGGCCGACTCGGCGATCGTGTGCGGCGGCATCCTGATCGTGCTGCTGTCCTTCCGCGGTCTGGACCCCGACGGCACCGTCCACAAGGACTGACGCCGACCGGCACCGCGGGTGCGTTGTCCACAGGCTCGTTCGGGGTCTTCGGAACCGTCCGGCATACTCGTCGGGTGAGCACGATTCCCGAGATCCGTACCCTGCCCGTGCCCGACGGCCTGGAGGGCGAGCGCGTCGACGCCGCCATCTCCCGCATGTTCGGCTTCTCCCGCACCAAGGCGGCGGAGCTGGCCGCGGCCGGCAAGGTCCAGGTCGACGGGACGGTGGTCGGCAAGTCGGAGCGGGTGAGCGGAGGCGCCTGGCTCGAGGTCGAGATGCCCCAGGCACCCGCGCCCGTGCAGGTGGTCGCCGAGCCGGTCGAGGGCATGGAGATCGTGCACGACGACGATGACGTGGTCGTGATCGTCAAGCCGGTCGGCGTGGCCGCGCACCCCTCGCCGGGCTGGAGCGGCCCGACCGTCATCGGCGGTCTCGCCGCCGCCGGGTACCGGATCTCCACCTCCGGCGCCGCCGAGCGCCAGGGCATCGTGCACCGCCTGGACGTCGGCACCTCCGGCCTGATGGTCGTCGCGAAGTCCGAGTACGCGTACACGTCGCTCAAGCGCCAGTTCAAGGAGCGCACGGTCGACAAGCGCTACCACACCCTCGTCCAGGGCCACCCGGACCCGACGAGCGGCACGATCGACGCCCCCATCGGCCGCCACCCGAACCACGACTACAAGTGGGCGGTCACGGCCGAGGGCAAGCCCTCCGTGACCCACTACGACCTCATCGAGGCCTTCCGCGCCGCCTCCCTGCTCGACGTGAAGCTGGAGACCGGCCGCACCCACCAGATCCGCGTCCACATGTCCGCCCACCGCCACCCCTGCGTCGGCGACCTGACCTACGGCGCCGACCCGACCCTCGCCAAACGGCTGCACCTGACCCGCCAGTGGCTGCACGCGGTGCGGCTGGGCTTCGAGCACCCCGGGGACGGGCAGTGGGTGGAGTTCGCCTGCGACTACCCGGAGGACCTGCAGAGCGCCCTCGACCAGGTCCGCGAGGAGACGTGGGCGTGAGCACGCCGTACACCGTCCGGATCGCCGAGGACCTCGCCGACCGCGAGGCCTGCTTCGCGGTGCGCAAGAGCGTCTTCGTCGTCGAGCAGGGTGTTCCGCAGGACATCGAGTACGACGCGTACGACGCCGTGGCCGTGCATGTGCTGGCGGTCCGCGAGGACGGCGTGCCGCTCGGCACCGGCCGCCTGCTGTACGGCGAGGAGGCCGCCGCGAAGACCGGTGGGGACGCCTCGGTGGGCTCCCTGGGGCGGCTCGCCGTCACCCGTGAGGCGCGCGGGCTGGGCGTCGGCGTGGCCCTGGTGCGGGCCATCGAGGAGGCGGCACGCGCGCGTGGCCTGGCCGCGGTGGACCTGCACGCGCAGACCCACGCCCTGGGCTTCTACGAGCGCCTCGGGTACGAGGCGTACGGCCCGGAGTACCCGGAGGCCGGGATCCCCCACCGGGCGATGCGGCGCGCCCTGTAGCCGAGGTGCCGTGACGGCCGGGGCGCGCAGTGCCGTGGCAGGCTGGACGCCTGCCGTGTGATCGTCGACTCCCGGAGCGCCGGCCGTGGATCAGTTGGCTCTGTTGTTCGTGGTGCTGCTCGGGGCCCTGGTGAGCGTCCCGGTGGGGGAACGGTTCGGCTTGCCGGCGCCGGTGCTGATGACCGTGCTCGGCGGGGTCCTGGCGGTGACCGACTTCGTGCCCGACGTGGACATCCCGCCCGAGCTGATCCTGCCCGGACTGCTGCCGCCGCTGCTCTACGCCGCCGTACGGCGGACCTCATGGCGGCAGTTCGCGGCGAACAAGCGGCCGATCTTCCTGCTGGCCGTCGCCCTGGTCTTCGTGACGACCATCTGCGTGGCCGCCGTGGCCCATGCGATCGTGCCCGGCCTGCCGATCGCGGCCGCCGTCGCGCTGGGCGCGCTGATCGCCCCGCCCGACCCGGTCGCAGCCACCGCCGTCGCCGGGCAGCTCGGGCTGCCGCGCCGCCTGGTGTCGATCCTGGAGGGCGAGGGGCTCTTCAACGACGTCACGGCCATCGTGCTCTACCACGTGGCGATCGCCGCCGCCGTGAGCGGGGAGTTCTCGGCCTGGCACGCCGGCCTCGACCTGGTCCTGTCGGCCGTGGTCGCGGTCGCGGTCGGACTGGTGCTCGGCTGGGGCGCGAACAAGCTGATGGACCTGCTCGGCGACCCCACCCTGCAGATCGGGATGACGCTGCTGGTGCCGTACGCCTCCTACGTGCTCGCGGAGGAGCTGCAGGGATCCGGGGTGCTCGCCGTGCTCACCACGGCCCTCTTCCTCGCCGAGTACGCAACCGACGCCGACGACGTGATGACCCGGCTGGCCGGGTACACCTTCTGGGACATCGTCGACACGCTCGTCACCGGAGTCGCGTTCGGGCTGATCGGCCTCGAACTGCACAACGCGATCAGGACGGCGACCGGGCGCTGGGGCGAGCTGCTCGGCTGGGCCGCCATCGTCGTCGGCGTCGTCGTCCTCGTACGGCTGGTGTGGCTGATGCCCGCGACCTGGCTGACCAAGCGGCTGCACGCCCGGCGGGACTACGACGAGGACATCCCGATGAGCTGGCGGGAGACCGTGGTCATGTGGTGGTCCGGGATGCGCGGGGTGGCCTCGGTGGCGCTGGCACTGGCGATCCCGCTCAGGACCGACGACGGATCCCCCTTTCCCGAGCGCGACGAGATCGTCTTCATCGCCTTCGGGGTGATCATCGCCACCCTGGTGCTGCAGGGGCTGACTCTGCCCTGGCTGGTGAAGCGGCTGGGGGTGCGGGCCGACTCCGAGCGGGAGACGGAGTTCGAGGAGGAGCTTGCGCGACGGGCCACGAAGGCCGCAAGGCGGAGGCTGCGGGAGATCGAGCAGGTGGAGGAGTTGCCGGAGGAGCTGGCGGAGCAGATGTTGCGGCGGGCCTTCGACATCGGGATCCGGATCAGCCCGGACATGGGGGAGGCGGAGCGGCGGGAGGCGCATCAGCAGCGGGAGCGGCGGGTGAAGCGGGTGAGGCGGATTCAGGGGGAGATGTTGAGTGCGGCTCGGCATGAGGTGTTGGCCGCTCGGAGTGAGCCGGGGGCGGATCCGGAGATCGTGGATCGGGTGCTGAGGCATCTCGATGTGCGGAGCTTGCGCTGAGATTCCCTCTCCCACCCGCGCACCATCCGTTTCCAGTCGGCCGAGAGGCGGGCGTTCGCTGTGTGTGGGGGCGCGGCGCTGACGGCGGCCTTTCGTGATTTTCGTCGCGTCAACGGTGGTACCGGGCCGGGCCGTTGGGGGAGCGTGCGGGTTGCCACGGTGGGAGGGCCGCCTCTGCCGTGTTGACGCGGGGCAGGGCGTAGGGGTGTTCGGTCGTCAGCCAGGTGATCATTTGTTCGCGGACGGTGACCCGGACCGTCCAGATGTCGTCCGCGTCCTTCGCGGTCACCAGGGCGCGGACCTGGATGGTGTTCGGGGTGGCGTCCGTCACGTAGAGGTTGGAGGTGCGGCCGTCCCAGGCCGGGCACTGGCGCAGGATGTCGCGGAGCCTCTCGCGCATCGCCTCGATCGGCGCGCTGTGGTCGAGGTGCCAGAAGACGGTGCCCGTCATCTGCGGGGTGCCCCGCGACCAGTTCTCGAAGGGTTTGGAGGTGAAGTACGACACCGGCATCGTGATCCGCCGCTCGTCCCAGGTACGGACCGTCAGGAAGGTCAGGGTGATCTCCTCGACGGTGCCCCACTCGCCGTCCACCACCACCGTGTCGCCGATGCGCACCATGTCGCCGAAGGCGATCTGCAGCCCCGCGAACATGTTCGACAGCGTCGACTGGGCGGCGACACCGGCGACGATGCCGAGGATGCCGGCGGAGGCCAGCAGCGAGGCACCGGCCGCGCGCATCGCCGGGAACGTCAGCAGCATCGAGGCGCTCGCCATCACGATCACGATCGCGGAGACCACCCGCATGATCAGCTCCACCTGGGTGCGGACCCGGCGCACCCGGGCGGCGTCCGGGTGGGCGCGCGCGTACCGGGCGTAGGAGGTCTCGACGACCGCAGCGGCGATCCGGATCACGAGCCAGGCGGCGGACCCGATCAGTACCAGCGTCAGGCCCCGGCCCACGCCGGCCTGATGCCGCTGCAGCAGGTTCGTGTGGGCGTAGGAGCCTCTGAGCAGGGCGGTGCACAGGACGAGCTGATAGGGGATGCGGCCGCGCCGCAGCAGGTCCCACAGCGGGGTGTCGGGGTTTCGCTCGTCGGCCTTGCGCAGCAGCCGGTCCGTGGCCCAGCCGATGGCCAGGGTGAGCAGTATCGAGCCGCCGAGCACGATCAGGGGGCGGAGCACGTTCTCCATGCCTTCGCGTCTTACCAGACTCGCGGGCTCCTGAACCTGTGTCTTCGCGGCGCACCCGGGAAGACCGCGCTACGGCGCTGTCGTACCCGGCTGGCACCATGGCCTCATGAACATCATGCTCTTGCACTCGGCCTACGGGCTCAGGCCCGCGGTGCGCGAGGCCGCGGACCGGCTGCGCGCGGCGGGCCACGAGGTGTGGACGCCGGACCTCTTCGAGGGGCGCACGTTCGACACGGTCGAGGAGGGGATGGAGTTCAAGGAGCGGATCGGCAAGGAGGAGTTGCTGAAGCGGGCCGTGCTGGCGGCGGCGCCGTACTCGGAGCGGGGGCTCGTGTACGCCGGCTTCTCGCTCGGCGCCTCCATCGCGCAGACCCTGGCCCTCGGCGACGAGAAGGCACGCGGCGTGCTGCTCCTGCACGGCACTTCGGACCTCGCGCCGAACGCGCAGGTGGACGAGTTGCCCGTGCAGCTGCACGTGGCCGAGCCGGACCCGTTCGAGACGGACGACTGGCTGAGCGCCTGGTACCTGCAGATGCGCAGGGCGGGGGCGGACGTGGAGATCTACCGGTACGCCGGGGCGGGCCACCTGTACACCGATCCCGGGCTGCCGGACCACGACGCGGAGGCTGCCGAGGCCACCTGGCGGGTGGCGCTCGGCTTCCTCGACAGCCTGTAGTGGTCGGCTACACCGGGTCGTAGGTGCGCTCCACCTTCTGCGTTCCGCTGCGGGTGCGGTACGAACGTACCCAGGAGGAGGTCGCGGCGGCGTCCGTGCGGTCGGACAGGACGTAGTAGTCCATCTGCGCGCGGTCGGTGGTGATGTCCAGGACGCCGTAGCCGTGGCGGTCGGTGTCCACCCAGTGGACGTGCCGGTTGGCCGCCTTGATGACCGGCGAGGCGATCGCGGAGACGGTGCCCTCGGGGACCTTCACGATGTCGTCGAGGTTGTCGGAGGTCACCGAGGTGACCACGAACTCGGTGGCCGCCGAGGCCGACAGCGGGTAGGTGCCCGCGTCCACCGGCACGTCGTTGGCCCACGCCATGTGGATGTCACCGGTCAGGAAGACGGTGTTGCCGATGGCGTTGGAGCGCAGGTGGTCCAGCAGCTCGTGGCGGTCGTCGGTGTAGCCGTCCCACTGGTCGGTGTTGGCGGCGATCCCCTCCTGCGGCAGCCCGAGCAGCTTGGCGAGCGGCTTGAGCAGGTCGGCGGAGAGCGAGCCGAAGGAGAACGGCGAGATCATCACCGAGTTGCCGACCAGCCGCCACTTGGTGTCGGAGGCCTTCAACCCGGCCTTCAGCCAGTCGAGCTGGGCCCGGCCGGTGATCGTACGGTTCGGGTCGTCCACCGAGCCGCTCGCCGTGGCGGCCTGCTGGGAGCGGAAGGAGCGCAGGTCCAGCAGGGAGAGGTCGGCGAGCTTGCCGAAGCGCAGCCGGCGGTAGGTGGTGCCGGCGATCGCGGGGCGGACCGGCATCCACTCGAAGTAGGCCTGCTTGGCGGCGGCCTGACGGGCCGTCCAGGTGCCCTCGGCGCCCTCGGTGTGGTTGACCGCGCCGCCCGACCAGGCGTTGTCGGCGAACTCGTGGTCGTCCCAGATCGCGATGACCGGTGCCTTCAGGTGCAGCGCCTGCAGGTCGGGGTCGGTCTTGTACTTCGCGTGCCGGATCCGGTAGTCGGTGAGCGTGAGGATCTCGTTCGTGGGCGCGTGCGGGCGGACGACCGTGCCCCGGGCCGCGTACTCACCGGACTTGTACTCGTAGATGTAGTCGCCGAGGTGCAGCCAGGCGTCGAGGTCGGAGCGGGCCGCGAGGTGGCGGTAGGCGGAGAAGTAGCCGGCCTCCCAGTTGGCGCAGGAGACCACGCCGAAGCGCAGGCCGGACACGGCGGCGTCCGCCGCCGGCGCGGTGCGGGTACGCGCCACCGGGGAGTTCGTGTCACCGGCCGAGAAGCGGAACCAGTAGTCGGTGGCCGGCTCCAGGCCGCGGATGTCGGCCTTGACCGTGTGGTCGGAGGCGGCGGTCGCCGTGGTCGAGCCCTTGGCCACGACGTTCGTCAGCGCCTTGTCCTTGGCGACGACCCAGCTCACCTCGGTGTCCGGGCCGATCCCGGAGCCGGGTATCGCCTGCGGGGTGGGGGTCACCCGGGTCCACAGCAGGACGCCGTCGGGCAGCGGGTCGCCGGAGGCGACACCGTGCAGGAAGGCGGGGGCGTCCGTGGCGGCGCGCGCCGGCAGGGCGGCGGCGAGCGGGCCGGCCAGGACAGCAGTCGCCGCCGCGGCCTTGACGACCGTACGGCGGCGGGGCGACAGGGAGTTGAGGCGCTTGGCGGCCTCGGATGGCTTGTATCGACTGGTCACGACCGATCAGGTTACTGATCGGTACGCGCGAGAGCGGGCGAACTCCGAAAGTTCGCCCGCTCTTCATGCGGTGATCAGTTACTGACGGATCGTCAGATGGTCGGTCAGCCCTTGAGGGCCGCGTCCACAGTGGTGTTGAAATCGGCCACCGACATGGGCGCGTTGCCCTGGCTGCCGACGGTGAGCTTCTTGCCGTCCATGACGAGGCTCGGAGTGCCCGACACGCCGTCCTTGTTGTCGTCGAAGGTCTTCGACATGGCCATCGCCCAGGCGTCGTAGGTGCCCTTCTTGACCGCGTCCTGGAACTTCGCGTTGCTCTTCAGCGCGGGCACGGTGTCGGCGACCTTGATGAGGTAGCTGTCGTCCTTGAACTTGTCGGTGTTCTCGTCCGGGTGCCACTTCGCGGTGTACAGCGCGGTCTTGTACTCGAGGAACGCCTCGGGGCTGACGTTGAGCGCCGCGCCCAGTGCGCTCAGCGCGTTCTTGGAACCCACGCCGTTGTCGTGGTTGTCGATGAACGTGCCGCTGATGAACTGGATCTTGTACTTGCCGGCGTCGATGTCCTTCTTCACCGTCGAGCCGACGGTCTGCTCGAACGCGGCGCACACCGGGCAGCGCGGGTCCTCGTAGACCTTGAGGGTCTTCTTGGCGGTGTCCTTGCCGATGACGACGGTGGTGCCCTTCGTGCCCGTGGTGTTGGCCGGGGCGACGACCGAGGCGTCCTTCAGGCCCTCCCAGTAGCTGGGCTTGTTCATCTGGACGACGGCGTAGCCGATGCCGCCGGCCGCGGCCAGCACGCCCACGACCGAGGCGGCCACGACGACCTGCCGCCTGACCCTGTCGCGCTTGGCCTGCCGCTCGCGCTCCTGGCGCAGCCGCTCCCGGGCCGCCGTCTTCGCCGACTGGCTGTTCCGCTTGCTCATGTTGGTGATCTCCATGTGGGACGCGCACACGTCGTACGCGGGATACGTATGGGGGACTGGTCGTGCTCAGGTGAATGCCGGTGAGCACGGCGGTCCACGCCGTCCCAGGGAGTGCACGAGGAGCCGGTCGCGCGCCGTGACCGGGCGGAGGGCCGGGCGCGGCAGCCGGCGCGCCGGCAGGAGCCGTACGGCGACCACGGCCACCGCCAGCAGCAGCGGCCGGAAGGTGGTCGCGGCGACCGCGCGCAGCAGCTGGGTCAGGGCCCGCTCGCCCCGGCGCAGCCAGGCGGCGGCCAGCAGTCCCACGCCGATGTGCGCGGCGAGCAGCAGCCAGGCCGCGGCCGGGCTGGCGTGCGCGAGCAGTGCCGCGCCGCCGCGGCCCGAGGTGCCGGTCACCTGGGCCAGTGGGGTGCCCACGCTGCCCTGGCACAGCACGTCCAGGCCGAGGGCGCGCAGCGGTCCGGCGACCGGCCCGCCCGCGCTGCCGTAACAGGTGTGCTGGCCGGTGGTGAACACCGTGTCCGCGGCCAGCTCCAGCGGGATCAGCAGGGCCGCGATCCGGCCGAAGCCGCGCTCGCGGCCCGCCAGCGCGTACGCGGTCAGGAACACGCCGGTGGCGACCGCGGCGACGGTCGACACCGGCAGCGGGGCCCTGGACAGCAGGACGTGCGACGCGGTGCTGAGCGTCACGACCACGGCCGTGAACAGCGCCGCGCGCACGGCTCTGAGCTGGGTCCCGGAAATGTCCATAGCGAGAGCAGAGTCTGTCACGTACGCGAGTAAGAGACCCCTAAAGAGTGCCTGTGAGTGTGCGAGGTTACAGCCCCGGAATCCGGCCGTTGCGGAACAGGTCGACGAAGATCTGGTGGTCGGCACGCGCGCGTGCGCCGTACCCGTGCGCGAAGTCCACCAGGAGGGGCGCGAAGCCCTCCTCGTCGGCCGCGAGCGCCGCGTCGATGGCCCGCTCGGTGGAGAACGGCACCAGGGACTCGCCGGAGGTGTCGTCCGCCGCCGCGTGCATCGTGGCCGTGGCCCGGCCGAGGTCGGCGACGACGGCCGCGATCTCCTCCGGGTCGTCGATGTCGCCCCAGTCCAGGTCGACCGCGTACGGCGAGACCTCGGCGACCAGCTGGCCCGCGCCGTCCAGCTCGGTCCAGCCCAGCCACGGGTCGGCGTGCGCCTGCAGGGCGCGCTGGGAGATCACCGTGCGGTGGCCCTCGTGCTGGAAGTACTCCGCGATCGCCGGGTCCGTGATGTGCCGGGAGACGGCCGGGGTCTGGGCCTGCTTGATGTAGATCACGACGTCGTTCTCCAGGGCGTCGCTGTGGCCCTCCAGAAGGATGTTGTACGACGGCAGGCCGGCCGAGCCGATGCCGATTCCGCGACGGCCCACGACGTCCTTCACCCGGTACGAGTCCGGGCGGGCCAGGGAGGAGTCCGGAAGGGTCTCCAGGTAGCCGTCGAAGGCCGCCAGCACCTTGTAGCGGGTGGCGGCGTCCAGCTCGATGGAGCCGCCGCCCGGTGCGAAGCGGCGCTCGAAGTCGCGGATCTCGGTCATCGAGTCCAGCAGCTCGAAGCGGGTCAGCGAGCGGGCGTCACGCAGTGCGTCCAGGAGGGGACCCTGCGCGGTGTCCAGCGTGAACGGCGGCACCTCGTCGCTCTTGGCGCCCGTGGCCAGGGCGTGGATGCGCTCGCGGTAGGCGGCCGCGTAGATCGTCACCAGCTCGGTGATCTGCTCGTCGCTGAGCGCCTTCGCGTACCCGATGAGCGCGACGGAGGCGGCGAAGCGCTTCAGGTCCCAGGTGAACGGGCCGACGTAGGCCTCGTCGAAGTCGTTGACGTTGAAGACCAGGCGGCCGTTGGAGTCCATGTAGGTGCCGAAGTTCTCGGCGTGCAGGTCGCCGTGGATCCACACCCGCGAGGTGCGGTCGTCCAGGTACGGGCCGCCGCGCTTCTCGGCGTCCAGGTCGTGGTAGAAGAGGGCCGCCGTGCCCCGGTAGAACGCGAACGCCGAGGCCGCCATCTTCCGGAACTTCACCCGGAACGCGGCCGGGTCGGCGGCCAGGAGCCGGCCGAAGGCGGTGTCGAAGACGGCGAGGATCTCCTCGCCGCGCTGCTCGTCGTTGAGCTGGGGTACCGACATCGCGGGGTGCCTCCTGGTGCAGGACGGGTGGTGCTGGAATGTGCATGAAGGGGTACGACGGCGCTTCCGCCGTCTCCAACGGGCGACGCCGCGCGGGAGTGCCCGGTTCCCGCACGAAGGTACGTCCGGATCGCCCGCGGGTGTCAGTGGCGGGGCATAGGATTCGACGTTGTCCCCCAGACCGTCCGCAGTCGGTCCACAGCCGGTCGGAAGATCGTAGACGCCTGTTTCCCTTGGAGGCCGAAACCGTGTCAAAGCCGCCCTTCACGCACCTGCACGTCCACACCCAGTACTCGCTGCTGGATGGTGCCGCGCGGCTCAAGGACATGTTCAACGCCTGCAACGAGATGGGCATGACGCACATCGCCATGTCCGACCACGGCAACCTCCACGGTGCGTACGACTTCTTCCACAGTGCGAAGAAGGCCGGAATCACCCCGATCATCGGGATCGAGGCGTATGTCGCCCCCGAGTCCCGGCGCAACAAGCGCAAGATCCAGTGGGGCCAGCCGCACCAGAAGCGCGACGACGTCTCCGGTTCCGGTGGCTACACCCACAAGACGATGTGGGCCGTGAACAGGACCGGCCTGCACAACCTCTTCCGGCTCTCCTCGGACGCGTACGCCGAGGGCTGGCTCCAGAAGTGGCCCCGGATGGACAAGGAGACCATCTCCCAGTGGTCCGAGGGGATCGTCGCCTCCACCGGCTGCCCCTCCGGCGAACTCCAGACGCGGCTGCGCCTCGGGCAGTACGACGAGGCCCTGAAGGCCGCCGCCGACTACCAGGACATCTTCGGCAAGGACCGCTACTTCCTGGAGCTGATGGACCACGGCATCGAGATCGAGCACCGGGTCCGCGACGGCCTCCTGGAGATCGGCAAGAAGCTCGGCATCCCCCCGCTGGTCACCAACGACTCGCACTACACCTACGCGCACGAGGCGACCGCCCACGACGCCCTGCTGTGCATCCAGACCGGCAAGAACCTCTCCGACCCGGACCGCTTCAAGTTCGACGGCACCGGCTACTACCTGAAGTCCACGGACGAGATGTACGCCATCGACTCCTCGGACGCCTGGCAGGAGGGCTGCGCCAACACGCTCCTCGTCGCCGAGATGGTCGACACCACCGGCATGTTCGAGGCCAAGAACCTCATGCCGAAGTTCGACATCCCGGAGGGCTACACCGAGATCACCTGGTTCAAGGAGGAGGTCCGCCGGGGCATGGACCGCCGTTTCCCGGGCGGTGTCCCCGAGGACCGGCAGAAGCAGGTCGAGTACGAGATGGACGTCATCATCCAGATGGGGTTCCCGGGCTACTTCCTCGTCGTCGCCGACTTCATCATGTGGGCCAAGAACAACGGCATCGCGGTGGGTCCCGGCCGAGGCTCCGCGGCCGGCTCGATCGTCGCGTACGCCATGGGCATCACCGACCTCGACCCGATCCCGCACGGCCTGATCTTCGAGCGGTTCCTCAACCCCGAACGCGTCTCCATGCCCGACGTCGACATCGACTTCGACGAGCGCAGGCGCGTCGAGGTGATCCGGTACGTGACGGAGAAGTACGGCGCCGACAAGGTCGCCATGATCGGCACCTACGGCAAGATCAAGGCCAAGAACGCGATCAAGGACTCCGCGCGCGTGCTGGGCTACCCGTACGCCATGGGCGACCGCCTCACCAAGGCGATGCCCGCCGACGTCCTCGGCAAGGGCATCGACCTCGACGGCATCACCAACCCCTCGCACCCGCGCTACAACGAGGCCGGCGAGATCCGCGGGATGTACGAGAACGAGCCGGACGTCAAGAAGGTCATCGACACCGCGAAGGGCGTCGAGGGCCTGGTGCGGCAGATGGGTGTGCACGCCGCCGGCGTGATCATGTCCAGCGAGCCCATCGTCGACCACGCCCCGATCTGGGTGCGCCACACGGACGGCGTGACCATCACGCAGTGGGACTATCCGCAGTGCGAGTCGCTCGGGCTGCTGAAGATGGACTTCCTCGGCCTGCGCAACCTGACGATCATGGACGACGCCGTCAAGATGGTGAAGTCCAACAAGGGTATCGAGCTCGACCTGCTGGCCCTGCCGCTCGACGATCCGAAGACCTTCGAACTCCTCCAGCGCGGCGACACCCTGGGCGTCTTCCAGTTCGACGGCGGCCCCATGCGCTCGCTGCTGCGCCTGATGAAGCCCGACAACTTCGAAGACATCTCCGCCGTCTCCGCGCTCTACCGTCCGGGCCCGATGGGCATGGACTCGCACACCAACTACGCGCTGCGCAAGAACGGGCTCCAGGAGATCACCCCGATCCACAAGGAGCTGGAGGAGCCCCTGGAAGAGGTCCTGGCCGTCACGTACGGCCTGATCGTCTACCAGGAGCAGGTGCAGAAGGCCGCCCAGATCATCGCCGGGTACTCGCTCGGCGAGGCCGACATCCTGCGCCGCGTGATGGGCAAGAAGAAGCCCGACGAACTGGCGAAGAACTTCGTCCTCTTCCAGAAGGGCGCCCGGGACAAGGGCTACAGCGACGAGGCGATCCAGGCCCTGTGGGACGTGCTGGTCCCCTTCGCCGGATACGCCTTCAACAAGGCGCACTCCGCCGCGTACGGCCTGGTCTCGTACTGGACCGCCTACCTGAAGGCGAACCACCCCGCCGAGTACATGGCCGGGCTGCTCACCTCGGTCAAGGACGACAAGGACAAGTCGGCCGTCTATCTCAACGAGTGCCGCCGCATGGGCATCAAGGTGCTCCCGCCGAACGTCAACGAGTCGGTGCACAACTTCGCCGCGCAGGGCGACGACGTGATCCTCTTCGGCCTCGAAGCCGTGCGCAACGTGGGTACGAACGTGGTGGAGTCGATCATCAGGAGCCGCAAGGCCAAGGGCAAGTACGGCTCCTTCCCCGACTACCTCGACAAGGTCGAGGCGGTCGCCTGCAACAAGCGGACCACGGAGTCACTGATCAAGGCGGGCGCCTTCGACTCCCTGGGGCACACCCGCAAGGGCCTCACCGCGCACTTCGACTCGATGATCGACAACGTGGTCGCGGTCAAGCGCAAGGAGGCCGAGGGCCAGTTCGACCTCTTCGGCGGGATGGGGGAGGAGGAGAGCAGCGAGCCGAGCTTCGGACTGGACGTCGAGTTCACCACCGAGGAGTGGGACAAGACCTACCTCCTCGCCCAGGAGCGGGAGATGCTCGGTCTGTACGTCTCCGACCACCCGCTCTTCGGCCTGGAGCACGTGCTGTCCGACAAGGCCGACGCGGGCATCGCCCAGCTCACCGGAGGTGAGCACGCGGACGGCGCGGTGGTCACCATCGGCGGCATCATCTCGGGCCTGCAGCGCAAGATGACCAAGCAGGGCAACGCCTGGGCGATCGCCACGGTCGAGGACCTCGCCGGTTCCATCGAGTGCATGTTCTTCCCGGCGACGTACCAGCTCGTGTCGACCCAACTCGTCGAGGACGCGGTCGTGTTCGTCAAGGGCCGGCTCGACAAGCGCGAGGACGTGCCGCGGCTGGTCGCGATGGAGCTGCAGGTGCCCGACCTGTCGAACGCGGGCACCAACGCGCCGGTGATCCTCACCATCCCTGCGGTCAAGGTCACCCCGCCAATGGTCAGCCGCCTCGGCGAGATCCTCAGCCACCACAGGGGCGAGAGCGAGGTCCGCATCAAGCTCCAGGGGCCGACGAGGACGACGGTGCTCCGGCTGGACCGGCACCGCGTGAAGCCGGATCCGGCGCTCTTCGGAGATCTGAAGGTGCTGCTCGGCCCGTCCTGCCTGGCGGGCTGAGCCGGTGCAGCAGGAAGGGGCGCACCCTCGGCGGGTGCGCCCCTTCCGTGTGCCTGGGCTTCAACTGCCCTTTAGTTGTGGCCGAAGCGCTGCTGCTTCTTACGAGCAACATCCGCCGGGCTGCCCGGGACGTGCATCGGAGACTCGTGCGCCTCCGAGGACGACCGCGGCGCGTGCTCCTGGGCCTGCGAGGTGCGCTGCTGCTGGCTGCCCTGCTTGCGGTTCTTGTTCTTGGCCATGGTGATCTGCCTCCTGTGGGGGATCTAGGGGCCAGGGCCGCGACCAGATTCACATAAGCTGACATCACGCGCATGTCGGATAATTACCGTGTGTAACAGGGGCGATGGGCGAGCGGTATGCACAAACGCCACGCCGAAGATCGAGTTCCGGCCGTTAACCCCCGCGTGGTCGGGCAGACTCGAAGGAAGTCCGGAGCAAAGGAAGTCCGAAGCAAGAGCCTCCTGGGAAGAGGGTGAGTCGCGTGGACCGCTGCATCGTCCTGGTGGACGCCGGGTATCTGCTGGGAGCCGCCGCCAGCCTCCTTGCCGGTGAGCCCTCACGGTCCCGGATCACCGTCGACCACGCCGCGCTGATCCAGGCCCTGCGCGAACGCGCGGAGTCGGAGACCGAGCGCCCGCTGCTGCGCATCTACTGGTTCGACGGCGCCCCCGACCGGGTCCCCCAGCCGGAGCACCGCCGGCTGCGCGTGATGCCCCGCGTCACCGTCCGGCTCGGCGCCCTCACCCGCAGCGACGGTCGCTGGGCACAGAAGGGCGTGGACGCCGCCATGCACGCCGAGCTGACCGAACTGGCCCGCAATCGCGCCTGCTCCGACGTCGTCCTGGTCACCGGCGACGGCGATCTGCTGCCCGGCATGATGGCCGCCAAGGAACACGGCGTCGCCGTCCACCTGTGGGCCGTACAGGCCGCCGACGGGGACTACAACCAGTCCGAGGACCTGGTCGCCGAGGCCGACGAGCGGCGGGTGCTGGACCGGGCCTGGATCACCCAGGCGGTCCGCGCCAAGGAGCTGACGGGCGTCTGCGCACCCCCGCCCGTGCCCCGTCCCGAGATCGCCGCGATCCTCTCCGCACCGCTGCCCGAGTCCGCGCTCGCCACGGCCGCCGAAGCACCCGCCGAGGAGGGCGCCCGCGCGCCCGCCACCGCGGCCGAGGCCGGAAGCCAGGAGCGGGTGCCCACCCCCAAGGGCGTACCGACCCCCAAGGATCTCGCCGCGCTGCGTGCACCCGGCGTACAGGCCGTGCAGCATCCGGCGACCGCGACCCTCAGGTGGTCCTCCGACAAGGGCTGGGTGGACCGGCCCGGTGGGGTCTCCGAGCCGCCCGAGATCGCCTCCATGCCGACGCTCGCCCAGCTCACCACCGCCGAGCAGCGCTGGGCCGACCGGGAGGAGGACATCACCACGGTCGGCGGCGACCCTTACGAGGTGGGGCAGGTCTTCGCCCGTCGCTGGATGTCCCGGCTCGGCGACCAGGGCCAGCTGCAGCGGCTGTCCACGATGTACCCGCGCATCCCGCACCGCATCGACGGCGAGCTGTTGCGCTACGCCGCCCGCTTCGGGCTGCTCGCCCACAAGGACGACCAGATCGACGAGCACGACCGTTACGCCATCCGGGCGGGCTTCTGGCGGGAGATCGACGTACCGGCCGCGGCCGAGCACGCCCCTGCCGGGGAGTGAGCCGGGACTTTCCCGGTGGCGAGATGGGAAGCCGGGGGTGAGGAGAGGCCCCAAAGGCGAGTAAAGGGGCCGGACCCCGTAGTCTCGTGCCTTGTGAGTACGCGCGTGGGACAGGCACTTCGGCATGACGAGGTCGTACGCGTGCGCGGGCTCAGCAAGACCTACCCGCCCGTGAAGGGGCGGCGCGGAGCGCCGGGCGCGCCCGAGGTGCGGGCCACCGACGGCGTGGAACTGGACGTACGGCGCGGAGAGATCTTCGGGCTGCTCGGGCCGAACGGCGCCGGCAAGTCCACCCTCGTACGGCAGCTCACCGGACTGCTGCGGCCGGACGCCGGCAGCGTCGAGATCCTCGGCCACGACATCGTCAGGCATCCCGAGCGGGCCGCCCGGATCCTCGCCTACCTGGGGCAGGAGTCCTCCGCCCTGGACGAGCTGACCGTCGCGCTCGCCGCCGAGACCACCGGACGCCTGCGCGGCCTGGACGTACGGCAGGCGCGTGCCGAGCGGGACGCTGTGCTCGAGGAGCTGGGACTCACGCCGATCGCCGGGCGGGCGCTGAAGAAGCTGTCCGGCGGACAGCGGCGGCTCGCCTGCTTCGCCGCCGCCCTCGTCGGCGAGCGGTCGCTGCTCGTGCTGGACGAGCCGACCACCGGCATGGACCCGGTGGCCCGGCGCGCGGTGTGGGCGGCCGTGGACCGACGGCGGGCCGAGCGCGGTACGACCGTGCTGCTGGTCACCCACAACGTCATCGAGGCCGAGACCGTCCTCGACCGGGTCGCCGTCCTGGACCAGGGCCGGGTCATCGCCTGCGACACCCCGGCCGGACTGAAGGAACAGGTCTCCGGCGAGGTGCGGGTGGAGCTGGTGTGGCGGGAGCGGGCGCCGCTGGACGTGCCCGAGGTCGCCGTGCTGCGCGAACGGGCCGTGGAGTCCGGTCGGCGCTGGACGCTCCGGCTCGCGCCCGAGGAGGCCAGGGCCGCCGTCGCCACGGTGACCGGCGGGGCCGCCTTCGCCGCCCTGGACGACTTCACGCTCGCCACGCCCAGCCTGGAGGACGTCTACCTGGCGCTGGGCGGGGCGGCACGGCAGGGGCTGGTGAAGGCGTGAGCGCGAGGAACGTCGTACCCGTATGGTCCCTGTGGGACGGCGGCGCGGCTGCCGTAGGGAAGAGGAGCAGCTCGTCGTGAGTGTCGTACCCGCGGAGGTTCTGCCGGGCGGTGGCCGGGCCGTGCCGGAGCCGGCCCGGCCCGCGGCCGAGCTCGGGCCGCCCGTGCGGCTGTGGCCGTCGCTGGTGGCCGTCTACCGGGCCCAGCTGTCCCGGGCCCGGGTGGCGCGCATCCCGTTGCTGTTCGTGGCGACCTTCCAGTCCGTCGGCATCACCGTGATGATGCGGGGCGTCGTCGACAGTGGCAGTGAGGCCCAGTCCGTGGTGGCCGGGTCCTCGGTGCTCGTCGTCGCGTACGTCGCGCTCAATCTGCTGTCGCAGTACTTCGGGCAGCTGCGGGCCAGCGGCGGGCTCGACCACTACGCCACGCTGCCGGTGCCGCCCGCGGCGGTGGTGCTGGGCGCGGCGGGGGCGTACGCCTCCTTCACCGTGCCGGGCACCCTGGTGACCGCCGTCTTCGGGTGCGTGCTGTTCGGGCTGCCGCTGTCCAACCTGTGGATCCTGTTGGCCGTCATCCCGCTCGCCGGCGCCGCGCTCGCCGGACTCGGCGCCGCCTGCGGGCTGCTCGCGCCGCGGCCCGAGCTGGCCACGCTGCTCGGCCAGCTGGGCATGTCGGCGGCGCTGCTGCTCGGTGTGCTGCCGGCCGACCGGATGCCGGAGATCGTACGGCTGGCCCGGGACCTGCTGCCGTCGACCTACGGCGTGGAGGCCTACGCGCGGACCTTCGGGTCCCACCCGGACTGGGCCGCCGTCCTCGCTGACCTGGGGGTCTGCGCGGGTGTCGGAGTGATCTCGCTGGCCGTGGCGACCTGGGCCTACCGCAGGGCCGCCGTCCGATGACGCGCCCCACAGCGCGACCTGGCACGATGTCAGGGTGACCGCACCGCTGACGCCGCCCACGCCGCCGCACGACGACTCCCCGCACCAGGCCTGGCAGGCGCCGCCGCCCGCCGGGGCGACGGGCATGGGCCTGTACGAACAGGACGGCCCTGGGATGAAGACCGAAGTTCTGGAAGCCGTCGTGATCGCGATAGCGGTGGCGCTGGGCGGGCTGCTGTTCGGGCTGCTGTGGTGGTGGCTGGCGCCGCACGTACCGCTGGTGGGGGACCAGCTCGACAAGAGCTGGGTCGTCTACCTCAAGGACACCGAAGGGGAGCAGGCGGCCGGGGTGGACGGGACGTTCACGCTGCTGGGGCTGGCCTTCGGGCTGGTCAGCGCGGTCGTCGTGTTTCTGCTGCGGCGGCGCGGCGGTGCGCCGTTGGTGGTGGCGCTGGGTGTGGGCGGTCTGCTCGGGTCGCTGCTGGCGTGGCGGCTCGGGGTGTGGCTGGGGCCCACGTCCGACGTGATCGCTCACGCGAAGGAGGTCGGGAAGGGAGTCACCTTCTCGGCGCCGTTGAAGCTGGGGGCGAAGGGCGCGCTGCTGGCCTGGCCGTTGGCCGCGGTACTGGTGCATCTGGGGCTGACCGCGCTGTTCGGGCCTCGGGACCCCGAGCCGTATCCGCAGGGACCGGCCCCGAAGGACGGGTACGGAGCCCCGCTGACGTAGTCCCGTCAGCCCCGGCCGATCGGTGCCAGCACCGCTTCGGTCAGCTGTGCCAGGTCTCCGGGAGTCAATTCGACCTCCAGGCCCCTGCGGCCCGCCGAGATGCAGATCGTCGCGTGGGACTCGGCCGAGTCGTCCAGGACGGTGCGGAGCCTCTTGCGCTGGCCCAGGGGGGAGATGCCGCCGCGCACGTAGCCGGTGGTGCGTTCCGCGAGGGTGGGGTCGGCCATCGTCGCTCGCTTGCCGCCCACCGCCGCGGCCAGCGCCTTGAGGTCCAGCGTGCCCGAGACCGGCACGACCGCCACCGTCAGCGCGCCGTCCACGTCGGCCACCAGGGTCTTGAAGACCCGGTCGGGGGAGACGCCCATCGCCTCCGCCGCCTCCTCGCCGTAGGAGGGGTGGGAGGGGTCGTGGTCGTAGGAGTGCAGGGTGAAGTCCACACCCGCCGCCGTCAGGGACACCGTCGCCGGGGTGCCGCCGGGCTGCTGCTTCTTCGACTTCTTCGCCATCGGGTGTCGGCCTCGGTTCGCTCAGTTCAGGCTGGTCGGCGTCCGCGTCAGCTCGAACGCGGGCAACGACGGAAGGTTACGGATGATGGCCGTCTCCGCGCGAAGGAGTTTCAGCTCGTCCCGGAGCCGGGAGGCGATGTCCGGCGCCTGCAGCAGCCGTTGCTTGGTCGGCGTGTCCAGGACCATCGCAGCGGCCACCAGGTAGGAGACCACCGACGGGTCGTCCGGGAGGTCCGCGCCCGTCGACAGGGAGCGCTCGCGGGCGCCCGCCAGGCGCTTCTGGTACTGGCGGAAGGCACGCAGGACGCCCTCGGCCAGGGCGCCCGCCTCGTCGCCGGGGTCCTCCGACAGCTCCTCCAGCTCCGCCGTCAGGAACGGGCCCGAGGTGTCCACGGACAGCAGCCGTACCCGGGTCGTCCCGGTCGCCAGCACCTCGAACGTGCCGTCGGCGCGCTCCCGGATGGTCGCCGCGTCCGCCACACAGCCCACGCCGTGGAAGGACGTGAGGGGGTCCGGGCCGAAGCCCGCGGCCGGCCCTCGCTCGGGCTGTGTGGTCGGATCCGGCATGCCCGGTGCGCTCGGTGCCACCTCGTGGCCGTCGCGGATCGCCACGACGGCGAACCGGCGCGGTTCGTCCTCGGGGGTCTTCAGAAGCTCGCGCATCATGGCGCGATAGCGCTCCTCGAAGATGTTCAGCGGCAGCACGAGCCCGGGGAACAACGCCGAGTTCAGCGGGAACAGAGGGAGTCGGACGGTGGTCACGGCGCCCCAGCCTAGTGGTCGGGGGCGGCGGCTCGGCCGCGGTGTTCGTTCCGCGGTCGCGCCGGTGCCGCCAGCAGTTCGGTCAGGGGGGTGCCGCCGGCGGCCGTCAGGAGTGCCTCGCGCAGCCTGAGGAAGTGGCCCAGCGGGTCCTCGGAGATCCGGTCCCAGGGGAACGAGGTGGCGTACGGGCCGATCAGACGCAGCTGGGTGCGGGCGTCCTCCCAGCGCTCCAGCCGGGCGAGGACGTAGACCAGCTTGTTACGGATCTCGGCGGACGACGGCGCGGCCGCCGGGAACCGGCCGGAGAGTGCGATCGCCCGCTCGGCCGCCGCGTCCAGCCGCTCGCGCGGCACCTCGGGGCCGCAGCCGTCGGTCAGGTAGGCGAGGGCTGCCCGGGCCGGAAGCGCCTGGACGAGCGAGTCGGCCGGGGCGTCCTGCGCGGCCAGGTCGGCGAAGTCGAAGCACTCGCGGTGCGAGGCACGGGGGGTGTGGGGGGTGTCCCCCCACACGACGCAGCAGGAGCTGCCCAGGTAGCGCAGGGCGGCCACATGGCAGCCGTAGTGGTGCGGGGCCCGCCGGACCGCCGCCTCCCACAGCTCCTCGAAGTAGCGGTGCCCGGCCCGGGAGCCGCGTGCGTGGTCGAGCGCGATCCGCCAGGGCACCGGGTCGCGGTCGTCGGCCCGGGCGGCGGCCGTGATCAGCGGGCTCACCTCGCGCAGCAGTTCGGCGCGGGCCGGGGAGGGCCAGGCGCGGTCCACCGCGAGCTGGGCCGCGACGAGCGTCACGTCGGGGTCGTCGGCGGCGGCCGCGCGCCAGGCCTCGAACCACTCGCAGCGCGAGCGGGCGAAGGCGGCGAGCCGCCGGGTGTAGCGGTCGTGGGCCTCCCACTCGGCCGCCGCGCGCGTGGCGGCGAGCAGCGCGGAGGCGGCGCCGTACTCGCCCCGGCCGGCCGCTACCAGCACGGGGGAGAGGCGTTCGTCGGGCGCGTCGAGGACGGCCTCGTCGCCGGCCGGCTGAGGGGCGGCGGGGCGTGAGGCACGTCGTGTCATCCGTGTGGGGCGGAGGAACGCCGGCAGTGGAGCCATGGTGTCGACCATTGAAAGACCGCAGGTCGGGGCAGCGCCAGAGGGTCTGGGCAAGTCACGGAAGGTTGTACGTCCGATGGTCAAGGGCAAGTAAAAGGTGATTGTTCAATCAATGTGGTGTATGTGCCCAATGTGACGTACGTGCCGATGGACCGGGCGTCCATGTGCGTGCCGCTGGACCCGGGCATCAGCCGCGTACGTACCGCTGGGCCGGGCGTCAGCCGCGCCGCAGCAGCCGTGTCGCCCCTGCCGCCACCGTCGTCGCCAGGATCCAGCCCAGCAGGATCATCGCCGCCGCCAGCCACTGCCAGCCGCCGCGCAACTGCCACTGGCCGACCTGGCCCAGGTCGATCACCGGCAGCAGCAGGTCCAGCGTGAACAGGGCGGCGCTCCAGGTCGGATGGCCGCCGGGGTTCACCGGCGGATGGCCGGCGTGCGAGAAGGCCAGCGTGCCCGCCGCCCACAGCACCGCCATCCACACCGCGGCCCGGCCCGGCCGGTAGCCGTAGGCCACCGTCCAGTCCTGGACGTACCCCCAGCACTTGGCGGCCGGCGGCAGCGTCTCGCGGCGCCGGCGCTGCTTGGCGAGCAGCACCTCGCGGGCGTCCTCGTCCTCCCCGGCCGCGCGCAGCACGGTGGCCAGCCGCTCGTACGGCTCCGGGTTGTACTCGGCGGTGGCCGCCGCCACCCAGTCCAGCCGCCGGGTCAGCGGGAACGGGCCCTGCGGTACGAGGTTCTCGTACGCGAAGCCGCCCATGTGGAGGTTGCCCGGGCCCGGCCAGCTGCCCGCGTGGTCCACCAGATTCACGATCCGCGCGCCGGACAGCACCACCTTCCCGCGCTCCGGCCTGTCCCCGAGGAAGCGCAGCTCGGGCGTCTGCACCCGGCGCAACGACAGCTCCTGGTCGTCGGTGAAGGTGAACCGGGCCCGCTCCAGGTCCACGGCGTCCCCGAACCGGCCGTCGTCCAGCCGTATCCCGCCCCGGCACTCGAAGCGCTGGATGCGTGTCCCGCGCGCGGGGGTCGTCCCGCTCAGCAGCGGGTTGCCCACGCCGGCCGGGGTCAGATATAGGGTGCGCCCCACCGTCAGCTGGGGGGCGTTCAGGGCCAGGCGCGCGTACGGGTTGGCCAGTTTCGCTCCCCGCAGGCTCAGCGAGACCCCGACCTTGGCGCTGCGCAGGCTCAGCTCGCCGTGCGACTCCAGCAGCTCCGCCTGCAGGTCCTGGCCCACGGTCATGCCGTCCGCGGCGATCGAGCGGCCGCTGCGGTCCCGGTAGACGATCGCCTGGTTGAGCAGCAGGTCCGTGCCGATGTGCGCGTCGGCCAGCCGCACCCCGTTCTGGAAACGGCAGCGCGGCAGGTGCAGATCGCCCTCGGTGTGCACCCGGGCCGCCTCCAGGCGGGGCACCGCGCAGTCCACCAGGCGAAGGGTCGTGAACCTGGCCTCGGGCAGGAGGATCTGCTCGTCGAAACGGCAGCCGCGCAGCTCCACGTACGGCGTGACCGTGCCGCCCGCCAGGTCCACCGTGCCGGTGACCCGCACGCCGACCAGCTTCAGCGAGGACACCCGGCCCGCGAGCGCGGGCGGCCCGTCCAGCACCAGCCAGCAGACGATGCGCGCCCTGACGCTCCGCTCGGGCCCCCAGGGATGCCCGCCGTGCGGATCGTCCACCACGGCGTCCCCGCTGCTCAGGTCGTACACGCTGCCGTTGCGGAAGGCCTGCCACATGCCGGCCTCGGCCGCGGTCAGGTCGTCCGGCAGGTCCCCGGCGTGGATGCCGGCCCCCTCGGTCACCGCTCTTCCTTCCTCCTCTGACTACTCGCTGTCACCCTCTCGTACACCCGTTCATGCCCGCTGAGTGACGCCTGTTACACAAGACGTGAAGGCGATCTTCCGGGTTCCGGCCAGGCTATGTACCGCCCGCTGTCCCGCGTTCTGTATCAGCCATTGATACGCGCGGACGGCTCCGGACCCCGGTCTGAGAGAATTGGCACCGTGATCTCCCGAATCGATCTGCGCGGCGACGCCCTTCCCGAGGGCCCCGCCCTGCGCGACCTGCTGCCCCGAGCCGACTTCGACGTTCAGGCCGCCCTGGAGAAGGTGCGTCCGATCTGCGAGGCCGTGCATCATCGTGGCGACGCGGCGCTGATCGACTTCGCCGAGAAATTCGACGGAGTACGGCTGGAATCCGTCCGTGTCCCGGCCCAGGCGCTCACCGACGCGCTCGAGGGCCTCGACCCGGCCGTGCGCGCGGCCCTGGAGGAGTCCATCCGGCGCGCCCGCCTGGTCCACCGCGAGCAGCGCCGTTCGACGCACACCACCCAGGTCGTGCCCGGCGGATCCGTCACCGAGAAGTGGGTGCCGGTCGAGCGCGTCGGGCTGTACGCCCCGGGCGGCCGCTCGGTCTACCCGTCCTCCGTGGTCATGAACGTGGTGCCCGCGCAGGAGGCCGGCGTCGAGTCGATCGCGCTCGCCTCCCCGGCCCAGGCCGAGTTCGGCGGGCTGCCGCACCCGACGATCCTCGCCGCGTGCGCCCTGCTCGGCGTGGACGAGGTCTACGCGGCCGGCGGCGCCACCGCCGTCGCGATGTTCGCGTACGGCACGGAGTCCTGCCCGCCCGCCAACATGGTCACCGGCCCCGGCAACATCTGGGTGGCCGCGGCCAAGCGCTACTTCACCGGCAAGATCGGCATCGACGCCGAGGCCGGCCCCACCGAGATCGCGGTCCTCGCGGACGACACCGCCGACCCGGTGCACGTGGCCTCGGACCTGATCAGCCAGGCCGAGCACGACCCGCTGGCGGCTGCCGTGCTGGTCACCGACTCGGTCGAACTGGCGGACGCGGTGGCCAAGGAGCTGGAACCGCAGGTGGCGGCCACCAAGCACGTCGAGGACCGGATCGTCCCGGCCCTGAAGGGCAGGCAGTCCGCGATCGTCCTGGTCGACGGCATCGAGGAGGGTCTGCGGGTCGTCGACGCGTACGGCGCCGAGCACCTGGAGATCCAGACGGCGGACGCCGCCGCGGTCGCCGACCGGGTCAGGAACGCCGGCGCGATCTTCATCGGACCCTGGGCCCCGGTCTCGCTGGGCGACTACGCGGCCGGGTCCAACCACGTCCTGCCCACCGGCGGCTGTGCCTGCCACTCCTCCGGCCTGTCCGTCCAGTCCTTCCTGCGCGGCATCCACATCGTCGACTACACGAAGGACGCGCTGGCCGAGGTCGCGCATCACGTGGTGGCGCTGGCGGAGGCGGAGGACCTGCCCGCGCACGGCGCGGCGATCAAGGCTCGTTTTGGCGGAGCCGAACGATGGATGCAGCGGTTGGAAGGTGCCTGAGAGCAAGTGAGCTTCGGAATCGACGATCTTCCCGTACGGGACGAGCTGCGCGGCAAGTCCCCCTACGGCGCGCCCCAGTTGGACGTCCCCGTACGGCTGAACACCAACGAGAACCCGTACCCGCTGCCCGAGCCGCTGGTCGAGCGGATCACGGAGCGGGTGCGCGAGGCCGCCCGGAACCTGAACCGCTACCCCGACCGGGACGCGGTCCAGCTGCGCACCGAGCTGGCCAAGTACCTGACGAAGACCGGCAAGTACCCGCTCGGCGTCGAGAACGTGTGGGCCGCCAACGGCTCCAACGAGGTCATCCAGCAGCTGCTGCAGACCTTCGGCGGGCCGGGCCGCACGGCCATCGGCTTCGAGCCGTCGTACTCGATGCACGCGCTCATCGCGCGCGGCACGGGGACGGGCTGGATCTCGGGCCCCCGCAACGAGGACTTCGACATCGACCTCGCGGTGGCCGGGCAGGCCATCGCCGAGCACAGGCCCGACGTCGTCTTCATCACCACCCCCAACAACCCCACCGGCAACGCGGTTCCGCCCGGGACGGTCCTCGCGCTGTACGACGCGGCCCAGGCGGCCAAGCCGTCCATGGTCGTCGTCGACGAGGCCTACATCGAGTTCAGCCACGGCGACTCGCTGCTGCCGCTGCTGGAGGGCCGGCCGAACCTGGTCGTCTCCCGCACCATGTCGAAGGCGTTCGGCGCGGCGGGCCTGCGCCTCGGCTACCTCGCCGCGCACCCCGCGGTCGTGGACGCCGTGCAGCTCGTACGGCTGCCGTACCACCTGTCGGCGATCACCCAGGCGACCGCCCTGGCCGCCCTGGAGCACACCGACACGCTGCTGAAGTACGTCGAGCAGCTGAAGTCGGAGCGGGACCGGCTGGTGAGCGAGCTGCGGGCGATCGGTTACGACGTCACCGAGTCCGACGCGAACTTCGTGCAGTTCGGCCGGTTCGAGGACTCCCACACCGCCTGGCAGAAGATCCTCGACCGGGGCGTCCTGGTCCGGGACAACGGCGTACCGGGGTGGCTGCGGGTGTCCGCCGGAACCCCCGAAGAGAACGACGCGTTCCTCGACGCGGTACGTGAAGTCAAGAAGGAGCTTGAGGCATGACTCGCGAAGGTCGCGTCGGAAGAATCGAGCGCACCACCAAGGAGACCTCGGTCCTCGTCGAGATAGACCTCGACGGCACCGGGAGGACCGACATCGCCACGGGTGTCGGCTTCTACGACCACATGCTCGACCAGCTCGGCCGGCACGGTCTGTTCGACCTGACCGTGAAGACCGACGGCGACCTGCACATCGACTCCCACCACACCATCGAGGACACCGCCCTCGCGCTCGGCGCCGCCTTCAAGCAGGCGCTCGGCGACAAGGTGGGGATCTACCGCTTCGGCAACTGCACGGTCCCGCTGGACGAGTCCCTCGCCCAGGTCACCGTCGACCTGTCCGGCCGCCCTTACCTCGTGCACACCGAGCCCGAGAACATGGCGCCGATGATCGGCGAGTACGACACGACGATGACCCGGCACATCCTGGAGTCCTTCGTCGCCCAGGCGCAGATCGCGCTGCACGTGCACGTGCCCTACGGGCGCAACGCGCACCACATCGTGGAGTGCCAGTTCAAGGCGCTCGCCCGGGCCCTGCGCTACGCCAGCGAGCGCGACCCGCGCGCGGCCGGCATCCTCCCCTCCACGAAGGGCGCGCTGTAACCCATGAACGGTCTGTCCACCGTCCTGATCGTCGTCGGCCTCTTCCTGGTCGGCGGCATCATCTCCTTCGTCAAGCAGAAGATGCCCACGAGCCTCATCGTGCTGCTGTCCATCGGCGCGGCCATGTGCCTCGTCTCGGGCGTCCTGAGGCTGGAGGTGTGGAATTGAGCGCCAAGCGAGTGGTCGTCTTCGACTACGGCTTCGGCAACGTCCGCTCCGCCGAACGTGCCCTCGCGCGCGTGGGCGCCGACGTCGAGATAACGCGCGACTTCGACCGGGCGATGAACGCCGACGGCCTGCTGGTGCCGGGCGTCGGCGCCTTCGCCGCCTGCATGCAGGGGCTGCGCGAGGCCCGCGGTGACTGGATCATCGACCGCCGGCTGTCCGGCGGGCGCCCGGTGATGGGCATCTGCGTCGGTATGCAGATCCTCTTCGCGCGCGGCATCGAGCACGGCGTGGAGACCGAGGGCCTCGACGAGTGGCCCGGCTCGGTCGAGCCGCTCCAGGCCGACATCGTGCCCCACATGGGCTGGAACACCGTCGACGCACCGGCCGACTCGGAGCTGTTCGCCGGCCTGGACCGGGACGCCCGCTTCTACTTCGTGCACTCCTACGCCGTCCACGACTGGACCCTGGAGACCCACAACCCGGTCATGCACTCGCCCAGGGTGACCTGGTCGACGCACGGCAAGCCCTTCGTGGCGGCCGTGGAGAACGGTGCCCTGTGGGCCACCCAGTTCCACCCCGAGAAGTCCGGCGACGCCGGTGCCCAGCTCCTCACCAACTGGATCGGAACCCTGTAGACCATGGCCAAGCTCGAACTCCTTCCCGCCGTCGACGTCCGTGACGGCCAGGCCGTCCGCCTCGTGCACGGTGAGTCCGGGACCGAGACGTCCTACGGCTCCCCGCTGGAGGCCGCCCTCGCCTGGCAGCGCTCCGGCGCCGAGTGGCTGCACCTGGTCGACCTGGACGCCGCCTTCGGCACGGGCGACAACCGGGAGCTGATCGCCGAGGTCGCCAGGGCGATGGACATCAAGGTGGAGCTGTCCGGCGGCATCCGCGACGACGACACCCTCGCCGCCGCCCTGGCCACCGGCTGCACCCGGGTGAACCTCGGCACCGCCGCCCTGGAGACCCCGGAGTGGGTCGCGAAGGTCATCGCCGAGCACGGTGACAAGATCGCGGTCGGCCTGGACGTGCGCGGCACGACCCTGCGCGGCCGCGGCTGGACCCGTGACGGCGGCGACCTCTACGAGACGCTGGAGCGCCTCGACAAGGAGGGCTGCGCCCGCTACGTCGTCACCGACATCGCCAAGGACGGCACCCTCCAGGGCCCGAACCTGGAGCTGCTGCGCAACGTGTGCGCCGTGACGGACCGGCCGGTCGTGGCGTCCGGCGGCGTGTCGTCGCTGGACGACCTCCGGGCCATCGCCGAGCTGGTACCCCTCGGTGTCGAGGGCTCCATCGTCGGGAAGGCCCTGTACGCGAAGGCGTTCACCCTGGAAGAGGCCTTGGAGGCTGTGTCGTCATGACCGATGCCGTGCGGCGCGTGCAGAGCGGAAGTCCCTGGGAGGAGAGCTTCGGGTTCGCGCGCGCCGTCGCGGCGGGTGACCGTGTGCTGGTGGCCGGTACGACGTCCTTCCGGGGCCGGGTGCTGTACGGGGAGGGCGACCCGTACGAGCAGGCCAAGGTGGCGTTCACCGGCGCACTGGAGGCGATCGCGGAGTTCGGGCTCGGTATCGAGTCCGTGATCCGCACGCGGATGTACCTGACCCATGTGCGGGACGTGGACGCCGTGGGCCGGGCCCACAAGGAGATCTTCGACTCCGTGCGCCCGGCCTCGACCCTGCTGGTCGTGGAGGGCTTCATCGACCCGCGCATCCTGGTCGAAGTGGAACTAGAGGCATTCAGAGGAGCCGTGAACTCATGACCCTGGCGGTCCGAGTCATCCCCTGCCTGGACGTGGACAACGGCCGGGTCGTCAAGGGCGTCAACTTCCAGAACCTGCGCGACGCGGGCGACCCGGTCGAGATGGCCAAGGTGTACGACGCCGAGGGCGCCGACGAGCTGACGTTCCTGGACATCACCGCCTCGTCCGGCAACCGCGAGACGACGTACGACGTGGTGCGCCGCACCGCCGAGCAGGTGTTCATCCCGCTGACCGTCGGCGGCGGCGTCCGCACGGCCGAGGACGTGGACAAGCTGCTGCGGGCCGGCGCCGACAAGGTGGGCGTCAACACGGCGGCCATCGCCCGCCCGGACCTGATCCGTGAGATCGCCGAGCGCTTCGGCCGGCAGGTGCTGGTGCTCTCGGTGGACGCGCGCCGGACCGAGTCGGGTTCGTTCGAGGTGACCACCCACGGCGGCCGCCGGGGCACCGGCATCGACGCCGTCGAGTGGGCGCACCGGGCCGCCGAACTGGGCGCCGGCGAGATCCTGCTGAACTCCATGGACGCGGACGGCACCAAGGACGGCTACGACCTGGAGATGATCGCGGCCGTCCGCAAGCACGTCACCGTCCCGGTGATCGCCTCGGGCGGCGCGGGCCGGCTGGCGGACTTCCCGCCGGCCATCGAGGCGGGTGCGGACGCGGTCCTGGCCGCCTCCGTCTTCCACTTCGGCGACCTGCGCATCGGCCAGGTGAAGCAGACGCTGCGGGAGGCGGGGCACCCGGTGCGGTGACGCCGCGCTGAACTTCGGCCCCGGTTGCCCTCGGGCGGCCGGGGCCTTCTCGTCGGCAGACAGGAAAGAGAAGTTGCGCAAAATCTGTTGTGCAACTTTTCTTTCCCATCTAGCGTTGTGCGCATGACAGCCAAGGGGAGCCGTCCCATCACGGACGTGGGCACGCTCAAGGCGTTCGCCCACCCGCTGCGGATGAAGCTGTACCGAGCCCTGTGCGTGGCCGACAAGGCGACCGCCTCGCACCTCGCCGACCAGGTCGACGAGGCCGTCTCGCTGGTCAGCTACCACCTGCGCAAGCTCGCCGAGCACGGTCTGATCGAGGAGGCCGAGCCGCAGAGCGCGGACGGCCGGGAGCGCTGGTGGCAGCCCTCGTCGGAGGGGGTGAGCATCCGCGACGGAGATTTCCTGGACGCGCCCGAGAAGGCGGCCGTGCACCTGGCGGCGACCCGGCTCTTCCACGACCAGCGCGCCGAGATGTACCGCCGCTACCTGGACGAGCGGGCCACCTGGAGCGCCGAGTGGAACGCCGCCGCGCCCGACAGCGAGTCCCTGCTGCGCCTCACCGCGGCCGAACTGGACGGACTGCGCCAGGAGTTGCTCGCACTGGTGCGGAAGTATGACGAGAGGGGCCGGTCCGCCGAAGCCGCCGGTGAGACCGAAGGGCGCGAGCACGTCGCGCTGCACGTGTCCGGATTCCCGTTCCGCGCCTGAGAAGGGCCCCTCCCGTGACCGCCACCCTCACGCCGTCGGCCGCCGTCACCGACGCCCGCCCCGCCCACCGCGACCCCAACGTCCTGCGCTGGCTCGGTGCCTACACCTCCTCGATGCTCGGCGACAGCATCTACTACATCGCCCTGTCCTGGGCCGCCGTCCAGGCCGGAACACCCGCGCAGGCCGGTGTCGTGATGTCGGCCAGCGCGCTGCCGCGGGCCGTGCTGATGCTCGGCGGGGGAGTGCTCGCCGACCGGCTGGGCCCGCGCCGTGTCGTCATCGGCAGCGACGCCGTGCGCTGCGCCGCCGTCCTCGCGGTGGCCGTCCTGCTGTTCCTGACCAGCCCCGGGCTGTGGCCGCTCGCCCTGCTGGCCCTCGTCTTCGGCACCGTCGACGCCGTGTTCATGCCCGCCGTCGGCGCCCTCCCGGCACGGATCACCGGCAAGGACCAGCTGGCCCGGGTACAGGGCATGCGGGGCCTCGCGATCCGCTTCGCGAACGTCGTCGGCGCCCCGCTCGGCGGCCTCGGCGTGGCGCTCGGCGGCGCGGCGACCGCGTTCACCCTCGCCGGACTGCTCATCGCGGTGTCGGTGCCCCTGCTGGTCTGCGTACGGGTCCGGAAACTGCCGGCGGACGACCGGACGGACACCCGGGAGACGTCCGCCCGGCGGGATCTGCGGGAAGGCCTGCGCTACATCCGCCGCCACCGCGTCCTCGCCCCGCTCATGCTGGCCATCGCCCTCGGCGACTTCGGCTTCGTCGGACCGTTCAACGTCGGCCTGACCCTGCTCGCCGACCGGCGCGGCTGGGGCGCCTTCGGGATGGGCTGGATCCTCGCCGGGTTCGGCGTCGGCGCGGGCGCCGCCTCGCTGCTGCTCACCGTCCGCGGGCGGCTGCCGCGCGCCGGGCTGATCGCCGCGTACGCCATCCTCGGGGGCTCCGTCGCGATCGGTGCCCTCGCCTTCGTCCCGAGTCTCGCCGGGGCCGTCGGGGTGGCCCTGCTCGTCGGACTCCTCGCCGGGCTCAGCGGCGCCATGTGCGGGGCCCTGCTCCAGACCCAGGCCGACCCCGCCTACCTCGGCCGGGTCACGGCCGTCTCCGGCCTGGTCAGCCTCGGACTCGCCCCGCTGAGCATGCCGTTCGCGGCCGCCGCGATCGGGGCCTGGGGCCTTGGCCCGGTCTACGTCGTCAGCGCCGTCGTCTGCGGCCTCGGCGGGCTCGTCGCCCTGTACGTCCCGGGCCTGCGCCGGGCCGAACTGCCTCGCTGAGACTCAGCCGTGGGCCGGCTTGGGCTGGGCCAGCTGGATCAGGTTGCCGACCGTGTCGTCGATCACCGCCGCGATCACCGGACCCTGCTCCTGCGGCTCGTGGGTGAAGCGCACGCCGAGGTTCACCAGCCGCTTGTACTCCGCCTGGATGTCGTCCACCGAGAAGACGATGCACGGGATGCCCGCCTCGTACAGGGCCCGGCGGTACGGCTCCGCGATGGGGCCGTCGCCGGGCTCCAGCAGCAACTGGAGATCGTGCTGGGCCCCGCCCGGCGCGCCGACCGTGACGAACAGCGTGCCGCCGCCCAGGTCCAGACGGGTACGGGTCTCGAAGCCGAGGACGTCCGTGTAGAAGGCGTGCGCCTTCGGCACGTCGTCCACGTACACACCGGTCATCGCGACCTTGATCATGAGGTGCCTCTCAGATGCCCAACTGCTTGGACTCGTGCAGCTTCGCGATGGCGTTCTCGTCGCCGTCCAGCTCGACCTTCGCCGTGCTCTGCCGGCCGAACGCGAACATCAGCAGCTCCGCCGGCTCGCCGGTCACCGTCACCACGGGAGCACCCCGGTGGGCGACGGCCGTCTGGCCGTCCGGACGCCGCAGGACCAGGCCCGTCGGCACACCCCGGCCCAGCAGGCGGGCGGTCCGCTCCAGACGGGTCCACAGCGACTCCTGGAAGACGGGGTCGAGCTCGCGCGGCGTCCAGTCCGGCTGGGCGCGGCGCACGTCCTCCGTGTGGACGTAGAACTCCACGATGTTGGCCGCCTCGTCGATCTGCTTGAGCTGGAAGGGCGAGAAACGCGGCGGGCCGGTCCGGATCAGCTGGATCAGCTCCTCGTACGGCTTCGCGGCGTACTCGGCCATCACCTTCTCCAGGCGCGGCGCGAGCTGCTTGATCAGCGTGCCCCCGGCCGCGTCCGGCCGCCGCTCCCGCACCACCACGTGCGCGGCCAGATCGCGCGTCAGCCACCCCTCGCAGAGGGTCGGGGCCTCCGGACCGGTGGTTTCCAAGAGGTCGGCGAGCAGAAGCCGTTCACGCTGGGCGAAGGTCGACATGCAGTCAGCCTACGACCACGCACAGGCTCCGCCCACCCGTCACCCGGCCACCAACCCTCGACGAGGCTCCCCCAGAACCGAAAGTCTGGGGGGCACCCCCATCGCGCCACCGGGCCCAACCAGTGGACGCGGACCGTCACAGTCAGTACCGCGCGGCACAATGGCAGCCATGACCAGTACGCCTCCGCCCAGCAGCCTGGACCCCGAGATCGCCGCGCGCCTGAAGCGCAGCGCCGACGGGCTCCTCCCGGCCATCGCCCAGCAGTACGACACCGGTGAGGTGCTGATGCTCGGCTGGATGGACGACGAGGCGCTGCATCGCACGCTCACCACGGGCCGCTGCACCTACTGGTCGCGCAGCCGCCAGGAGTACTGGGTCAAGGGCGACACCTCCGGACACTTCCAGTGGGTCAGGTCCGTCGCCCTGGACTGCGACGCCGACACCGTGCTGGTCAAGGTCGACCAGGTCGGCGCCGCCTGCCACACCGGCGCCCGCACCTGCTTCGACGAGGACGTGCTGCTCAAGGACGCCGATTCCGGCGTGCAGGCACAGGATCAGTAAGGTCAGCCGCCATGGACCTCGAGACCTTCCGCAAGCTCGCCACCGACCGACGCGTCATCCCGGTCACACGCAAGCTCCTCGCCGACGGCGACACCCCGGTCGCGCTCTACCGCAAGCTCGCCGCCGAACGCCCCGGCACCTTCCTGCTGGAGTCCGCGGAGAACGGCCGCTCCTGGTCCCGCTACTCCTTCGTGGGCGTGCGCTCCGCCGCGACCCTCACCGCACGGGACGGTGAGGCCCACTGGCTCGGCGCCCCGCCCGTCGGCGTCCCCACCGGCGGCGACCCGCTCGCCGCCCTGCGCGCCACCCTCCAGGCCCTGCACACCCCGCACCAGGAGGGCATGCCGCCCTTCACCGGCGGCATGGTCGGCTACCTCGGCTACGACATCGTCCGCCGCCTGGAGAAGATCGGCCCCGGCGAGCGCGACGACCTGAAGCTGCCCGAGCTGACCATGCTCCTCACCAGCGACCTCGCCGTCATGGACCACTGGGAGGGCTCCGTCCTGCTGATCGCCAACGCGATCAACCACAACGACCTCGACACCGGGGTGGACGAGGCCTACGCCGACGCCGTGGCCCGGCTCGACGCGATGGAGGCCGACCTGTCCCGGGCGGTCGCCCAGCCCCCGGCCGTCCTGCCGCCCTCCGAACTGCCCGAGTACACCGCCCTGTGGGGCGGCCCCGACTTCCGGGCGGCCGTCGAGGACGTCAAGGAGCGCATCCGCGCGGGCGAGGCCTTCCAGGTCGTGCCCTCCCAGCGCTTCGAGACCCCGTGCACGGCCAGTGCGCTGGACGTCTACCGGGTCCTGCGGGCCACCAACCCGTCGCCGTACATGTACCTGTTCCGCCTCGACGGGTTCGACGTCGTCGGCTCCTCCCCGGAGGCGCTGGTCAAGGTCGAGGACGGGCGCGCGATGGTCCACCCCATCGCCGGCACCCGGCACCGCGGCGCCACCCCGCAGGAGGACCAGGCTCTCGCCGAGGAGCTGCTCGCCGACCCCAAGGAGCGCGCCGAGCACCTGATGCTGGTCGACCTCGGCCGCAACGACCTCGGCCGGGTCTGCGAGCCCGGCTCGGTGGAGGTCGTGGACTTCATGTCCATCGAGCGCTACTCGCACGTCATGCACATCGTGTCCACGGTCACCGGCCGGGTCGCCCAGGGCCGTACGGCCTTCGACGTGCTGACCGCCTGCTTCCCGGCGGGCACCCTGTCCGGCGCGCCCAAGCCCCGCGCCATGCAGATCATCGACGAACTCGAGCCGTCCCGGCGCGGCCTGTACGGCGGCTGTGTCGGCTACCTCGACTTCGCCGGCGACTCCGACACCGCCATCGCCATCCGCACCGCCCTGCTCCGGGACGGCACGGCCTATGTGCAGGCCGGCGCGGGCATCGTCGCCGACTCCGACCCTGTCGCCGAGGACCAGGAGTGCCGCAACAAGGCCGCCGCGGTACTGCGGGCCGTCCACACGGCGAACCGTCTCGGACGGTAGCGACCGGTCGGCGGAGCACGGTGGAGAGCGTCACATGTGAACCCCCGGGTGACGGTTCGCCCGGGGTTCAGGCGATAGTGGACCACGTGACTGCCGTACCTCACCCCCGTTCCGAAGCCGCCGCGCCCGCCCGGTCCGGTCGGCGGAGCCTCGCCGTGGCCCTGCTGTTCGGTGCGCTCGGCGCGGCCGTGGCGCTGCTCGCGACCCGGCAGCGTTGGGCGGAGGGCACCGCCACGGTGGCCGGCGGCGCGTTCCCGCTGACCGCCAAGGGCAGCGACGTCACGGGCGTCCCCGCGGCCCTCGCCATAGTGGGCCTCGCCGCGCTGGTCGCCGTCTTCGCCGTCCGCGGGGCGGGCCGCCTCGCCGTCGCCGCGCTGCTCGCGCTCTCCGGCGCGGGCATCGTCGCCGCCGCCCTCGTCGGGGCCTCCGACGGCTCCGCGCTGGACGAGAAGGCCGCGCAGACCACCGGCGACACCTCGGCCACGGTCGCTGCCCTCAGCCACACCGGCTGGCCGTACGTCGCGGTCGTCGGCGGCGTCCTGATCCTGTTCGCCGGGCTGCTCGCCCTGCGCTACGGCAGCGGGTGGCCCGCCATGTCCGGCCGCTACGAGCGCGGGGCCGACCGCCCGCGGCGCAAGGCGCGCCCGGTGGACCCCGAGCGTCCCGAGGAGATCTGGAAGGCCCTGGACCGGGGCGAGGACCCGACCGGCGCCTGAGCGGTACCCCTTGGCTGTCGCTGGATGTGGCGAACCAGACGCCACCCCCGCGTCCGGCACGCGTGCGCGTACGGGACAATGGACGACGAGCGTCCGGCTCGGACTAGGACACACAGCAACGAGGAGCAAGTCATGGCGGGCAGCAGCCACGGTCACACCCCGGCCGCCTGGACCGGCGTCACCATCGCCTTCATCGGTTTCTGCGTCGCGGGCGCCTTCATGGTGATGGCCCAGCCCGTGGGCTTCTGGGCCGGCATGGTGATCGTGGTCCTCGGTGGCGTCGTGGGCGCCGCCATGCGCGCCATGGGTCTCGGCCAGCCGAAGCAGCAGGCGCACGCCGTCGTGCACGCGACCCCCGCCGCGACCCGCGAGCCGGCCGGCGCCGAGAGCTGAGCACCACCGCTTCCCGCGAGGGGCGGCCCGGACCCGAGGAGGGTACGGGCCGCCCCTCGCGCGCGTGCGCGGGGTGTGCGGGGCAGAATGCCTAGCGTGAACGCCGACAGCCACAGCGCCCCGCGCACCAGCCCGCCGCCCGCCCTGTGGGGCAGGCTCGCCCTTCCGGCCGGACTGCTCGCGGCCGTCGGCGGGGCCTTCGCGTACGTAGGCACGGTCGACCCGAACGAGCCAGGCCACTACCCGGTGTGCCCCCTGTACCGGCTCACCGGCCTGTACTGCCCCGGCTGCGGCGGACTGCGCAGCGCGCACGCCTTCGTCCACGGCGACTTCCTCACCGCCCTGCACGACAACGTGGTGGGCGTGGCCGCCTACCTCGGCTTCGCGGTGCTGTGGACCGTCTGGGTGGTCCGCGCGGTGCGCGGCCGGCCGCTACGGATCGAACTCGGGCGGGTGCAGATGTGGGGCATCGGCGCGTTGCTGCTGGTCTTCACCGTGGTCCGGAACCTGCCGGGCGGCGGCTGGCTGCACCCCTAGACCGGCTCCCGCACCGCTCTCGGACCCGTCCACAGAATGTCCAGGTGGTGGGACCGGTATAGATCGGATGCAGGGCCATCGTGGACCTCCGGATACCATCAAAGTGACCAAGGGTTTTCAGAACCCGAAGGAACAACCGTCTGAAAGGGGGCCGCTCGCGTGAGTGTGCTCGACGAGATCATCGACGGAGTCCGTGCCGACCTCGCGGAGCGGCAGGCACGCGTCAGCCTCGACGAGCTCAAGGAGCGTGCGGCGAAGGCCCCCGCCGCCAAGGACGGGGTGGCCGCGCTCAAGGGCGACGGTGTCAAGGTGATCTGCGAGGTCAAGCGCTCCAGCCCCTCCAAGGGCGCGCTGGCCGCGATCGCCGACCCGGCCGGGCTCGCCGCGGACTACGAGGCGGGCGGTGCCGCCGTCATCTCCGTCCTCACCGAACAGCGCCGCTTCGGCGGCTCGCTGGCCGACCTGGAGGCCGTCCGCGCGCGCGTGGACATCCCGGTCCTGCGCAAGGACTTCATCGTCACGTCGTACCAGCTGTGGGAGGCCCGCGCGTACGGCGCCGACCTCGCGCTGCTGATCGTGGCCGCCCTGGACCAGCCGGCCCTCGAGTCGCTGATCGAGCGTGCCGTCTCCATCGGCCTCACCCCGCTCGTCGAGGTGCACGACGAGGACGAGGTCGAGCGGGCCGTGGCCGCGGGCGCCAAGATCATCGGTGTCAACGCGCGCAACCTGAAGACCCTTGAGGTCGACCGCGGCACCTTCGAGCGGGTGGCCCCGGAGATCCCCGAGGGCATCGTCAAGGTCGCCGAGTCCGGTGTGCGCGGGCCGCACGACCTGATCGCGTACGCCAACGCCGGCGCCGACGCGGTCCTGGTGGGCGAGTCCCTGGTCACCGGCAAGGACCCGAAGACGGCTGTCTCCGACCTGGTCGCGGCGGGGGAGCACCCCGCACTGCGGCACGGCCGAAGCTGATCGACGGCTAGGCTTGCCGCGATGACTCCGACCGCATCCCTCAAGGCCGCGGACCGGTACGCCCGCCTCGCGCGCGGCTGCCGCCCGCGTGGCTGCCGCGCGCCCGCCCGCAGGGTGCACGGCCGACGGGTGCGGTACGTCATCGGTGACGAGCCCGGGCAGGTCAACGGCATGCGATGGCAGCGCCCCCTCGGGGGCGCGGGGCAGTGCCCGAACACGCGGCTCCGCCGCGTGGGCGCGAGCAGCGACTGACGGCCGGTACTCGACCGGCAAAACCCCGCCCCCACGGCGAACAGTGCTGTTCACACACCACTCACCGTGAGGATTTCGCATGCCCAGCCAGTTCTTCATCCCTGACCCCGAGGGTCAGGTCCCGAGCGTCGAAGGCTACTTCGGCGCGTTCGGCGGCAAGTTCATCCCGGAGGCCCTCGTCGCCGCCGTGGACGAGGTCGCCGTCGAGTACGAGAAGGCGAAGCACGACCCCGAGTTCGCCCGTGAGCTCGACGACCTGCTCGTCAACTACACCGGCCGCCCCAGCGCCCTCACCGAGGTGCCGAGGTTCGCCGAACACGCCGGTGGCGCCCGGGTGTTCCTCAAGCGGGAAGACCTGAACCACACCGGCTCCCACAAGATCAACAACGTTCTCGGTCAGGCCCTGCTCACCAAGCGCATGGGCAAGACCCGCGTCATCGCGGAGACCGGCGCCGGCCAGCACGGCGTCGCCACGGCCACCGCCTGCGCCCTGTTCGGCCTCGACTGCACCATCTACATGGGCGAGATCGACACCCAGCGCCAGGCCCTCAACGTGGCCCGTATGCGCATGCTCGGCGCCGAGGTCGTCGCCGTGAAGTCCGGCAGCCGCACGCTGAAGGACGCCATCAACGAGGCGTTCCGGGACTGGGTCGCCAACGTCGACCACACCCACTACCTGTTCGGTACGGTCGCCGGCCCGCACCCGTTCCCGGCCATGGTCCGCGACTTCCACCGGGTGATCGGCGTGGAGGCGCGGCGGCAGCTCCTGGAGCGCGCCGGCCGTCTCCCCGACGCCGCCATCGCCTGCGTCGGCGGTGGCTCCAACGCCATCGGCCTCTTCCACGCCTTCATCCCCGACGAGGGCGTCCGCCTGATCGGCTGCGAGCCGGCCGGGCACGGCGTGGAGACCGGCGAGCACGCGGCCACCCTGACCGCGGGCGAGCCCGGCATCCTGCACGGCTCCCGCTCCTACGTCCTGCAGGACGACGAGGGCCAGATCACCGAGCCGTACTCGATCTCGGCCGGTCTGGACTACCCGGGCGTCGGCCCGGAGCACTCCTACCTGCGCGACAGCGGCCGCGGCGAGTACCGCGCGATCACCGACGACGCCGCCATGCAGGCCCTGCGCCTGCTGTCGCGGACCGAGGGCATCATCCCGGCCATCGAGAGCGCCCACGCCCTGGCCGGCGCCCTGGAGGTCGGCAGGGAGCTGGGCAAGGACGGGCTGATCGTGGTCAACCTGTCCGGCCGCGGCGACAAGGACATGGACACCGCGGCGCGCTACTTCGGCCTCTACGACACCGACGCCGAGGTGGCCGCCAACGAAGCCGACACCGCCGAGATCGAGGGGGACGCCAAGTGAGCGGCAACATTCAGCTTCTGAACGACACCCTCGCCGCCGCCAAGGCGGAGGGGCGCTCCGCCCTCATCGCCTACCTCCCGGCCGGCTTCCCCACCGTGGACGGCGGCATCGAGGCGATCAAGGCCGTCTTCGACGGCGGCGCCGACATCGTCGAGGTCGGTCTGCCGCACAGCGACCCGGTCCTCGACGGTCCGGTCATCCAGACCGCCGACGACATCGCCCTGCGCGGCGGCGTCAGGATCGCGGACGTCATGCGGACGGTCAGGGAGGCGAACGAGGCGACCGGGAAGCCGGTGCTCGTGATGACCTACTGGAACCCCATCGACCGCTACGGCGTGGAGCGCTTCACCGCCGAGCTGGCCGAGGCGGGCGGCGCGGGCTGCATCCTGCCCGACCTGCCGGTCCAGGAGTCGGGCCTGTGGAGGGAGCACGCGGAGAAGCACGGTCTCGCCACCGTCTTCGTCGTCGCTCCCAGCAGCAAGGACGAGCGGCTCGCCCGGATCACCGCGGCGGGCAGCGGCTTCGTCTACGCGGCCTCGCTGATGGGTGTCACCGGCACCCGTGAGTCGGTCGGCGTCCAGGCCCACGACCTGGTCGAGCGCACCCGGGCCACCGGCAGCCCGTTGCCGGTGTGCGTCGGGCTCGGCGTCTCCAACGCGGCCCAGGCCGCCGAGGTCGCCGGCTTCGCCGACGGCGTCATCGTCGGCTCGGCGTTCGTGAAGCGGATGCTGGACGCCCCGGACCACGCCTCCGGCATCGAGGCGGTGCGTGGGCTCGCCGGCGAGCTGGCGAAGGGCGTTCGCGGACAGGCGTAACCGCTCGTAACGGAAGATTCGGTCACTCGAACGAGTGGACCTCAGGCCGGGGAGGCGCGCTGCGCCTCCCCGGTTCGTTCTGGGGGTGTGAGCGAGAAGAACCGTGACGAAAAGCGCACCGCCCGGGAGCGGCTGGCGGTCGAGCGCGAGAAGCAGAAGTCCGCGGAGAGGCGACGGCGCGCGCTGATCGTGGGCGCGAGCGTCGTCTGCGTCCTGGGGCTCGCGGCGGTGATCGGCGTGATCGCCGCCAACTCGGGCAAGAAGAAGACCGCCGGCGCGGGCCCGGTCGTGGTGCCCTCCGGCGCGCAGGGCAAGGACAGTCTCGCGATCCCGGTCGGCAAGGACGGCGCCAAGGCGACGCTCACGGTCTGGGAGGACTTCCGCTGCCCGGCCTGCCAGGCCTTCGAGACGATGTACCGGCCCACGCTCCACGAGCTCACCGACGCGGGCAAGCTCAGAGTCGAGTACCACCTGGTCCGGCTGATCGACGGCAACCTCGGCGGCACCGGCTCCCTGCGCGCGGCCAACGCCGCGGCCTGCGCCCAGGACGCCGGAAAGTTCCGCGACTACCACGACGTGCTGTACGCGAACCAGCCGCAGGAGACGGACGACGCCTTCGCGGACAACGCCAAGCTGATCCAGCTGGCCGGCAAGGTGAACGGCCTCGACACCCCCGCGTTCCAGAAGTGCGTCAAGGACGGCACCCACGACACCTGGGTGAACAAGTCCCACAAGGCCTTCCAGACAGGCGGCTTCAGCAGCACGCCCACCGTCCTGTTCGGCGGCAAGAACATCTACGCGGACCAGACGCTGACCCCGGCGAAGCTCAAGCAGATGGTGGAGGACGCGAACCGCGGGTAAGCATGTTTCTCACGTGCCCGTTATGGACCCGTAGCCGGGCTGCCTGCCGTCCTCGCGGCCCGGCACGGTAGCGTCGACCTTGCCATGGAACTTGCCTACATTCCCAGCCCGTCGCGCGGGGTCTGGAACCTCGGTCCGATCCCGCTGCGCGGCTACGCCTTCTGCATCATCATCGGCGTCTTCGTCGCCGTCTGGCTCGGCAACAAGCGCTGGATCGCCCGGGGCGGGCGAGCCGGCACGGTTGCCGACATCGCCGTCTGGGCCGTTCCCTTCGGCCTCGTCGGCGGCCGGCTCTACCACGTGATCACGGACTACGAGCTGTACTTCAGCCCGGGCCGTGACTGGGTGGACGCCTTCAAGGTGTGGGAGGGCGGCCTCGGCATCTGGGGCGCGATCGCGCTCGGTGCGGTGGGCGCGTGGATCGGCTGCCGGCGCCGGGGCATCCCGCTGCCCGCCTACGCCGACGCCATCGCCCCCGGCATCGCCCTCGCGCAGGCCATCGGCCGCTGGGGCAACTGGTTCAACCAGGAGCTGTACGGACGCGAGACCCATGTGCCGTGGGCGCTGCACATCACCTCCTCCGAGGGCGGCCGGGTGCCGGGCTACTACCACCCGACCTTCCTCTACGAGTCCCTGTGGTGCATCGGCGTCGCCCTCCTGGTCATCTGGGCCGACCGCCGCTTCCGGCTGGGTCACGGCCGGGCCTTCGCCCTGTACGTCGCCGCGTACTGCGTGGGCCGTGGCTGGATCGAGTACATGCGCGTCGACGACGCCCACCACATCCTGGGCCTCCGCCTCAACGACTGGACCGCGATCATCGTGTTCCTGCTGGCGGTGACGTACATCGTGGTGTCGGCGAAGAAGCGGCCGGGCCGCGAAGCGGTGGTGGAACCGGGTGCCTCCGACGGTCCGACCGAGGACGTCGCAGGTGCTGAGGCCGACGGTGAGGACGCCGACGCCGACGCCAAGGCCGAGGACAAGGCCGACGTCGAGGTCGAGGACAAGGCCGAGCCGGATGCCGTGGAGGCGAAGGACGAGCCGGAGTCGGCGAAGAAGAGCTGACGGCTGGTTGTAGACACCGAGGGCGCCCGGAATCTTCTGGGCGCCCTCAGTGCGTGCGGAAGGAAGTTTCAGTGCCTCCGCCCCAACGACAGAGTCCGCTGCGCTGCCGCCACCACCGCCGCGTCGACGAAGCGGCCGTCGGGCAGGGCCTGGGCGCCCTCGTTCGTCGCCGCAGCCTTGATGATCGTTTCCGCTGCCTCGATCTCCGCGGACGTCGGGAGATACGCCCGCTCGATCACCGGCAGCTGCCGCGGGTGGATCGCCGCGCGGCCCAGGAAGCCGAGGGTGCGGCCGCGGGCGCAGGAGGTGGCCAGGCCGTCCAGGTCGCGGATGTCGGGGTGGACGGACTGGGCCGGCGGTGCCAGGCCGGCCGCGCGGGCGGCGACGACCACCCGGGAGCGGGGCCAGTCGAGGCCCGCGTCGGCCCGTACGCCCAGGTCGGCCCGGAGGTCGGCCTCGCCGAGGGAGACGCCCCGCAGGGACGGGTGGGCGGTGGCGATGGCGTACGCGTGCTCGATGCCGAGAGCCGACTCCAGGAGGGCGTACAGGGGGACCGGAGTGGCCACGGCGACCTGCCTGATCTGACCCGGGGACGTCACCTTCGGGAGCCGTAGCCCGGACACGCCCGGCAGTGTGGCCAGCGCCGTCAGGTCGGCCGCCGCCCAGGGGCCGTCGAGGGCGTTGACGCGGACGTGGACCGGGACGGGCTGCGGCTCGCAAAGGCGCTCGGTCGTGGCCGCGCGGGCGTAGTCCTTGCGGTCGGGGGCGACCGCGTCCTCCAGGTCGATCACCACCACGTCGGCGCCCGCGGCCAGCGCCTTGGCCACGACGTGCGGGCGGTCGCCGGGGACGTAGAGCCAGGTCAGCGGGAACGGCGTCACAGGGCGCCCTCCTCGCGCAGGGCGCGCAGCTCGGCCGGGGCCAGGCCCAGCTCGGTGAGCACCGCGTCCGTGTCGGCGCCGTGCGGGCGGCCGGCCCAGCGGATCGCGCCGGGCGTGGCGGACAGCCGGAAGAGCACGTTCTGCATGCGCAGCGGGCCCAGCTCCGGGTCGGCGACGGTGGTGACCGTGTCCAGGGCCTGGTACTGGGGGTCTTCCAGGACGTCCCGGGCGTCCTGGACCGGGGCCGCCGCCGCGTCCGCCTTCTCGAAGGCCGCGAGGACCTCGGCGCGGGTGCGGGCCGCGATCCAGGAGCCGACCGCCTCGTCCAGGACGTCGGCGTGCGCGGCCCGGTCCGTGCCCGTGGCGAACCACGGCTCCTCGGTCAGCTCCGGGCGGCCCACCAGCCGCAGCACCCGCTCCGCCACCGACTGCGCGGAGGTGGAGACGGCGACCCAGCGGCCGTCGGCGGTGCGGTAGGTGTTGCGTGGGGCGTTGTTCGCGGACCGGTTGCCGGTGCGTTCCTGGACGTAGCCGAGCTGGTCGTACCAGGTGGGCTGGGGGCCCAGGACGGCGAGGATCGGCTCGATGATCGCCATGTCCACGACCTGCCCCACGCCGGTCCGGTCCCGCGCGGCCAGGGCCGTCAGCACGGAGTACGCGGTGGCCAGGCCCGTGACCGAGTCCGCGAGCCCGAACGGCGGGAGTGTCGGCGGTGCCTCCGGTTCGCCGGTGAGGGCCGCGAAGCCGCTCAGCGCCTCGGCGAGGGTGCCGAAGCCGGGACGGTGCGCGTACGGGCCGAACTGACCGAAGGCCGTGACCCGGGTGAGGATCAGCCGCGGGTTGGCGGCGGACAGCTCCGCCCAGCCCAGATCCCACTTCTCCAGGGTGCCGGGGCGGAAGTTCTCGATCACCACGTCGGCGGTGGCGGCGAGCCGGAGCAGCGTCGCGCGGCCGCCGGGCTTGGACAGGTCGAGGGTGATGGTGCGCTTGTTGCGGCCGAGCACCTTCCACCACAGGCCGACCCCGTGCTTCGCCGGGCCGTGCCCCCGGGACGGGTCGGGGCGGCCGGGATGCTCCACCTTGATCACCTCGGCGCCGAAGTCGCCGAGCAGGGTCGCGGCCATGGGGCCGGCGAAGAGGGTGGCCAGATCGAGGACCCGCAGGCCGTCGAGGGGCTGGATCCGCGGGGCCGTACTCGCGGCCGCGGTCGTGGTCGTGCTCGCCGTCGTGGTCGTGGTCGTGGTCGTACTCATGCCGTGCACTGCGCGTCGATCTCCGGGCGGTAGGGCATCGACGCCGACGCCCCCTCCCGCTGCACGGACAGGGCCGCGGCGGCGGCCGCCCAGGACAGGGCCTCCCGCACCGGCTTCTCCTCGGCGAGGGCCACCGCGAGCGCGCCGACGAAGGTGTCGCCCGCCCCCGTGGAGTCCACGGCCTTCACCGTGGGTGCGGGCACCACCAGGGGTTCGGCGCCCCGGGCCAGGTACAGGCTGCCGGTCGCGCCCAGGGTGACGACGACCTCCGGGACCAGGTCGAGCAGGGCGGCGGCCGCCTCCCGCGGGTCGGTGCGGCCGGTGAGGGTGACGGCCTCGTACTCGTTGGGGACCAACAGATCGATCGCGGCGAGGAGTTCGGGCGGCAGCGGCTGGGCGGGAGCCGGGGTGAGGATGGTACGGACGCCGTGCCGGCGGGCCGCCTGCGCGCCCGCGACGACCGCGGCCAGCGGGATCTCCAGCTGGAGCAGCAGGGCGTCGACGGAGGCGAGCACACCCTCGTCGCCGGGTGCGAGGTGGTCGACGGTGCCGTTCGCTCCGGGAATGACGACGATGGAGTTGCCGCCCTCGTCGTCCACCACGATGTGCGCGGTGCCGGACGGGCCCTCGACCGTGCGCAGGAAGTCGGTGTCCACACCGGAGTGTTCGAGGGTGTCGCGCAGACGCACCCCGAAGGCGTCGTTGCCGACCGCGCCGATCATCGAGACCGTGGCGCCGGCGCGGGCCGCGGCGATCGCCTGGTTGGCACCCTTGCCGCCGGGGATCGTACGGAACTCCCGTCCCGTCACGGTCTCGCCGCGCTGTGGAGCCTTGGTGACGTAGGTGACGAGGTCCATGTTGGTGCTGCCGAGGACGGCGATGTGGGTCATGGTCGGGTCGCCTCCAGGTGCGTGAGGTGGGCGAGGGTGTCGAAGCCGGTGCCGTCGAAGTCGGCGACGGAGGTGGCGAGCCGGTTCTTCAGCGGGGCCCGCCAGCGCTCGGGGAGCGCGCTCGGGGTGCCGGCGAGGAGGCCGGCGACGCTGCCGGCGGTCGCTCCGTTGGAGTCGGTGTCCCAGCCGCCGGACACGGCTCGGCAGACGGAGCCGGTGAAGTCGCCGTCCGCGTGGGTGAGGGCGGCGACGATCAGGGCGGTGTTGGGGATGGCGTGGACCCAGTGGTGGGTCGCGGAATAGGCGGAGTGGAGTTCGTCCACGACGTCGTCGAAGTCCCTGTGCGTCCTGGCCGTTCGCAGGGCGTGGTCGATCGCTCCAGCCAGGCGGGAGCGGGGTGGGACCACCGTGCGACCGGTGTGCAGACAGGCGTGGACGTCGTGGGTGCCGGTCGCCGCCGCCGCGAGGGTGGCGGCCGTGAACATCGCCGCGTAGACGCCGTTCGCGGTGTGCGTGAGGCGCGCGTCGCGGTGGGCCTGTTCGGCGGCGGCCGCGGGGTCGCCCGGGTTGGTCCAGCCGTGCACGTCGGCGCGGATCAGGGCGCCGATCCATTCACGGAACGGGTTGCGGTGGCGGGCTGTGTGCGGGGGTTCGATTCCGGTGAGGAGGTTGCGGAAGGCGATGCGCTCGGCGGTGAAGGTGCGGCCGGGCGGGAGTTCGTCGAGCCAGAGCTGTGCCACGTCGGCGGCGCTGAAGGTCCGTCCGTGGCGCTCGAGCAGGAGCAGGTTGAGGAGGGGGTAGTTGAGGTCGTCGTCCTCGGGCATGCCGTCGATGTTCTCGGCGAGGGAGGTCGCGGCGGAGCGGCGGTTCCAGGGGTACCGGGCGAGCAGGTCTTCGGGGACGCCCTTCGCGGTGAACCAGGTGGACAGCGGCCAGTTGCCGGCGGAGCGGGCGAGGGCGCGGATGCCGTCCAGGGGCAGCTTCTCGACGGGCTTGCCGAGGAGGCAGCCGATGGCCCGGCCCAGCCAGGATGCTTCGAGGGCGAGGGGGGTGAGGGTGGGCGTGGGGCGTCCGGAGAGTTCGGGCCAGTCCGGGCACAGTGCCTTGATGCGGGCCAGGTCCGTCGGCTCGTCGTCTGTCAACCTGCTGGGCAGGTCGGCTAGTTCGTCCAGCAGGTCTTCCGCCAGCAGCCGTAGGTATCGCGATGCCGGTCGCGGTGAGGCTCCGGCGCGCTCCGGCGGCTCCAGGCCGCCCGCCGCCCGCCATCTCGCCTCGATCCTCGACGGTTCCCGGCCGTCCAGGCGGGCCTGGTGGAGTTCGTGGCCCAGGAGGTCCTCCGGCTGGACCCAGGTCAGGCGGAGCATGCCGTGCCTCCGAGCGCCGCGAAGGCCTGCTCGTGTGCACGCCGGCGGCGCACGTCCCGTGCGAAGACCTCGCGGGTGACCGCGGCCAGGGTGCGGGCCGGCTCCCACAGGTCCAGGCGGCTCGCCTCCGCCACCGTCTTCGCCCAGTCCTCCGGGACCGGGGAGCCCAGGGCGCCCGCGAGTGCGCCGGCCATGGTGGCGGTCGAGTCGCAGTCGCGGCCGTAGTTGACCGCGCCCAGGACCGCCTGGCGGTAGTCGCCGCCGGAGACCAGCAACATGCCGAGAGCGATGGGGAGTTCCTCGATGGAGTGCAGCCGGGAGGGCCGGCGGGCGCCGAGCGAGGGGGCGCGGTAGTCGGGGCCGACCGTGTCGTACGGGGCCACCGCCTCCCGGAGGGGGACCAGGGCCGATTCGAAGTCGCCGTGGTCGCGCGCCACGTCGCAGACCTTCTCGATCGCCGTGCGCGTGCCGTCCTTCGCCAGGGACAGACAGGCGGTCACGACCGAGTCCGGGGTCGCACCCGGCGCGGTGGCGGCGGCGACGGCCGCGGCGAAGACTCCGGCGGCCTCGCGGCCGTACGACGACTGGTGCGCACCCGCGACGTCCAGCGCCTCGGCGTAGGCCCCGGCCGGGTCGGCCGCGTTGACCAGGCCGACGGGGGCCATGTACATCGCCGCACCGCAGTTGACGATGTTGCCGACGCCCGCTTCCCGGGGGTCCACGTGGCCGTAGGCCAGCCGTGCCACGAGCCACTTCTCGGCGAGGAAGACGCGGTGGAGCGGCAGCGCCTCGGCCTCCAGCTCCGGGATCCAGCGCGGGTTGGTCATCAGGTCCGGGACCAGGTGGTCGGCGACGGCGTACGCGTCGAGGTGGTCGCGGACGCGGTCGTAGACCCTGACCAGCGCGTGGGTCATCAAAGTGTCGTCGGTGACGTGGCCGTCGCCCTTGTGGTACGGGGCGATGGGGCGGGCGGTGCGCCAGTCGTCGCCGTGCCAGGGGCCGACGATGCCGTGGACCCGGCCGCCGTGGCGGTCGGTGATCTGGTCGGGGGAGTAGCCCTCGACGGGGCCGCCGAGCGCGTCGCCGACGGCGGCTCCGACCAGGGCTCCGGTGATCCGCTCGTCCAGACCGGGCCCGCGGTTTTCTTCTCCTATGGGCGTCATGTCCCGAATCATCCTCCTGGTCGGGCCCGTTGTGCGGCTTCCAGGAGTCCGGCGAGTTCCACCAGGTCGGTGCCGGTGAGGCGGGGGAGGGCACAGCCGGAGAGGATGCGGCAGGCGTCGCGCCAGCTGGCCGGGACGGCCGCGCCGCCGCCCAGGGCGCCGGTGAGCGCGCCCGCGAGGGCGGGGGCGGAGTCGGCGACCCGGGACAGACAGGCGGCGGCGGGGACGGCCTCGGCGAGGCGGCCCCGGGCGGCCGTGGCGAGGGCCAGGGCGACGGGGACGGTCTCGGCGGCGGCGATGCCGTAGCTGTAGACGTGGTCGACGATCTGATGTTCGAGGAGGGGGACGAGGGCGAACGCCGACTCGCCGTCCTCGGCCAGGGCGAGGGCGTGGCGGGTGTTGCGGCCGATCTCCGTCGTCGCGGGGAGTTCGGCGAGCGCGGCTGTCACGCAGGTGTCCGGGTCCGCTCCGGTGAGGGCGAGCGCGAGGGCCGCCGCCATAGCACGGGCGCCGTGCACGCCGTCGCCGTCCTGGGTGTAGCGGGCGTCGAACTCGGCGAGGTCGGCGGCGCGTTGGGGGTCGCCGGGGTGGGCCACCGCGAGGACGCAGGCGCGGACGCAGGCGGCGTCGTCGAAGTAGTGCGGGTTGTCGTGGCCGGTGGCGGGCGGGCGCAGGCCGGCGGCGAGGTTGCCGAGGCCGGCGCGGACGGAGATGCGGGCGCGCAGGGGCAGTACGGCGGACTCGATCTCGGGGGCGCGGTCCGCCGCCGCGGCGACCTCGGCGGCGACGGCGGTCCAGGTGAGGTCGATGGCGGCGCGCATACGGCGTTCCCGGCTGAGGTCGCCGAGCACGTCGTCGTCGCCGGCCCGCAGGACCGCCTCCGCGGCGAACGCCGCCCACTCGGCGTCGTCGGAGGGGCCGAGGCGCAGGGGTTCCGGCGGCTGGTTGAGCGCGATCGGCACGGGCAGGGTGGTGGTGGCGTTCTGCTCGGCGAAGGTGTCCAGTTCGCGGGTCAGGCGGCGGGTCCACTCGGGCATCCTGGCGGCTCGGTGCCGGGCGGCCGGCCAGCCGGCGGCGTCGCCCGCGGCCAGGCCCAGCAGGAGTCCCTCGATCCGGCGCGTCACGGCTGGGCCTCGCTGTCCTGGTGTGCGGAGTTGGCCGCACCCACCAGGGGGTTCCGACCCCTGGCCCCCCGGACCTCCGCCCACCCATCACCCGACTCGGCCGGCTGGCAAGTGGCCGGGAGGGGGGCGGGGGGCTCGGTCGGCCGAGAAGCCATCGGCTCATGCCCCCGAACGCCCACCGGCAGAAAGTCCGGCTGTACCACCCCCGCCCCCCACTTCCCGCCCTCCCCCGGCACCAGCAGCTCCGCCACGTCCAGGACGTGATGGCCGGCCATGGAGGGCAGGCAGCGGCCCCGTACCGGGCCGATGGCCGATGCCCACTGAGGGGGGATCGCCGAGACGCCCTGGGTCGCGCCCGACAGGGCGCCCGCCACCGCCGCCGTCGTGTCCGCGTCGCGGCCCATGTTGACCGCCGTGAGGACCGCCTCCCGGAAGTCGCCGTCCGCCGCCGCGTACGCGCCGAAGGCGAGGGCGACCGCCTCGGGGGCCAGGTCGGTCCAGGGGTAGCCGCCGATGACCACAGCGGAGCGGACCGCGCGTTCGCCGCGGTGGGCCACGGTCACCGCGCGCCGCAGCGAGCGAGCCGTCCAGGAGTCCTCGGGGACGACGGCGAGCGCCGAGGCGATCACCACCGCGGGCGAGGCGCCCGCCATCGCCGCCGCCACTCCCGCCGCGACCGCCTGGCCGCCGTAGATGCCCTCGCCCTCGTGGCTGACCAGGCCGTCGATCGCCACCAGACGGGCCGCTTCGGCGGGGCGGCCCGCCGCGAAGACGCCGAAGGGCGCCGCCCGCATCGCCAGGCCGTCGCTCCAGGCGTGCCGGTGCTGGGCGGAGATGGGCGCCGCGAGGCCGCGGCGGAGGTTCTCCAGCGTGCCCCGCTCGCTGAAGCCCGCGCCGCGGAAGGAGCCCTCGGCCCGGTCGGCGATCCACTCGTGCCAGGCGGCCTCGACATGGGCGGGGGTGAGTGCCGAGCCGTGCCGGGCCAGCAGCAGCCCCGAGAAGATCGCGTACTCGGTGTCGTCGGTGCCGCACGGCTCCTCGGTGACGTACCCCGTGATGCGGCCCCAGCGGGCGCGGATCTCGGAGGGCTTCAGGTTCTCCGCGGGCGCTCCGAGCGCGTCTCCGACGGCCAGGCCGAGCAGGGCGCCGCGGGCCCGTTCGCGCAGTCCGGTGGCGTCCCCGGGCGCCGGGGCCGGGGGAGTGCAGGCGATCGATGCCATGGGCGGCCTCTCCTTCACGGGACCACGGCGGAGCCACAGCGGGGCCGCGTCGGGACCTCAAGGGGGTCACGGGGACCTTTGCGGATGTCTCCCACGGGAGGGGTGCGCGTGAGCCTCGGCGCGCCCTGTGTCACCCAGTCGGCATCTGAGCACTAATCAGCACGGATGAGCGAACGACGGTAAAACCGCAGGTTAGCCCAGCCTTTCCTTGCTGGCGGCGATGAAATTATCGGCGTACGTTCAGTATTGTCGAAAAGTAGAACTCATCCAAAGTTAGCTTTGGCTAATCTTCCTGGGGGACCCGCATGGCCATCATCGAAACCGAGGCGGCGCTGCACGAGGCGCACCGAGACAACCACACGCACCGGGACGTGAACGGCGGTTGGCTGCGCCCCGCCGTCTTCGGTGCCATGGATGGCCTGGTCTCCAACCTCGCTCTGCTGACCGGTGTGGCCGGTGGTTCCGTCGGTCACCAGACGATCGTCATCACCGGGCTCGCCGGCCTCGCCGCCGGCGCCTTCTCCATGGCGGCCGGCGAGTACACCTCCGTCGCCTCGCAGCGCGAACTCGTCGAGGCCGAACTCGATGTCGAGCGTCGCGAACTGCGCAAGCACCCGCAGGACGAGGAGGCCGAGCTGGCGGCGCTCTACGTGGCCCGTGGGGTGGAGCCGGAGCTGGCCCGCGAGGTCGCCCGGCAGCTGTCCAGGGATCCCGAGCAGGCCCTGGAGATCCACGCCCGCGAGGAGCTGGGCATCGACCCCGGCGACCTGCCGTCGCCGCTGGTCGCGGCCGTGTCGTCCTTCGGGTCGTTCGCGCTCGGTGCCCTGCTGCCCGTGCTGCCGTTCCTGCTGGGTGCGGCCGCCCTCTGGCCCGCCGTGCTCCTCGCGCTCGCCGGGCTCTTCGGCTGTGGTGCCGTGGTGGCCAGGGTGACCGCGCGTACCTGGTGGTACAGCGGCCTCAGGCAGCTCGCGCTGGGCGGTGCGGCGGCCGGTGTGACATACGCCCTGGGCAGCCTGTTCGGAACGGCCGTAGGATAGTGCGACCGCTACCTATGCGTTGGGCCGCATAAGTAGCCGTTACTTGCTGGTTTCGAATGCTTAACCACCGGGCATGAGCCGTAAGCGCTGTGGGCAATGACGCCTGCGGCGCACTCGCGGGAGGAGCGACGGCGCTCCACCCGCCCCCCTTCGGACCGACGGACGCCGATCTGATCGATCTTGTCCCGCTCGGTCCCCCCATACTCTCCGCCGCTCGTGTGCGGCGCTGCCGTGACCCCGCGGCACCTGCCGTAAACCCGGGCGGCGTCCGCATGCTGGAACGGGGTATCCGGTTCCCGAGAACCGCTCCATCATGTAACCTGCACGAAATTTAGCCACATCCGCAGAGGGCCAACGTCGTCCCTCGGCACCTGCCACATGCCACATGACGACGACGGGAGAGCCGATGCGTACGCCGCGCCAGCCGTCCCAGCATTCCGCGAATGGCCAGAACTGGTCCTTCATGGATGCTCGCCCTGCTGCGCAGGGTATGTACGACCCCCGCAACGAGCGCGACGCCTGCGGCGTCGGCTTCGTGGCCACCCTCACCGGTGAGGCGAGCCATGCGCTGGTCGAGCAGGCGCTGACTGTCCTGCGCAACCTCGAGCACCGCGGCGCCACCGGTTCCGAGCCCGACTCCGGTGACGGCGCCGGCATCCTCTCCCAGGTGCCCGACGCCTTCTTCCGTGAGGTGGCCGGATTCGACCTTCCCGCAGCGGGCTCGTATGCCGTAGGCATCGCCTTCCTGCCGGGTGAGGGGACCCAGGACGCCGTCTCGCAGATCGAGACGATCGCGGCCGACGAGGGCCTGACCGTCCTCGGCTGGCGCGAGGTCCCGGTCGCACCGGAACTGCTGGGCGCCACCGCCCGGTCCACCATGCCGGTCTTCCGGCAGGTCTTCGTCGCCGACGGCGCCAGCGAGGGCATCGCGCTGGACCGCAAGGCCTTCGTGCTGCGCAAGCGCGCCGAGCGGGAGGTCGGTGTCTACTTCCCGTCCCTGTCCGCCCGCACGATCGTCTACAAGGGCATGCTGACCACCGGCCAGCTTGAGCCCTTCTTCCCGGACCTGTCCGACCGCCGCTTCGCCTCGGCCGTCGCGCTCGTCCACTCGCGCTTCTCCACGAACACCTTCCCGTCGTGGCCGCTCGCGCACCCCTACCGCTTCGTCGCCCACAACGGTGAGATCAACACCGTCAAGGGCAACCGCAACTGGATGCGCGCCCGCGAGTCCCAGCTGGTCTCGGACCTCTTCGGGGACAAGGGCCTGGAGCGGATCTTCCCGGTCTGTACGCCGGACGCCTCCGACTCCGCCTCCTTCGACGAGGTGCTCGAGCTGCTCCACCTCGGCGGCCGCTCGCTCCCGCACTCCGTGCTGATGATGATCCCGGAGGCGTGGGAGAACCACGACTCCATGGAGGCGGACCGGCGCGCCTTCTACGGCTTCCACTCCACGATGATGGAGCCCTGGGACGGCCCCGCCTGCGTCACCTTCACCGACGGCACCCAGGTCGGCGCCGTGCTCGACCGCAACGGTCTGCGCCCCGGCCGCTACTGGGTCACCGACGACGGCCTCGTCGTCCTCGGCTCCGAGGTCGGCGTCCTCGACATCGACCCGGCCAAGGTCGTCCGCAAGGGCCGCCTGCAGCCCGGCAAGATGTTCCTCGTCGACACCGTCGAGCACCGCATCATCGAGGACGACGAGATCAAGGCGTCCCTCGCCGCCGAGCAGCCGTACGCCGAGTGGCTGGAGGCCGGTGAGATCGAGCTGGGCGACCTGCCCGAGCGCGAGCACATCGTCCACACCCACGCCTCGGTCACCCGCCGCCAGCAGACCTTCGGCTACACCGAGGAAGAGCTGCGCGTCATCCTCGCGCCGATGGCCAAGGCCGGCGCCGAGCCGATCGGCTCGATGGGCACCGACTCGCCGATCGCCGCCCTCTCCGAGCGCCCGCGGCTGCTCTTCGACTACTTCACCCAGCTGTTCGCGCAGGTCACGAACCCGCCGCTGGACGCGATCCGCGAGGAGCTGGTCACCTCCCTGCGCAGCTCGCTGGGCCCGCAGGGCAACCTGCTCGACCCGACCGCCGCCTCCTGTCGCTCCGTCGTGCTGCCCTTCCCGGTCATCGACAACGACGAGCTGGCCAAGCTCATCCACATCAACGCCGACGGCGACATGCCCGGCTTCAAGGCCGCGACCCTCTCCGGCCTGTACCGGGTCTCCGGCGGCGGTGACGCCCTCGCCGCGCGCATCGAGGAGATCTGCGCCGAGGCCGACGCGGCCATCGAGAACGGCGCCCGCCTGATCGTCCTCTCGGACCGGCACTCGGACGCCGAGCACGCGCCGATCCCGTCGCTGCTGCTCACCGCGGCCGTCCACCACCACCTCATCCGCACCAAGCAGCGCACCCACGTGGGCCTGCTGGTCGAGGCCGGCGACGTCCGCGAGGTCCACCACGTCGCGCTGCTGATCGGCTTCGGCGCCGCGGCCGTGAACCCGTACCTGGCGATGGAGTCCGTCGAGGACCTGGTCCGCGCGGGCACCTTCCTGTCGGACATAGAGCCCGAGAAGGCCATCCGCAACCTGATCTACGCCCTCGGCAAGGGCGTCCTGAAGGTCATGTCCAAGATGGGCATCTCGACGGTCGCCTCCTACCGCGGCGCCCAGGTCTTCGAGGCCGTCGGCCTGGAGGACGCCTTCGTCGAGAAGTACTTCAACGGCACCGCCAGCAAGATCGGCGGCGTGGGCATCGACGTCATCGCCAAGGAGGTCGCCGCCCGCCACGCCAAGGCCTACCCGGCCTCCGGCATCGCCCCGGCGCACCGCGCGCTGGAGATCGGCGGCGAGTACCAGTGGCGCCGTGAGGGCGAGCCGCACCTGTTCGACCCGGAGACGGTCTTCCGCCTGCAGCACTCCACGCGCTCCGGCCGGTACGACATCTTCAAGAAGTACACCGAGCGGGTGAACGAGCAGTCCGAGCGTCTGATGACGCTGCGCGGCCTGTTCGGCTTCAAGTCCGGCCGCCAGCCGATCTCCATCGACGAGGTCGAGCCGGCGAGCGAGATCGTCAAGCGGTTCTCGACCGGCGCCATGTCGTACGGCTCCATCTCCAAGGAGGCGCACGAGACCCTCGCCATCGCCATGAACCAGCTGGGCGGCAAGTCCAACACCGGTGAGGGCGGCGAGGACCCGGAGCGCCTGTACGACCCGGCGCGCCGGTCCAGCATCAAGCAGGTCGCCTCCGGCCGCTTCGGTGTGACCTCCGAGTACCTGGTCAACGCGGACGACATCCAGATCAAGATGGCCCAGGGCGCCAAGCCCGGCGAGGGCGGCCAGCTGCCCGGCCACAAGGTCTACCCGTGGGTCGCGAAGACGCGTCACTCGACGCCGGGCGTGGGCCTCATCTCCCCGCCGCCGCACCACGACATCTACTCGATCGAGGACCTGGCCCAGCTGATCCACGACCTCAAGAACGCCAACCCGGCCGCACGTATCCACGTGAAGCTGGTGTCGGAGGTCGGCGTCGGCACGGTCGCGGCCGGTGTGTCCAAGGCGCACGCCGACGTGGTCCTCATCTCGGGTCACGACGGCGGTACCGGTGCCTCCCCGCTGACCTCGCTCAAGCACGCGGGCGGTCCCTGGGAGCTGGGCCTGGCCGAGACGCAGCAGACGCTGCTGCTCAACGGCCTGCGCGACCGGATCGTGGTCCAGACGGACGGCCAGCTGAAGACCGGCCGTGACGTGGTCATCGCCGCGCTGCTCGGCGCCGAGGAGTTCGGTTTCGCGACCGCCCCGCTCGTCGTCTCCGGTTGCGTGATGATGCGCGTCTGCCACCTGGACACCTGCCCGGTCGGCATCGCCACCCAGAACCCGACCCTGCGCGACCGTTTCACCGGCAAGGCCGAGTACGTGGTGAACTTCTTCCAGTTCATCGCCGAGGAGGTCCGCGAGATCCTCGCCGAACTGGGCTTCCGCTCCATCGAGGAGGCCGTCGGCCACGCCGAGGCGCTCGACGTCGCCCGTGCCGTCGACCACTGGAAGGCGCAGGGCCTGAACCTGGAGCCGCTGTTCCACGTGCCGTCGCTGCCCGAGGGCGCGGTGCGTCACCAGATCGTCGAGCAGGACCACGGCCTGGAGAAGGCCCTGGACAACGAGCTGATCAAGCTGGCCGCGGACGCGCTCGCCGCCTCGGACGCCACCGAGGCACAGCCGGTGCGCGCCCAGGTCGCCATCCGCAACATCAACCGCACGGTCGGCACCATGCTCGGCCACGAGGTGACGAAGAAGTTCGGTGGCGCGGGCCTGCCCGACGACACCATCGACATCACCTTCACCGGCTCCGCCGGCCAGTCCTTCGGGGCGTTCCTGCCGCGCGGCATCACGCTGCGCCTGGAGGGCGACGCCAACGACTACGTCGGCAAGGGCCTCTCCGGCGGCCGCGTCGTCGTCCGCCCGGACCGCGCGGCCGACCACCTCGCCGAGTACTCGACCATCGCGGGCAACACCATCGCCTACGGCGCCACCGGCGGCGAGCTGTTCCTGCGCGGCCGTACCGGCGAGCGGTTCTGCGTCCGCAACTCCGGCGCGCTGGTCGTCTCCGAGGGCGTGGGCGACCACGGCTGCGAGTACATGACCGGTGGTCGCGCGGTGGTCCTCGGCCCGACCGGCCGCAACTTCGCGGCGGGCATGTCCGGCGGTATCGCGTACGTCATCGACCTCGACCGCGACAACGTCAACGTCGGCAACGTCGGCGCGGTCGAGACGCTGGACGACTCGGACAAGCAGTGGCTGCACGACGTGGTGCGCCGCCACGCCGAGGAGAGCGGCTCGACGGTCGCCGAGAAGCTGCTGGCCGACTGGGACGTGGCCGTGGCACGGTTCAGCAAGATCATCCCCAGCACGTACAAGGCAGTGCTCGCCGCCAAGGACGCCGCCGAGCGAGCCGGTCTCTCCGAGACCGAGATCACCGAGAAGATGATGGAGGCGGCGATCAATGGCTGACCCGAAGGGCTTCCTGAACCACGGCCGTGAGGTCGCCAAGACCCGCCCCGTCACCGAGCGCGTCAAGGACTGGAACGAGGTCTACGTCCCGGGCTCCCTGCTGCCGATCATCAGCAAGCAGGCCAGCCGGTGCATGGACTGCGGCATCCCGTTCTGCCACAACGGCTGTCCGCTGGGGAACCTGATCCCCGAGTGGAACGACTACGCCTACCGCGAGGACTGGGCGGCCGCCCAGGAGCGCCTGCACGCGACCAACAACTTCCCGGAGTTCACCGGTCGTCTCTGCCCGGCCCCCTGCGAGTCGGCGTGCGTGCTCGGCATCAACCAGGCGCCGGTCACCATCAAGAACGTCGAGGTCTCGATCATCGACAAGGCGTGGGAGACCGGGGACGTCGCCCCGCAGATCCCCGAGCGCCTGTCCGGCAAGACGGTCGCGGTCATCGGCTCGGGCCCGGCGGGCCTCGCCGCCGCCCAGCAGCTGACCCGGGCCGGCCACACGGTCGCCGTCTACGAGCGCGCGGACCGCATCGGAGGCCTCCTCCGGTACGGCATCCCCGAGTTCAAGATGGAGAAGCGGCACATCAACCGCCGCATCGAGCAGATGCGCGCGGAGGGCACCCGCTTCCGCACCGGCATCGAGATCGGCCGCGACCTCAAGGCGACCGACCTGAAGAAGCGGTACGACGCGATCGTGATCGCCGCCGGCGCCACGACCGCCCGTGACCTGCCGGTGCCGGGCCGCGAGCTCAAGGGCATCTACCAGGCGATGGAGTACCTGCCGCTGGCCAACAAGGTGCAGGAGGGCGACTACGTCACCGCGCCGATCTCGGCCGAGGGCAAGCACGTCGTCGTCATCGGCGGTGGCGACACCGGCGCCGACTGCGTGGGCACCGCCCACCGCCAGGGCGCGGCCTCCGTCACCCAGCTGGAGATCATGCCCCGCCCGAACGACGAGCGGCACCCGACCAGCCAGCCCTGGCCGACCTTCCCGATGCTCTACAAGGTCACCTCGGCGCACGAGGAGGGCGGCGAGCGGGTCTACTCCGTCTCGACGACCCACTTCGAGGGCGACGAGGACGGCAACGTGCAGTGGCTGCACCTGACCGAGGTCGAGTTCGTCGACGGCAGGCTGACCCCGAAGCCGGGCACCGAGCGCAAGATCCCGGCCCAGCTGGTCACCCTCGCCATGGGCTTCACCGGCACCGACCGGGAGAACGGCCTGGTGGAGCAGTTCGGCCTGGCCCTCGACGAGCGCGGTAACATCGCTCGCGACGCCGACTTCCAGACCAACCTGCCGGGCGTGTTCGTCGCCGGTGACGCCGGCCGCGGCCAGTCCCTCATCGTGTGGGCGATCGCGGAGGGCCGCTCGGCCGCCCGCGGTGTCGACCGGCACCTGACCGGAGCCAGCGACCTGCCGGCCCCGATCCGCCCGACGGACCGCTCGCTGATGGTCTGACGGCTGCGCGGAAGAACGTCCCGTACAACGGCGTACGGAACACTGGTGGCGCCTGCCCCACAGTCCCCGACCGGACGTGGGCAGGCGTCGCCGCCTTTTCAGCGCGAACTCGCCTTCAGACCCTGGAACTTCACGGTCGCGTCCTCGGTGTAGGCGCCCACCCTGCCCTCGGTGTAAGGCCGTTCGGTGTCGACGAAGGTCACCAGGTGCTTGCCGCCCACCCCGACGGTGAGGTTCCCGCCGTTCTGCTCCACCCGGACCGTGTACCAGACGCCCACCGGGTACACCGTCCGCCCGGTCGCCAGGAAGCGCTGGCCCCCCGGATAGGCCGGATCCCGCTTTCCCAGCTCCCAGCCGTTCGGCTTGAGGGTGACGTAGTAGAAGTGCTCCGGATCGGTGTACGCCCAGACCAGCCACGGCACTTCCCACGGATTCGGGTCGGGATCGCGCAGCTGCCGCACCGTCCGCATCCGTGCCTCGTACCGCACGTCCGTGTAGGAGGCGGTGCTCACCACCAGGCCCGCGTGTGTGGTGCCGGGATCCTCCGCGGGCCTGGGGGAGAGCGACAGGGAGTCGTCGTCGCCCAGGTTGGTGCCGTGGCCGTTGAACACCGAGAGCCAGCGGCCGTGGATCGTGCCGTCGATCCACGGTTCGGGCGGCGGTGCGGTGTCGCCCCGGCACTGGGTCAGGGTGACCGTCAGGAGCACGGCCAGTGTGATCGCCAGTGCCAGGGCGGTGAGCAGACGACCCCTGCGCCCCTGCGGGACCGGCGGGATCCGGCGGCGGGGGCGCAGGAGCGATGACGTCATGCCGCAGAGTATGGCCCGGACGCGGTGAGGCCGACCGGAACTTCGGCGGCGAAGTCCTCGGCCAGTTGGGCGAGTACGCGCCCGGCGGCCTGTCCGTCCCCGAACGGGTTGCCCGCGGTCGCCATCCGCCGGTACTCCACCGGGTCGTCCAGCAGCCGCTCGGCCCAGGTCACGATGGCGTCCGGATCCGTGCCGATCAGCCGGGCCGCGCCGGCCTCGACCGCCTCCGGGCGCTCGGTGGTCGTGCGCAGCACCAGCGCGGGCTTGCTCAGGCTCGGGGCCTCCTCCTGGATGCCGCCGGAGTCGGTGAGCACCAGGTCGCACTCGGCCAGCGTGGCCGCGAAGTCCAGGTAGTCGAGCGGTTCGACGAGCGAGATGCCGGCGTGGCCGTCGAGTTCGGGCAGCAGCGCGTCCCGTACGGCGGGGCTCTTGTGCAGCGGCAGCACGATCTCCACGTCCCCGCGCCCGGCGAGCCGGGTGAGCGCACGGCCCATGCCGCGCATCCGCTCGCCCTGGTTCTCCCGGCGGTGCAGAGTCACCAGGACCCGCCGGGCGCCGGTGCGGAACGCGGAGGTGCCGGTGCCCTCGGCCAGCACCCACAGCAGGTTGTCGATGACGGTGTTGCCGGTGGTGAACACCTGCTCCGCCGGGACGCCTTCGTCGATCAGATGCCGTGCCGCGCGCGCGGTCGGGGCGAAGTGCCAGCGGGCCATGCGTCCGATGAGGCTGCGGTTGAGCTCCTCCGGGAACGGGTTGTCGATGACTCCGGTGCGCAGCCCCGCCTCGACGTGGGCGACCGGGATCTTCTCGTAGAACGCGGCCAGGGCCCCGGCCAGCGCGGTCGTGGTGTCCCCCTGCACCACGATCAGGTCCGGCCGCTGCTCCCGCATGGCCTCGCCGAGCTCCCCGACCAGGCGGGCGGTCAGCTCGGACAGCTGCTGCCGGCTGCGCATCACGTCGAGCGCGATCCGTACGTCGACGCAGAGCAGGCCGAGCATCTGGTGGAGCATCTCGCGGTGCTGGCCGGTGGTGACGACGATCGGCTCGAACTGCTCGCTGTCGGCCATGGCCCGCGCCACCGGCGCCAGCTTGATCGCTTCCGGCCGGGTGCCCAGCACGAGCATGGCGCGTACGGGCAGGGTTGACGGAGGTGTGGACATGGAAGGCCCCCCTAGGGCATGCGCGATCGTCGCGGGACCGCGCAAGGGTGTGAGCGGTGCGGAGATGAGAGACGCGATGAGAGATGCGAGAAGAGACGAGAGACGCGCGCGGCGGGAAGGCCGCGGGAGAGGGCCGGTCGCCCTCAGGTGCGCGCGGTCTTCAGCCAGGTCTGCTTGCCGGTGAGCATCCGCCAGAACCCCCACCAGCCGGCGAAGAACCAGATGTAGCCGTAGAAGACGAAGACATGGGCGAGGAGCACACAGCGCACCAGCCCGAGCTCCCGCTCACGCTTGAAGTAGACGAAGCCGTACGTGTAGGCGGCCGTGAACGAGAGCACATAGGGCCCGAGCAGCCACATCGGTGACACGAGCGCGTGGCCCACCTGTACCGAGGCCATGACGGTGGCACCCAGGGCGACCAGGAAGGAGATCGGCAGCAGCGAGGTGAGCAGGATCAGGACCGGGCTCGACAGGTGGTAGAGCATGTCCAGCGCCGGCCGGGTCGGCACGTCCCTGAGGATGAGCGGGACGAGACCGGCGGACTGCAGATGACCCTGGAACCAGCGGGATCGCTGCCGGACCAGGCGCCGCAGGCTGAGCACGGCCTGCTGGGACACCGCGGCGGTGGTGCAGTGCATGTTGGTCCAGCCCTTGGCGATCAGCCGCACCCCGAGGTCGAGGTCCTCGGTGAGGCTGTCGCTCCACGGGCCGGCGCCGTCCAGCGTGTTGAGCGCCGACAGCCGCATGAACTGCCCGTTGCCGCCCATGCCCACGCTGCCGATGAAGCGCCGTGCGCTCTGGAACACGTCGCCGTACACGACGAACTCCATGTCCTGCATGCGGGCGAGCAGCCCCTGGCCCCGGTTGTACATACGGACGCAGACCTGAACCGCGCCCGTACGCGGGTCGTCGAAGTACGGGTCGACGGACTGCACGACGTGCGGGTCGAGCCGCCCGTCCGCGTCGACCACGCACAGCACGACGTCCGCCGGGTCGTGCCCGGCGAGCAGGCCGGACTCCCTGAGGTGCCGCACCCCGTCGTTGAGGGCGGCGCCCTTGCCCCGGCGTGCGTTCGGCGGAGTGCGCCGGTGCAGCCGGACCAGATTCGGGTCGGCGGCCAGCGCGATGTCACTGGTGCGATCGTCGGAGCCGTCGTCTATGACCAGAGCCATGAAATTCCTGGCGGGTAACGAAGTGATGCGCGCAAGGCTTTCCGCGAGAACTTTCTCCTCGTTCAGGCACGCCAGCAGGAATACGTAAAAACGTTCTCTCCGGTCTGTTCGAGAACGCCGAATTCTGCGTCGAGAGAGAAGGAAAAGACTGGTGTTGTAGCAGCCGGCCATCACGATCAGGGTGATGCTCGACCAGAGGAGCAGTTCAATGATCAAGGCTGCCCCCGGCATGGGCCCGCATCCGCCGTCCCTGACGTCGCAGGTGTATCCGGGCCAGCAGTATCAGGCACGCCGTCAGGCAGTAGATCAGGAATCCGGCCCCGGCTACCGCTTGCAGCGCCTTGGCCAAAGGTAGTCCGGGTATTGCTTCCGGTGCGGCCATCGCTCCTGCCAAGGGCAGCAGTGCCCCCAGGGCGGGTCGTCCGTACATTGTCCCCCCATATTCGGTGCGCGTCCCCAACGCGCGAGGCGAACTTAGCAGACCTTCCGGGACCGAGAAGGACATTTGACAGCCCTCGCGGTGGACAGAAGAATCTGTGTCTTCCTGACGCCAAATGCATTGTCAATCATTTGGCAAAGTGGGGGGAAGATCGTGAGACGAGTGATCCCGCCTCGGAAGCGGGTACACAGCCGAATTTCCGTTGTTCTACTACTCGTCGCCGCTCTGCTGAGCGGCACATTCATGGCCACCAACGCCCAGGCCGCCGGGGGGCAGCACCGCAGGGGCGAGGCCGCCGGCACCAGGTCCGGACTCAACCGGGTCGACCTCAAGGGCTGGGCGAAGACCCAGCTCGAGGCCGACCGGACGCGGCGCACCCGGCCGCACCCCAAAACCACCCCGACCACCCGCGCGGCCGCGGCCGCCGTCCCGGTCCGCACCGCGGCCAAGGCACCCACCGCGACTCGGCAGAAGGCGCTGTTCGCCCCTGCCGACGCGGCCGCGGACGCCGCCCCGACCGCACTCGTCCTCTACGACACGGCGGGCCCCTACGGGCAGCTGGGCGAGCTGTACGCGATGGCCACGGCCAACCTCGCCGGCCACTTCGGCACGGTGACGGCCAAGCCGGTCCAGCAGTACACCGCCGGAATGATCGACTCGTACTCGGCCGTGATCTACATCGGCTCGACGTACTACGGCGGTACCGTCCCGGACGCCGTCCCGGCCGCGTTCTACGCCGACGCGTCGGCGAGCACCAAGCCGGTGATCTGGATGGGCGCCAACATCTGGAACATGGCGGGGGCGGTGGGCGTGGCCCAGTTCACGCAGAAGTACGGCTGGGACCCGACGACGTCGTACTACGAGGACGGCGGCTCGATCGGCAACGTCACGCAGGTGACGTACCGCGGCCAGACGCTGACCCGCACCATTCCGGCCGGGCAGGACGGCGGCGTGCTGCGCCCCAACGTCCTGACGGGGCCCGGGTATCCGGCCGTCACCCGGCTCGCGGAGGGCCTGGACAGCTCGAACGGGCACGCCTTCGGCTGGGCGGTCCGCTCGTCCAACCTCACCTACATCGGTGAGATCCCGTTCGCCTACGTCTCCGAGACCGACCGCGTCATCGCCTTCGAGGACCTGCTCTTCGACGCCCTGGCCCCGGCCACCGCCGAGCGGCACCGGGCGACGGTGCGCCTGGAGGACATCAGCCCCGACTCGGATCCCGCCGAGCTGCGGTCGATGGCCGACTACCTGTACTCGCAGAACATCCCCTACGGCATCAACGTGATCCCCGTCTACACGGACCCCAACGGCACCTACAACAACGGCGTCCCGCAGACGATCACGCTCGCCCAGCGCCCGCAGGTGGTCAGTGCGCTGAAGTACATGCTGGCCAGGGGTGCGGTCCTGATGGACCACGGCTACACCCACCAGTACGGCAACGTCGCCAACCCCTACAACGGCGTCACCGGCGACGACTTCGAGTTCTACCGGGCGCACGTCGACTCCGCGAACAACGTCGTCCACGACGGCCCGGTCGCCGAGGACTCCAGCCTCTGGGCGCAGACCCGGGTCACCAGCGCGCTCGCCCAGTTCGCCCTGGCGGGCCTGCCGAGGCCGACGCTGTGGACCACCCCGCACTACGCGGGCTCCGCGGCCGACTACAAGGTCTTCGGCTCCAACTTCTCCGCGCGCCTGGAGCGTTCGCTCTACTTCGCCGGGACGCTGAGCGGGGCCCAGTCCGACCCGAACCGGTTCATCGGCCAGTTCTTCCCGTACGTCGTGAAGGACGTGTACGGCACCAAGGTGCTGCCCGAGAACATCGGCAACTACGAGCCGGAGGCGTACAACAACCACCCGGCGCGCCTGCCCGCCGACCTCATCGCCTCGGCGAAGGCCAACCTGGCGGTACGCGACGGAGTGGCGAGCTTCTTCTACCACCCGTACTACCCGGTGCAGCCGTTGAAGGACACGATCGACGGCATCAGGGCACTCGGCTACACCTTCGTCAGCCCGGCGGCGCTGTGACGGCGCCCGCCCCCAGGAGGAGGACCGTCGCCGTCATGGCGGCGGTCCTCCTCGCCGCCGGCGGCTGCGTGTCCAGCGGGCCGGGCCGCGGGTCCGGCCACGGCGGCAGCACACACGCCTCCCGCCCGGAGACCGGGACCACCACCCTGCGCGGCATCACCCTGCCCTCGTGGTACCGCACCGACTACGACAGCCCGGCCGCACCCCGCTATCTGCGCGGTATCAAGGCCACCGGGGCACGCTGGGTCACCTTCACCCCGACCTGGTACCAGAAGCGGGTCACCGACTCCGGCCCGCACACCACGGAGGAGACCGCAAGCGACGCGAGCCTGCGCAGGATCGTCCGGCGTGCCCACGCGGCCGGCCTCAACGTGATGATCAAACCGCACGTGGACCTGCCCGGCGACCAGGACCGCGCCGAGATCCGCCCCCGCGACCGGTCCGCCTGGTTCGCCGCCTACCGCCGCTTCATCACCCACTACGCGGACATCGCCGCCGACACCGGAGCCGAACAGCTCGCGGTCGGCACCGAACTCGCCGGGGTCTCCGGTGACACCGCCGCCTGGACGAAGGTGATCAAGGCGGTCCGCGCCCACTACGACGGCCCGCTGACCTACGCCGCCAACTACGACGAGTACCAGCACATCCACTTCTGGAAGGACCTCGACCTCATCGGCATCGACGCCTACTGGCCGCTCGCCGAGAAGCCCACCACCGATCCCGCCCTGCTGAACCGTGCCTGGGGCCCGATCCGGCAGAAGCTCGCCGCCTACTCGGCACGCCGGCACCGCCGGATCCTGTTCACCGAGGCCGGCTACGTCAGCCAGCGCGGCTCCACCACCGCCCCGTACTCCTGGACCGTCAGCACCCACCCGGCCGACGCCGAACAGGCCGCCGCCTACCGGGCACTCCTCGACTCCTTCGAGGGCCGCCCGTGGTGGGCCGGTGTCTGCTGGTGGATGTGGGACGACTGGCCGGACAGCGGCGAGACCCCGGCACGCCTGGCGTACACCCCGCACGGCAAACCCGCGGAGGAGGTGCTGCGCCGGAAGTGGGCCGGCTGACGTCCGTGACGCGCCACGGAATCCGGTACGGCTCCTTGTGCACCCGCCACTCCGGCGGAGTGTCCCGGCCGAGGTTGCCGTCGTGGAGGAACCGCCGCTGGGCCGTGTCGACGCGGGAGGTGCCGACGCCCGGCCTTTGCGTCCTCGTGGCCCGGCGGCGGACGTCGGGGAAGATGTCGAGGTATTTCTTCTCGCTGCCGCCCTCGGCGGGGGCGGCCTCCTTCAGGGCACGTTCGCGCAGGCCGGCGAAGCTGCCGGGGCCGGTGCCGGGACCGGGGCAGACCATCGCGTCGTAGTAGATGAGCCGGCCCGGCGCGCCGAGGCCGTCGGGCTCGGCTCGGCGGACGGCGGGTTCGAAGTAGCTGCGCCGGCTCCTTCTCGGCGGGCGCGGCCCGGCCCTGAGGGGCGTCGGCGATGGCCTCGGCGTCCTGGTCCTGCTCCGACCGGCCCCTCGGCCTCCCGGGAAGCCGTGGCGTGCCTGCCCTCCGCGAAGCCGGACGAGCCGGGGCCGGCGGCGTACACCGCCGCCGCGACGATCACCGGCACGGCCGCGAGCGGCGGGATTCCCGCTCGCCTCATACGGCCGCGCCTCCCGTGAGATCCGCGACCTTGACCCAGGCGAGGATCAGCAGCAGTGCCAGCAGGGCCACGCACGCGCCCGCCTGGATCAGGAGGCGACGGTTGCCCCGGGGCGCGTACGCGTAAGCCAGCGTCACCGCCCCGCCCGCCAGCAGGCCCCCGAGATGGCCCTGCCAGGAGGTCACCCACGCGGAGATCACCAGCCACAGCAGCAGACCGCCCATGTACTGGTTGACCGCGCGCATGTCGTAGCCGAGGCGACGGCCCATGACGTAGTACGCGGCGCCCAGCCCGAAGATGGCGCCGGAGGCGCCGACCGTGGGGGTCTCGGGGGCGAGCAGCAGCACCAGGACCGAGCCGCCGAGCGCCGACAGCAGGTACAGGGCGAGGTAGCGGACCCGGCCCAGCTGGGCCTCGACCACCCGGCCGACGTTCCACAGCGTCAGCATGTTCATCAGGATGTGCGCGATGCCGAACGTGCCCTCGGCGGGGGTCAGGTGCAGGAACGCTCCGGTCAGCAGCCGGTACCACTCGCCGTGGGCGACGCCCTCCGGGTAGTAGCCCGCCGGCACGGTGCCCAGCATGTCGAACCGGTCCTCGACCGAGGGCCGTGCCAGCTCGGCCAGATAGGCGAGCACGTTGAGCCCGATCAGCACGTACGTCACCAGCGGCACCGCGCTGATCCGGCCGCCGAACGCGGTGCGCGCCTGCCGGACCGAGCGTGCCCCCTCCTTCACGCACTCCACGCACTGATGACCGACCGCGGCCTCCCGCATGCAGGACGGGCAGATGAGACGGTCGCAGCGCGTGCAGCGGACGTGGGACTCCACCTTGGGGTGACGAAAGCAGGTGGTGACGGCGGACTCGGCGGTCACGGCCGGCTCCTCTGAGGAAAGTTCGGGACAGGGTGAGCCGGTGGGGACGGCGGCGAACAAAATAGCGAACTGATGTGACGGGAGCGACAGTCGGGGCCGCTGATCCCTTAGGCTCTGCTTCCTGCACAGCCAAGGGGGGAACCATGGCCGCGATCAGCTTGCGCAAGGTGGAGGAGACCGCGCCCGCGCTCGTCGAGCCGTACCGCTCGGCCGGCGTCTGCCTGCGCAAACACGGCCTGGACGGGCTGCGGGCGGCCGTGTACCTGGTGGTCGACTACTCGGGCTCGATGAAGCCGTACTACAAGGACGGCAGCGTGCAGGCGCTCGCCGACCGGGTGCTGGGTCTGTCCGCGCACCTGGACGACGACGGCCGGGTACCCGTGGTGTTCTTCTCCACGGAGGTCGACGCGGTCACCGACATCGCCCTCGACGGCCACGAGGGCCGCATCGAACGGATCGCGGCCGGGCTCGGGCACATGGGCAAGACCAGCTACCACCTGGCGATGGACGCCGTCATCGACCACTACATGGACAGCGGCGCCACCGACCCCGCGCTGGTCGTCTTCCAGACCGACGGCGGTCCGATCAACAAGCTCGCCGCGGAGCGCTACCTGTGCAAGGCGGCGAAGCTGCCGCTGTTCTGGCAGTTCGTCGGCTTCGGTGACCCGGGCAGCCGGCAGTTCGAGTTCCTGCGCAAACTGGACGAGCTGGCGGTCCCCGGCAAGCGGCCCGTGGACAACGCCGGCTTCTTCCACGCGGGCCAGGATCCCCGGAAGGTCTCCGACGCCGAGCTGTACGACCGTCTCGTCGCCGAGTTCCCCCAGTGGCTCGCGGCCGCACGCGCCGCGGGCATCGCGCGGCCTGCCTGAGCCGTGCACCGGCCGGCCCCGACCGCTCAGCCGGCGTCCTCGAGCACCGCGTCCCTGCACTCGTCGGGCGTGCCCCACGCGGTGCGCAGGGCGCGGGCCTTGGTCAGCCACAGGGACAGGTCGTACTCCGCCGTGTACCCGATCGCGCCGTGCAGCTGCAGTGCCGTGCGGGCGGTGGCGTAGGCCGCCTCGCAGGCCTTCAGCTTGGCGGCCGCGACGTCCGCGGGGCGCAGGGACACCGCCGCTCCGAAGAGCAGGGGCCGGGCGAACTCCAGGGCTGTCTTCGCGTCGGCGAGGCGGTGCTTGACGGCCTGGAACGAGCCGATGGGGACACCGAACTGTGTGCGCTGCCGGACGTGGGCGACCGTCCGGTCGAGCAGGGCGAGCCCCACGCCGAGGGCCTGGGCGGCGGTGGCCAGGCGCGCCCAGGTGAGGGCGTGGGTGTCCGGCGGGTCGGGGCACAGGAGTTCGCCGCCGGGGGCCAGCGGGGTCAGCCGGCGGGCGGCGTCGAGGGACGGACGGACCGGGCCGGAACCCGGGGACAGGTGCAGTCCCCCGGGGGCCCGGGCGAGGCGGAGGGTGGCGACGTCGCCGTCCAGGGCGTACCCGGTGGGCGCCGCCACGGTGGCGATGATCTCGCCCGCCGCGAGCCCGGGCAGGAACCGCTTCGCCGGGCCGTCCGCACCGAGCAGTACGGCCGCGGCGACCGTCTCCACCAGTGGCCCGGGCACCACGTGCCTGCCCAGCTCCACGAAGGCGACGGCCAGTTCCACCGGATGCGGCCCCAGCCCCCCGTACTCCTCCGGCACGGCGAGCCCGAACACCCCCGCCTCCGCGACACGACGCCACAGCGCACGGCCGCCCGCATGGTCGCCGCGGCTCCAGTCCCGGACCACCGCCGGGGTGTCCGCCGCCGTCAGCATGGCGTGCAACGAGTCGGCGAAGGCGCGCTGCTCGGTGTCGAGGAGGAAGCGCATCAGCGGCGTCCCTTCGGCAGGCCGAGCAGACGCTCGGCGACGATGTCGCGCTGGATCTCGTTGGTCCCCGCGTAGATGGGACCGGCAAGCGAGAAGACGTAGCCCTCCGCCCAGTCCGTCTCCGCCGACTCGCCCTCCTCGCCGAGGAGATCGAGCGCCGTCTCGTGCAGCGCCAGGTCGTACTCGGACCAGAACACCTTGTTCATGCTGGACTCCGGGCCGAGCGCGGCGCCCTCCAGGAAGCGGGCGGCGGCCGCGTAGGTGAACAGCTGGTAGGCGCGGGCGCCGATCAGGGCGTCCGCCACCCGGGCGCGCGCCTGCTCCGGGCGGCCCTGTGCCCTCCACAGCTCCAGCAGCCGGGCGGCGGAGGCGAGGAAGCGGCCGGGGGAGCGCAGGGTGAGGCCGCGTTCGTTGCCCGCCGTGGACATCGCGATCCGCCAGCCACGGCCGGGCTCGCCGATCACGTCCTCGTCCGGCACGAACACCTCGTCCAGGAACAGCTCCGCGAAGGCCGGTTTCCCGTCCAGGCGGCCGATCGGGCGGACGGTGACGCCGGGGGCCCGCAGGTCGAACATCAGATACGTGAGCCCCTGGTGCGGCTTCAGGGCCTCGGGGTCACTGCGGAACAGGCCGAAGGCCCGGTCGGCGAAGGCCGCCCGCGAGGACCAGGTCTTCTGGCCGCTCAGCAGCCAGCCGCCGTCCGTCCGTACCGCCCTGGAGGTGAGCGAGGCCAGGTCGGAGCCCGCCTCCGGCTCGGACCAGGCCTGCGCCCAGACCACCTCGGCTGAGGCCATCGGCGGCAACACACGCGCGCGTTGCTCCTCCGTGCCATGGTCGAACAGGGTCGGCGCGAGCAGGCTGATGCCGTTCTGGCCGACCCGGCCCGGCGCGCCCGCCGCCCAGTACTCCTCCTCGAAGATCAGCCAGCGCATCAGTCCCGCGCCCCGCCCGCCGTACTGCTCGGGCCAGGACACCACCGACCAGCCATCAGCGGCCAGTTCGGCCTCCCAGGCGCGGTGCGCCGCGAAGCCCTCCGCGGTCTCCAGGGAGGGGAGCGGGGTGCGGGGCACGTGTGCCGCCAGCCAGGCGCGGGCCTCGGCGCGGAACTCCTCGTCGGCCGGAGCGTGGGTCAGGTCCACGGTCGCGGTCACCGTCCTTCCCTAACAAGTGTTTGGTAGGTTAGCGTGGCCCTATGACAGGCGTCGAGAGTCCGGTGTACGAGCCCGGGCACGGACTGCTGAAGGGGCGCACCGCCGTCGTCACCGCGGCGGCCGGCGCGGGGATCGGCGGGGCCACCGCGCGCCGCTTCCTGGAGGAGGGCGCCCGGGTGCTGATCAGCGACGCGCACACGCGCCGCCTGAAGGAGCACGAGGCCCGCCTCGTCCGGGAGTTCCCGGGCGCGGTGGCCGCGGTGCCCTGCGACGTCACCGACGAGACCCAGGTGGGCGCGCTCTTCGAGGCGGCCGTACGGGAGCACGGAAAACTCGACATCGTGGTCAACAACGCGGGGCTGGGCGGCACCTCGGACCTCGTCGACATGACCGACGAGCAGTGGTCCCGCGTCCTCGACGTCACGCTGAACGGCACCTTCCGCTGCACCCGGGCAGCCCTGCGCGCCATGCGGGACACCGGCGGCGGGGTGATCGTCAACAACGCCTCCGTCGTCGGCTGGCGCGCCCAGGCCGGCCAGGCCCACTACGCCGCCGCCAAGGCCGGCGTGATGGCGCTGACCCGGTGCGCGGCGATCGAGGCGGCCGCCTACGGGGTGCGGGTCAACGCGGTGGCGCCCAGCCTCGCCATGCATCCCCACCTGGTGAAGGTCACCTCCGCCGAACTGCTCCGGGAACTGACCGCACGGGAGGCCTTCGGGCGGTACGCCGAGCCCTGGGAGGTGGCCAACGTGATCGTGTTCCTGGCCTCCGGCTACTCCTCGTACCTGACCGGCGAGGTCGTCGCCGTCAGCAGTCAGCATCCCTGACGAACGGCAGACCACAATGGGTTCGTGCCGACCAAGAAGAAGCCCCAGGTGACCGCCCCGAAGAAGCCCACGGCCGCCGCCGCCCGGGCGCGCCGCCACGAACTCCTCGGCACCGCCGCCGAGGTCTTCGCCGAGCAGGGCTACAACGCCACCACCGTCCGCACCATCGCCGACCACGCGGGGATGCTCGCGGGCAGCCTCTACTACCACTTCGACTCCAAGGAGTCGATGCTGGAGGAGATCCTGCGGACCTTCCTGGACGAGCTGTGGGACGGCTACGACACCGTCCTGGCCTCCGGGCTCGGGCCCCGCGAGACCCTGGAGGCCCTGGTCACCGAGTCCTTCCGGGAGATCGACCGGCACCGCGCCGCCGTCGCCATCTACCAGAAGGAGAGCAAGCAGCTCGTCGCGCAGGACCGCTTCGCCTTCCTCGCCGACTCGCAGCGCCGGTTCGAGAAGGCATGGCTGTCCACGCTGGAACGCGGAGTCGCCGAGCGCGTCTTCCGCGCCGACCTGGACGTCCGGCTCACCTACCGGTTCGTCCGGGACACGGTGTGGGTCGCCGCGTCCTGGTACCGGCCCGGCGGACAGCACAGCCCGGAGGAGATCGCCCGCCAGTACCTGTCGATGGTGCTGGACGGGATCGCCGTACGCGAATGACATCACGCTCAACACCCCTTTCCTGTGAGGGAGTCGCCATGGCCGAGGCCTACATAGTCGAAGCGGTCCGCACGCCCGTCGGGCGGCGTAGGGGAGGGCTCAGCGGGGTCCACCCGGCCGACCTGGGCGCCCATGTGCTGAAGGCGCTCGTGGAACGGGCCGGGATTGACCCGGCCGCCGTGGAGGACGTCGTCTTCGGCTGCCTGGACGCGGTCGGACCGCAGGCCGGGGACATCGCCCGCACCTGCTGGCTGGCCGCAGGGCTGCCCGAGGAGGTGCCGGGCGTCACCGTCGACCGGCAGTGCGGCTCCTCCCAGCAGGCCGTGCACTTCGCCGCGCAGGCCGTGCTCTCCGGCACCCAGGACCTGGTCGTCGCGGGCGGGGTGCAGAACATGTCCCAGATCCCCATCGCCTTCGCCTCCCGGCAGGCCGCCGACCCCCTCGGCCTGACCGACGGACCCTTCCTCGGCAGCACCGGCTGGCGCGCCCGCTACGGCGACCAGCCCGTCAACCAGTTCGCCGGCGCCGAGATGATCGCCGCCAAGTGGGGCATCAGCCGCGCGGACCAGGAGGAGTTCGCCCTGCGCTCGCACCGACGGGCGGTCCGGGCCATCGACACCGGCCGCTTCGAGCGCGAGAGCGTCCCCTACGGCGAGGTCACCGTCGACGAGGGCCCGCGCCGGGACACCTCCCTGGACAAGATGGCCACGCTCGAGCCCGTCCTCGACGGCGGCACCATTACCGCGGCCTGCTCCTCCCAGGTCTCCGACGGAGCCGCGGCCATGCTGCTCGCCTCCGAGCGGGCGGTAGGGGAACACGGGCTGCGCCCGCGGGCCCGCGTCCACCACCTCTCCGTGCGCGGCGAGGACCCCATCCGCATGCTCTCCGCGCCCATCCCGGCCACCGCCCACGCCCTGAAGAAGACCGGCCTGACCATCGAAGCCATCGACCTCGTGGAGATCAACGAGGCCTTCGCCCCCGTCGTGCTCGCCTGGCTCAAGGAGACCGGCGCCGACCCGGAGAAGGTCAACGTCAACGGCGGCGCCATCGCTCTCGGCCACCCGCTCGGCGCCACCGGCGTCCGGCTGATGACGACCCTGCTGCACGAACTGGAGCGCACCGGCGGCCGGTTCGGCCTCCAGACCATGTGCGAGGGCGGCGGGCAGGCCAATGTGACGATCATCGAACGCGTGTGAGCAGAGCGGCGAAGAGGCCGGCCACCCACCTCGGCGGACGGAGTCCGGCGCAGGCTCCCGAAGCCTGGGAGGCCCCCTGGGGCCGAGCAGAGCGAGGGGGCCGTCGGGGATGGCGCCCATGTGCGAGGGCGGCGGCCGGGCGAACGTGACGATCATCGAACGCCTCTGAGTCCCTCCAGCCCCGCCAGCACCTCCTCCGCCTCCTTCACGATCCGCTCCACCAGCTCCGCGCACGACGGCAGGTCGTCGATCACTCCGGCGACCTGCCCGGAGGCCATCACCCCGAGGTCCGTACGGCCGTCCACCATCGCCGACTTCAGCAGCATCGGCGTGTTCGCGGCCAGCAGCACCTGACTCCAGGACAACTCCTTGCCGTGCCTGAGGGCCAGGCCGTCTTGGACCAGCCGCCGCCAGGTGAGCCCCGACAGCCGCCGGAAGCCCGAGGCCCGTCGTACCGCGTGGGCGAGGGCCCGTATGCGGCCGGACCGCTCCAGCGCGTCGACCAGGTCCGTGCGCAGCATCCGGTGCGGCAGCCCGTCCACCGCCCGGGTGACCGTCACGTCCCGGACCGTCGCCGCCAGATACCGGGCCTTCACCGCGTCCGGCACCGTCGAGTCGGAGGTGAGCAGGAACCGCGTGCCCATGGCCACCCCGGCCGCTCCGTAGGCCAGCGCCGCGACCAGGCCCCGCCCGTCGAAGAAGCCGCCCGCCGCCACGACCGGTATCCGCACCGCGTCCACCACCTGCGGCAGCAGCACGGTCGTCGCCACCTCGCCGGTGTGCCCGCCGCCCTCGCCGCCCTGCACGATCACCGCGTCCGCACCCCACGCGGCCACCTTCTCGGCGTGCCGCCGCGCCCCGACGGACGGGACGACCACCACACCGGCCTTCTTGAGCCGGGTGATCAGCTCGGGGGAGGGGGCCAGGGCGAAGGAGGCCACCCGGACGTGCTCGTCCAGCATGATCTGCACCCGGTCGGCCGCATCGGCCGCGTCCGCCCGCAGGTTCACCCCGAACGGCGCCCGGGTCCGCGACCGGACCTCCCGTATCGCCGCCCGCAGCTGGTCGACGGTCATCGTCGCGGAGGCCAGGATGCCGAGTGCCCCCGCGTTCGCCGCCGCCGAGACCAGCCGGGGACCGGCCACCCAGCCCATCCCGGTCTGCACGATCGGATGCCGGACCCCGACCAGCCGGGTCAGCGCGGTCTCCATCACCCCTTCGCTCCCTCGGGCACCTCACGCGCGCGGGCCCCCGCCGGATCCAGGACCTCGCGGATCAGCCGCAGCTCCTCCTCGCCGGGGTCCCGGGTGTACGGCACCTCGTCGGGCACGGCGAGCGCGAAGCCCGTCGCCTTCCGCACCTGGTCCACGCTCACCCCTGGATGCAGCGAGGCCAGCCGCATGGAGTGGTCGGGAGTGGCGAAGTCGAAGACGCCGAGGTCGGAGACGACCCGGGGGATGCGGTGGAAGCGGGCCGTGCTCCCCAGCTCCGCCGCCCGGTCGTACCCCACCCCGCACACCATGTCCGCCCGCTCCACGAACACCCGCCCGGAGTGTCTCGGGATCCAGTAACTCGTCGGGTTGTTCAGCGTGTTCAGCGGGGCTCCGCGCACCCCGAGCAGCTGCCGCCGGGGCCTGGTCCAGTCGCCGATGCAGGAGATGTTCTGGTTGCCGTACCGGTCGATCTGGCTCGCGCCCATCATCACGTGCCGGCGTCCGCCGGCCACCAGCGCCAGATGCTGCCGGTAGGGCAGCCAGCCCTCGGTCGTGCCGTCCGGGCGGACCAGCAGCGCCTCCCCGTCGGTGAGCAGCAGGTCGGGCGCGAAGGTGAGCCGGGCCAGCCGCGCGCCCAGCGACGGGATCAGGCCCATCGGACTGGCCAGGATCTCCCCGCCGTCCCGCCAGGCCTCGGCGCAGGCGATCACGCAGTACTCGGCCCGCGTGGGCGGGGGAAGAGGGGTGCGGGTGACCTTCATCCTTCCCGCTCCTTCCGCCACTCCCGCACCGCCGACCGGTACGCCTCCTCGTCCCCGGACAGGAACCGCTCGGCGAACTCCGGCCACGGCGTGGACGCGTACTCCCGCTGGTACTCCTCGTCCCGGCCGTAGTCCGGCGCGCAGGAGGTGAAGTGTGCGCCGTTCGGTGCCTCGACCACACCCGTCACGGCGAGCCGCTTGAGAAGCAGCGACTGCGGGGCCGCCTCCTTCGTCAACTCGGCCGTGTCGACGATCCGTTCGCAGGAGACGTAGGCCTCGTCCGCCGCCTCGCAGAACAGGTCGTCGAAGTACGGGTCCGGGCCCAGGTACTGCCCGTTGCCCAGCCGGTCGGCGCGGTTGACGTGCACCAGGGCCGCGTCCATCCGCAGGGCCGGCATGGCCACGAACGTCTCCCCGTCCGCGTAGGGCGAAGTGACCGTCCTCAGATGCGGGTTGACCCGCATGACGTCCGAGCCGAGGCCCGCCCGCACCGGCAGGAAGGGCAGCCGGTGGGCGGCCGCGTGCAGCCCCCACATGAACATCCCCTCGTCGACCTCCGTCAGCTCGAAGTCCCCGCGCTCTCGGGCCGCCCGGTAGTGCGGTTCGAGCGGGATGGAGTCGAGCGTGACGAAGGCGGTGACCAGTGTGCGGATCCGGCCGGCCGCGGCCAGCATGCCGATGTCCGGGCCGCCGTACGAGATGACCGTGAGGTCCCCGATCCCGGCTCTCAGCAGGGCCCTGACCAACGCCATCGGTTTGCGCCGTGAACCCCAGCCGCCGATGCCCAGGGTCATCCCGCTGGACAGCCGGGAGACCACCTCGTCGGCGGTCATCGTCTTGTCGCCCACCTACGCACCCTCCTTCCCGAACGTGTCACGGACCCGGTCGGCCAGTCCGCTGAGGTTGGCCTCGAACGTGAAGCCCTGTTCGAAGCGGTAACTGCGGCGCACGTCGACGGGATCGATCCCGTTGATGGCGGCCTTGGCCATGCGCAGCAGCCGTCCGTCCTTGGCGGCGATCTCGCGGGCCAGCTCCAGCGCAGCCGCCCGCAGCTGCGCCCGGGGCACCACCCGCCACACCGAGCCGTGCGCGTGCAGCTCGGCGGCGCTCGCCGTGCGCGAGGTGTAGTAGAGCGCGCGCATCAGGTGCTGCGGGACCAGCCGGGCCAGATGTGTGGCGGCACCCAGCGCGCCCCGGTCCAGCTCCGGCAGCCCGAAGGAGGCGTCGTCGCTCGCCACGATCGCGTCCGCGTTCCCCGCCAGGCCTATCCCGCCGCCCAGACAGAACCCGTGCACCGCCGCTATCACGGGTGTCTCGCACTCGTACACCGCCGCGAAGGCCTCCGCGCAGCCCTGGTTGGCACCGATCAGCGCCTCCTGGCCCGCCGCCTGTATCTCCTTGATGTCCACGCCCGCGTTGAAACCGCGCCCCTCGGCGGCCAGCACCACGCACCGCACCTCCGGGTCACGGCCCGCCGCGCGCACGGCCTCGGCCAGGGCGAACCAGCCGCGCACCGGCAGCGCGTTCACCGGCGGGAAGTCGACGGTGACTACGGAAATCCCCTTTTCCGGGACCGACATGGAGACACCCATGGACGCATCAGCTACCTTCGCACTCAACGCCTTTCCACCAAACATTTGTTAGGTGTGAGGCTTCGAAGCTAGCAGTCGGCGAAGACGAGCGGGAGAGCCTGTGGAAAACTCCGCGGCAGGGCCTGTGGACAACTCGCTGCGCGGCAGGACCGTCGTCGTCACCGGCGGCACCCGGGGCGTCGGGGCGGGCATCGCGCGGGCCTTCGCCCAGGCCGGCGCCCAGGTACTGGCCTGCGCCCGGCGTCCCCCCGAACAGCCCCTCGACGGAGTGGAGTTCGCACCCCTCGACCTGCGCGACCCGCCCGCCGTCCGCGCCTTCTTCGCCGCGCTGCCCCGGCTCGACGTCCTCGTCAACAACGCGGGCGGCACCTCGTACCGGCGGCTGGCCGACGCGGACGCCGAGCGGCATGCCCGGGTCATCGAGCTGAACCTCGTCACCCCGCTGACCGCCTCCCTCGCCGCCTACGACCGGCTCCGGCGCACCCGAGGTTCGGTCGTCATGGTCGGCAGCGTGAGCGGCGGCCGGCCCTCGCCCGGCTCGGCGGCCTACGGTGCGGCCAAGGCGGGCCTGGCGAACCTGGCCGCGTCGATGGCCGTGGAATGGGCGCCGGAGGTCCGCGTCAACACGCTGGTCGTCGGCATGGTCCGCACCGAACTGTCCCATCTGCACTACGGCGGTCCGGACGGCCTCGCCGCGGTCTGCCGCACCGTCCCGCTCGGCCGGCTGGCCACCCCCTCGGACGTCGGCGCGGCCGCCGTCTTCCTCGCCTCCGACGCGGCCGCCTACATCAGCGGGGCGAGTCTGCTGGTGCACGGCGGCGGGGAGCGGCCCGCCTTCCTGGACGCCGCGACCGCCGACAAGAAGGCCCAAGGAGGCCTGGCATGACCGGAATCTGCGCAGGACGAGTCGTCGTCGTCACCGGGGCCGGACGGGGGCTGGGCCGCGCCCACGCCCTCGCCTTCGCCGCCGAGGGCGCCCGGGTCGTCGTCAACGACCTGGGCGTCGGGCCGGACGGAGTGCCCGGACCGGACAGCCCGGCGGCGGCCGTCGTCGCCGAGATCCGGGAGGCGGGCGGCGAGGCGATCACGCACGGCGGCGACATCGCGACCGGCGAGGGCGCCGCCTCCCTGATCCGGACCGCCCTCGACACGTACGGCCGTCTCGACACCCTCGTCAACAACGCCGGTTTCCTGCGCGACCGCATGCTCGTCAACCTCGACGAGGACGACTGGGACGCCGTGATCCGCGTCCACCTCAAGGGTCACTTCCTCCCCCTCAAACACGCCGCCGCGCACTGGCGGGCCGAGGCCAAGGCAGGCCGCACGCCGGTCGCCCGGATCGTCAACACCAGCAGTGGGGCGGGCCTGCTGGGTTCGGTCGGGCAGGGGAACTACAGCGCCGCCAAGGCCGGGATCATCGGCCTGACCCTCGTCGCGGCGGCCGAACTCGCCCGCTACGGCGTCCAGGTCAACGCCATCGCCCCGGCGGCCCGCACCCGCATGACGGAGCGCACCTTCGCCGCGACCATGGCGGCTCCGGCCGCCGGCTTCGACGCCATGGCCCCCGAGAACGTCTCCCCGCTGGTCGTCTGGCTCGGCTCCGCCGCGTGCGCCGGGGTGAGCGGCCGGGTGTTCGAGGCGGAGGGCGGCCGGATCACGGTCATGGAGGGCTGGCGCCCCGGGCCCGGCATGAACAAGGGGGCGCGCTGGACTCCGGCCGAGGCGGGGGAGGCGGCGCTGAAGCTGTTGGCGGAGGCGGAGCCGCCGGGGGCGGTGTACGGGGCCCAGGGGTAGGGGCCGCCGAGTACTCGGAGCCGAATGGGCCCGCCAGGGGGCTCCGCCCCCTGGATCCCCGCCTGTGCCCACCCGTCACCCGACTCGGCGGTCGAGAAGGACAGGTCCGACCGGGGGCTGGGGACGGAGCCCCAGCGAGGTTCCGCAGACCTAGGTGTCGCACTCCAGAACCGTCTTGCACAATCCGCACCGCGCCCGTACCCGCCCCCGGACCGGCACTCTGATGCGCTGGTGGCAGGTGGGGCAGGGGAAGGAGACGTGGAGGTGGCCGGCGGGGTCGGGGCTGAAGGTGTACGGCGCTCCGGGCGGGACGCCGTGGCGCCGGTCGTGGGCGTAGCGGCGGCGGCCCGCCCAGCCGGCCCCCGTCAGCGGTGGCTGCTGCTCGTCCCGTCGGGCCCGCTCCACGCCCTTGACGTAGGCCGTGTAGGCCTGCGGGCTGGTGAACCACACGGAGGGGTCCTCGCCGAAGAGCCGGGCCCGTTTGGCGAGGACGTAACCGAACTCCTCGGGGGTGAGATAGCCGAGCTTCTGGGAGGAGGCGCCGTCCTCGCGGTAGGCGTCCAGCAGCAGCCACCCCGCGCCCAGGTAGGTCGTCGCCGTGTCCGTGAGGATCTCGTTCTCCGCCGTGGTGGGGAAGGCGAGGTCGAGACGGTGCAGGTAGACGTGGGTCACCTCGTGGGCGAGGGCCGCGCCGATGTCCCTGCGGTGGGTGCGGAAGCGGTCGTTCAGCTCGACGAAGTACTCGGGGCCCGCCGCCAGTTCGACGTTGGCCGCGTGGCTCATCTCCCGGAAACCGACGATCAGCCGGGCATCGGGCAGCCGGAAGTGCCGCACGATCTCGCGGGCCACGCGCTGCGCACCCAGATGCAGGTCGTCCGCGTCGCTGAAGGCCACGTCGGCCGGGGCCACACTGGCCGAGAAGGTCTGCACGGTGTCGTACGACAGCCGCTTGTACAGCGCGGTGATCGCGGCCCGCACCGTCTCCAGATGCGGGTAGCCGTGCTCGACCGGTCCGCCGTTCGCCACGTCCGACCCCCTAAGACGCCCAGAACTGCCATCCACTCTAGGCGGGTGCGAGCGGATTTCGCCGGTGGGCGGCCTGACCGCCCTCGAAGGAGCCACGGCCGCCGGACCAGGCGCTCAGACCGGCAGCAGCCTCGGTGCGCACGGACCCGGCCCCGCCTCCTGCAGCTCCAGCACCCACACCTCGTTCTCGCCCTCCCGCAGCACCGGCCCGGGGACGTACAGGGACCGCTGTGGTCCCACGGACCAGTAGCGGCCCAGGCCGAAACCGTTGACCCAGACGAACCCCCGAGTCCAGCCGGGCAGTTCGAGCCGGGCGTCCCCGGCCCCGCGGACCGTGAAGGCACCTCGGTACAGCCCCGGGGCGCCGTCCCCGGACACCGCGCCGAAGGGCACCGCCTCCAGGCCGGCGTCGAAGGCGTCCAGATCGAGCCCGCGCGCGCGTACCCCGTGCAGATACTGCCGCTCGTGCAGGACACCCCCGGTGATGCCCTTCGCCTCGCCGGAGCGCGGCCCGTAGTTCACCCTCCCCAGGGACTCCACCCACAGCTCCACGCGCGCGGGGCCCGCGACGGGCTCCTTCAGCCGGGCCTCCTCCTCGGTGAGCACCCCGGCCCGCTCGCCGTCGACGTACACCACCGCGAGATCCCTGAGCCCGCGCACCGTCAGCGGGTACGGCTGCCGCGGTCCCGGCACGCTCACCTCGTAGCGCACCAGGCCGCGGGCGACGCCCAGCTCCTCGAAGGACGGCGGTACGGGGGTGACGGTCTCCTCGCCGCCGAGCGCCTCCAGCACGTCACCCATGGGTGCCCACCCGGTGAGCGCCACCTCCGTCGGAGAAACCAACCGAGCGGGCGGGGGCGGAAGTTCGGGCAGCGGGTCGGGGTGGTACTCGGCCAGCACCTCGCGGAAGCGCCAGAACTTCTCCGTGGCCCGCCCGTACTCGTCGACGGGTGCGTCGTAGTCGTACGAGGTCACGTCCGGCTCCAGCGGGCCCTCGTGCAGATCGCCGCCGCCCCGGTTGGCGCCCGCCCAGCCCCCGAAACTCGTGCCGCCGTGCGCCATGTACAGGTTCACCGAGGCGCCGCACTCCAGGATCTCCCGCAGGGCCTCGGCGGCCTCCCCGGGCTCCCGTACGACGTGTTCGCCGCCCCAGTGGTCGAACCAGCCGCACCAGAACTCCATGCACAGCAGCGGGCCCACGGTGCGGTGGCGGCGCAGCGTCTCGAAGGCCGCGCGCGCGTGGGAGCCGAAGTTCACCGTGGCGAGCACACCGGGCAGCGAGCCGCCGGTGAGCATGTGGTCCTCGGGGCCGTCCGAGGTGAACAGCGGCACCGTGACGCCCTTGACCCGCAGCAGCTCCGCGAGCTGTTCCAGGTAGTCCGCGTCCGAGCCGTAGCTGCCGTACTCGTTCTCGACCTGCACCATGATCACCGGGCCGCCCCGGTCGGTCTGCCGGGGCACGATCTCGTGCAGCAGGTGGTGGAACCAGTTCCGCACGTGGAACAGGAAGCGCTCGTCACGGGTACGCGTGTGTGTGCCCGGCTCGCCCGTCACCCAGTGGGGCAGCCCGCCGTTCTCCCACTCGGCGCAGATGTACGGACCCGGCCGCACGATCGCCCACAGGCCGGCCTCGCGGACGGCGTCCAGGAACCGGCCGACCGCCCGCACGTCCCGGAAGCGGCCCGGGCCCGGCTGGTGCAGGTTCCACGGGACGTACGTCTCCACGCAGTTGAGGCCCATCGCCCGCAGCATCTCCAGCCGGTGCCGCCAGTGCGCCTCGTGCACCCTGAAGTAGTGCAGCGCCCCGGACAGCAGCCGTACCGGCCGGCCGTCCAGCAGGAAGTCGGATTCCCCCACCGTGAACTCGCTCATGCACCCAAGCCTCGGCCCTGGCGGTGATCGACGCCATGGACGAAGATCGGCGCTGCTTGGACAAAAGTCCGCCGTCGCCGACGCCGGGAGGAGCGCCGATGTACCAGACCTGGATGCGGTTCTTCAGCCCCGGCCCCGCCCACCACCGCCTCGGCCTGGTCTGCCTCGGCGTCGGCCTCCAGCACGGCACGCTGCCCACGGTCGGCCCCCGCACCCTCGACCACCACGTGGCCGTCGTGGTCAGCACGGGCGGCGGCTGGTACCAGGGCGCCGACGGCCGCCGCACCGCCGTCACCGCGCCCGCGCTGCTCTGGCTCACTCCCGGAGTGCCGCACCACTACGGGCCCGACCCGGACACCGGCTGGGACGAGGGCTTCGTCGACTTCGCCGGGCCCGCCACCTCGACCTACACCGAACTCGGCTACATCGAGCCCGAGCGGCCCGTCGTCCCGCTCTCGGACGCCACCGGCCCCCGCGCGGTCGTCGCCCGCATCGCCCGCGCTGCCCGCCGCGGCAACCCCCTGCTGGAGGTCGAGACCGGCGCCGCCGTCCACGAACTCCTCGTCGCCCTGCGCCGCGCCCGCGCCGACCTCGCCCCCGACGGCGACCAGGTGCTGCAGGCCCTGGCCCGGGACGCCTGCCGGCCGATGAGCGTCGCCGACCACGCCGCCCGGCACGGCATGACCCCCGCCGAACTGCGCCATGCCGTACGCCGCGCCGCCGGATGCAGCCCCAAGGACTACCTCCTCGGCATCCGCCTGGGCCGCGCCAAGGAACTCCTCGCCGCCACCGAGCTGCCCGTCGCCGCCGTCGCCCGCCGTGTCGGCTACGACGACCCCGCCTACTTCTCGCGCCTGTTCTCCCGCCGGGTCGGCCTCGCCCCCGTCCGCTTCCGCGCCCAGCAGGGCCGCAGCGTTCCCGGCGGCTGGAGCGACCGGATCCCGGATCCGGACGATCCTCCGACGGTCGGCGGCTGATCGCATGCTGATCAGCCGGTGAACGGGAGGTGCCCCGCCCCTTAGGGTTGACGCCCATGACCATCAGGAACACCGGTAGCGGTGACGTCGACCCCGCGGTCCGCCAGGAACTGGAGCGGCTGCGCCAGAGCATCGACAACATCGACGCGGCCGTCGTCCACATGCTCGCCGAGCGCTTCAAGTGCACCCAGCAGGTCGGCCGGCTCAAGGCGGTGCACCAGCTGCCGCCCGCCGACCCGGCCCGCGAGGCCCGGCAGATCGAGCGGCTGCGCAGCCTCGCCGAGAACGCCAAGCTCGACCCGGCGTTCGCGGAGAAGTTCCTGAACTTCATCATCGCCGAGGTGATCCGGCACCACGAGTCCATCGCCGAGGACACCGCGAACGGGCAGCCCGCCTGATCACCGCCACCGGGCACACCGGGCAGGGGGTGCGGGACCGGACATATGTCGTGTAACGATCCACCCCTGTGCGCTGTCGGCGGCATCAGGCAGCATGGCGTGCATGTCCGTCATCACGCGCGACGAAGCGCAGCTCCGAGCACAGTTCCTCGACGTCCACCGCTACTCGATCGAGCTCGACCTCACCACGGGGGACGAGACCTTCGACTCCCGCACCGTGATCAGGTTCAGCGCGCGGACCGACGGGGACACGTTCGTCGAGCTGAAGCCCGCCGAGCTGCGCGCCGTCACGCTGGACGGACAACCCCTCGACCCGGAGTCCTTCCAGGACGAACGGCTGCCGCTGAAGAACCTCACCGCCGGCGAGCACGAGCTGCGGGTCGACGCGGTCATGCGCTACTCCCGCACCGGCGAGGGCATGCACCGCTTCACCGACCCCACCGACGGCGAGACGTACGTCTACACCCAGCTGTTCCTGGACGACGTCCAGGGAGTCTTCGCCGCCTTCGACCAGCCCGACCTGAAGGCCGTCTTCGAGCTCACCGTCACCGCGCCCGACGGCTGGAACGTCCTCGCCAACGGCATCACCGAGCACCTCGGCGAGGGCCGCTGGCGGGCCGCCCCGACCCCGCCGATCTCCACCTACCTCGTCGCCGTCGCCGCCGGCCCGTGGCACTCCGTGCGCACCGAGCACCGCGGCCTGCCCTTCGGCATCCACTGCCGCCGCTCCCTCGCGCCCCACCTCGAGGCCGACGCCGAGGAGATCTTCGAGGTCACGCGCGCGTGCTTCGACCGCTACCACGAGAAGTTCGAGGAGCCCTACCCCTTCGACTCCTACGACCAGGCGTTCGTCCCCGAGTTCAACGCCGGCGCCATGGAGAACCCCGGACTGGTCACCTTCCGCGACGAGTTCGTCTTCCGCTCGGCCGTCACCGACACCGAGCGGCAGACCCGCGCCATGGTCATCGCCCACGAGATGGCCCACATGTGGTTCGGCGACCTCGTGACCCTCAAGTGGTGGGACGACATCTGGCTGAACGAGTCCTTCGCCGAGTACATGGGCTACCAGACCACCGCCGAGGCCACCCGCTTCACCGACACCTGGACCGACTTCGGGGTCGCCCGCAAGGCCTGGGGCTACGACGCCGACCAGCGCCCCTCCACCCACCCGGTCGCGCCCGAGGCGGTCGACGACACCGCCGCCGCCCTGCTCAACTTCGACGGCATCTCCTACGCCAAGGGCGCCTCCGCGCTGCGCCAGCTGGTGGCCTGGCTCGGTGAGAAGGACTTCCTCGCCGGCATCAACATCCACTTCAAGCGGCACCGGTTCGCCAACGCCACCCTCGCCGACTTCATCGACTCCCTCGCCGCGGCCACCGAGCGCGACGTGCACGCCTGGGCCGACGCCTGGCTGCGCACCACCGGTGTCGACACGCTCACCCCGGCGATCGAGTCCGTCGACGGCACCTGCGCCCTGACCGTCGACCACGCGGGCAGCCGCCCGCACCGCGTCACCGTCGGCCTCTACGACCGTGACCTCGGCGACGAGGGCCGTCTCACCCTGCGCGAGCGCATCGGCCTCGACGTCCCGCAGACCGCCCCGCAGCCCATCGGCAAGCGCCCCGCGCTGCTCCTGCTCAACGACGGTGACCTGACCTACGCCAAGGTCCGTTTCGACGCCGACTCCTTCGAGGTGGTCCGCACGGACCTGTCGGGGCTGCCCGACCCGCTCACCCGCGCGGTGGTGTGGAACGCCCTTCGGGACGCCGTCCGCGACGGCGAACTCCCGGCCCAGGCCTACTTGGAGACGGCCCGCGCCCACCTCCCGCTGGAGACCGACCTGGCCCTCGTCCAGGGTGTCCTAGCGTTCGCCTCCACCCACGTCGCCGACCGCTTCCTGCGCCCCGAGGACCGCCCGGCCGCCCTCGCCACCCTCAGCTCCCTCTGCCGCGACCTGCTGCGCCGCACCGAGGACGGCGACAACCCCGGCCTGCGCCTGGTCGCCGCACGGCACTTCATCGACGTCGCCGCCCACCCCGACACCATCGCCGCCTGGCTCGCCGACGGCACGGTGCCCGGCGGGCCGGAACTCGACCCCGAGCTGCGCTGGCGCATCCTCGTCCGGCTCGCCGTGCTCGGCGCGACCGACGAGGCCGCGATCGCCGCCGAGCTGGAGCGCGACCCGTCCGCCACCGGCCGGGAGGGCGCCGCCACCTGCCGCGCCGCCCTGCCCGACCCCGAGGCCAAGCGCGCGGCCTGGGAGGCGATGTTCGTCACGGACGACCTCTCCAACTACCTGTTCACGGCCACCGCACGGGGCTTCTGGCAGCCCGAACAGGCCGACCTCGTACGCGAGTACGTGCCGCGCTACTTCGAGGACGCGGTCGCCCTCGCCGCCCGCCGCGGCCCCGCCATCGCCGTCGCCGCCGGCCGCTGGGCCTTCCCGCACCACGCCGTCGACGCGGAGACTCTCGCCCTCGGCGAGGCCTGCCTGCACGAGGCCGACCCGGTCGTCGCCCTCCGCCGCAAGCTGGTCGACGAACTGGACGACCTGGCCCGGGCGTTGCGGGTACGGGGCGAGTAGGCCCGGGAGCACACCCCACGGCCGGGTTCCCGCCCACACGTCGGACCGGCCCGGGAGCACACCCCACGGCCGGTCCCGACGCTCACACGTCGGACCGGCCGCCCGGTCGGTTCGGCCACGTGCCGGAACCGGCCGCACGCCGTACCAGCCCCGCGCCGCTTCGGCCGCGCGGGGGGATCGGCCGCGCATCGCAACGGCCGGCAGCAGGGCGGCACGCCGGACCAGGACCGGCGCTCGGCCGAGGCCACGGCCCCGTGCCCACGGCGCGGCAGGAGCAGGCCACCGCCTCCGCGTGCGGCTCGGGACGGACCCGTACGGCGTCCACCAGGCCTGCGACCACGCCGTCCCGCTCCAGCACCAGGAGCACCTCGTCGTCGGGGCTCGCGCCCTCCGGCAGTGAGTGCAACAGGCGCTACGCGTCCCCCGGCCCCGACGGCAGTCCCGTCGCCGCCACGAACCGGTCCTCGCACCCCGCGAACAGCCTCGGCAGTGGCACGCGTCCGCCGGACCGGGCTCACGCGCCACCACCCGCTCAGCGGGCACGTCGGCCATCCACGCGTCAACCGCCGGAACGACGTCAGCCGCAGGTCACCACACTCCAACGCGTTTTCCCCGTACGGCAGTACCCACTTTCGGGTTCCGATCATTGGGCTTTCCGGACGCGTGGGACTCTTCCCATACAAACTGGAAGACGCCGTACAGAGGCCCCTGCACCAGCCGGAAGCCCCCCATGGTCGCCCCATGTCCCCGCGCCCCGGAGGAGAGCCCATGAGCATGCCGCCCCTCGCCTCAGGACCCGACGGCCCCGGAGCCCTGCGGCCGCTCCTGGACACCGTCATAGACGCACTCGCGAGCGGTGCCCGGGCCCGCAGCGGACCGCTGCCGGCCGGCGGGCCCGGGGCCGTCGCCGCACGGATCACCGACGCCCTCGGGGACGTGCTGCCGGACGACGGCGACCCCGACGCGCTGCGCGCCCTCGTGCATGCCCTGGCCGAGGGCGCCGCCGACCCCGCCGACCCGCTGTGCGCGGCCCATCTGCACTGCCCGCCGCTCGCCGTCGCCACCGCCGCCGACCTCGCCGCCGGTGTCCTCAACCCGTCCCTGGACTCCTGGGACCAGGCCCCGGCCGCCTCCGCGCTGGAAGCCGAGGTCACCCGCGCCCTCGCCCAGGAGATCGGCCTCGCCGACGCCCTGGTCACCACCGGCGGCACCGAGTCCAACCAGCTCGCCCTGCTGCTCGCCCGCGAGGCCCACGGCGGCAGCGTCCAGCTGGTCTGCGGGGCCAACGCCCACCACTCGCTGCCCCGCGCCGCCTGGCTGCTCGGCCTGCCCGAGCCGGTCGTCGTCCCCGCCCCGGGCGGCATCCTCGACCCGGCCGCCATCGACGCGGCCCTCACCGCGCTCTCCGGCCCGCTGCTGGTCGCCGCCACCGCCGGCACCACCGACGCCGGGCTCATCGACCCGCTGCCCGAGATCGCCGGCCTGTGCACCGCCCACGGCGCCCGCCTGCACATCGACGCCGCCTACGGTGGCGGCCTCGCCTTCAGCGACCGGCACCGGGACAAGCTCGCCGGACTCGAAGCCGCCCACACCGTCACCCTCGACCTGCACAAGCTCGGCTGGCAGCCGGCCGCAGCCGGCCTGCTCGCCGTGGCCCGGCCCCGCGACCTCGCCGCCCTGCACCAGCGCGCCGACTACCTGAACGCCGACGACGACACCGAGGCCGGACTCCCCGACCTGCTCGGCCGCTCCCTGCGCACCACCCGCCGCCCGGACATCCTCAAGATCGCCGTCACCCTGAAGACGCTGGGCCGCAGCGGGCTCGGGGCCCTGGTCGACCAGGTCTGCGCCCGCGCGCGGGAGTTCGCCGCGCTCGTCCAGGGCCACACCGGCTTCGAGCTGTACGACCGGCCCGTCATCAGCACGGTCCTGTTCCGTCCCGCCGACGCGGACGACGACACGGTGGCCGCCGTACGCCGCAGGCTGCTGCACGAGGGCCGGGCCGTCCTCGGCCGCGCCCGGCTCGACGACCGCCTCTGGCTCAAGGCCACCTTCCTCAACCCCCACACCCGGCCGGACGAACTGGCCCAGCTCCTCAAACTCGTAGAAGGAACCACCCCCAGATGACCATCCCTCCACGCCACGAGCCCGAGTCCCCGCGCGACCTGGTCGGTATCGGCATCGGCCCCTGCAACCTCTCCCTCGCCGCCCTCGCCCACCCGCTCGCCGAACTCGACGCCGTCTTCTACGAACAGCGTCACGCCTTCGCCTGGCACCCCGGTCTCCTCATCGAGGGCGCCACCATCCAGGTGCCGTTCCTCGCCGACCTGGTGACCCTCGCCGACCCCACCAGCCCGTGGAGCTTCCTCAACTACCTCAGGACCCGCGAGCGGCTCTTCCCCTTCTACTTCGCCGAGCGCTTCCAGATCCAGCGCGCCGAGTACGACGCCTACTGCCGCTGGGTCTCCGAGAACCTCCCCGGGCTGCGCTTCCGCCACCAGGTCGACGCCGTCCGCTGGAACCCCGAACGCGACGTGTTCGAGGTCGACTTCACCCAGCTCGACGCCGAGGGCGAGGCCGAGGCACTGGGGCGCACCTACACCCGCAACGTCGTCCTCGGCGTGGGCACCGCCCCCTACGTGCCCGACCCGCTGCAGCCCCTCGTCGAGGCGCCCGGCGTCCCGGTCGTCCACGCCTCCGACTACCTCGACCACCGCGCCACCGTGCTCGCCGCCGAGCACGTCACCGTCGTCGGCTCAGGACAGTCCGGCGCCGAGGTCTTCCTCGATCTGCTGCGCCACCGCCCCGCCGGACGCGAGAGGCTGCACTGGATCGGCCGGAGCGAGGCGTTCGCGCCGATGGAGTACTCCAAGCTCGGCCTGGAACACTTCACGCCCGACTACACCCGGTACTTCCAGGCCCTCGCCGAACCCGTCCGTGACCGGCTGGTCGCCGCCCAGTGGCAGCTGCACAAGGGCATCGACGCCGGCACCCTCGCCGACATCCACGACGAGCTGTACCGGCGCACCCTGGACGGAGGCTGGCCCGACGCCGTCCTGACTCCCGGGGTCCGCGTCCGTACCGCCGGCCGTGTCGCCACCACCAAGGTCGAACTCCACCTGGAGCACGTCCAGCAGGGCAGCCGCTCCCGGCTCACCACGGACGCCGTCGTCCTCGCCACCGGCTACCGCGAGCGCCCGCTGGGCCGCCTCCTCGCGGGACTCGACCCCTACATGCGCCGCGACAGCAGCGAACGCCCGCGTATCGAGGGGGAGTTCCGCCTGGTGCTCGACCCCTCGGTCACCGGGTCGGTGTACGTCCAGAACGCCGGACTCCACGCCCACGGCGTCGGTACCCCCGACCTCGGGCTCGCCGCCTGGCGCAGCGCCACCATCCTCAACTCCCTCACGGGCAAGGAGCCGTACCCGCTGCCCACCCGAACGTCCTTCACCACGTACGGACTGGAGGAGCCGCAGTCCCGGGTGCCGCGGGCCAGACAGGCGACACGGCTGACCCCGCTGGTGGACGAAAGGTAGAAGGCCCCCGGGACGGTGACACGCATCCTGTGCGTGGCCGGTCCCGGGCGGCCGGTTCCCTTCCTGCGCGACCTAGAAGACGGGCGTGCCGTTCCGCGTGAGCTTCCAGTCCACGGATGCGAAGTCCTTCGGGTCCAGGACGCCCTTCGTGGTGACCCACTCCGCGATCCGGGTGCGGATCTCCGTCGACTCCGACCACAGTTCCTTGGCCGAGGCGACGTGCGGGAAGGCGCCGCCGCCGTTGGCGCGGTAGTTGTTCACCGCGAACACGAACTGCTGGGCGTCGTCCAGCGCGGCACCGTTGAAGGTGAGGTTCTTGATCCGCGAACCGACCGGCTGGGCGATGTCGATGTCGTACGACAGGCCCGAGACGTAGTCGTAGTTGTAGTCGGGACGGCCGCCCTCGTTGGTCAGCTTCTCCACGTCGACGGCGGCGTCGGCGGCCGTCTGGACGTAGTACGCCGCCGAGTACTCCAGGTACGCCCGCACCTGTGCGCCCGTCAGCAGCTTGGCGACCAGCGTGTTGTCGTACACGTAGAGGCTCGACAGGTCGCGGATGGTCACGTTGCCGGCCGGGATCTCGGAGGTGCGGGAGAACGGCGAGGCCTGCGCGACGACCGGCAGCGAAGCGTACTCGGTGCCCGCCAGCGCGGCCTTGACCACGTCCTCCTGGACCTTGGTGATCAGGTCGATGATCGGGGCGTCCTTGTAGCGGGCCTCGACCGTCGTCAGCGTCGCGGTCGCGGTGCCGACGACCTGGTTCACGTACTTGACGACCTTCGCGTGCTCGTCGCCGAGCAGCTTGGTGATCTCCGGGTCGTCGGCGACCGAGTTGGAGTTGAGCACCTTCGAGGAGACGGACTCGACGGTCCACCGGCCCTTCTCGAAGACCAGCTCGATGTCGAACACGGACAGCCGCTCCGCGTAGGCCAGCGGCTCCGACAGCACGACCGTCTTACCGGTCTTGTCGTTGGTGACCTTCAGCTCCGGGATCTCCACGTGCGCGTGCCCGACGAGGATCGCGTCGATGTCCGGAACCTGCTTGGCCACGTTGGCGGCCGCGTTCTCCACGTACGGCAGCTGGTCACCGTAGGACGAGGTGCCGGAGGACCCGGAGTGCGCCGAGACCACGACGACGTCGGCGCCCAGCGCCTTCAGCTTCGGCACCCACTTCGCGGCCTGCTCCTCCAGGCCCGGGAACGCCAGTTTGCCCTGCACGTACGCCTTGTCCCAGATCGCGATGCCGGGGTTGGTCAGACCGAGCACGGCGACCTTGACCGGACGGGCGCCCGGCACGTGGAAGGTCTTGACGAAGTAGGGCGGGAAGGCGGGCCGCAGCGTCTTCGCGTCGACCGCGTTGGCGCCGAGCAGCGGGAAGCCCAGCTGGTCCTCGAACTTGCGCAGGGTCTCGATGCCGTAGTTGAACTCGTGGTTGCCGAGCGCCGCGGCGTCGTACCCGATCGCGTTCATCGCCTGCGCCATCGGGTGCACCGGGCCGCCCTTGGCGGTGATCGGGTCGACCTTGGCGTAGTAGTACGTCAGCGGGGTGCCCTGGATCGTGTCGCCGGCGTCCAGCAGCAGCGTGTTGCAGTGGCCCTTCTCCGCGCGGATCTGGTTGACCAGCGTCGAGATCCGGGCCAGGCCCTGGGCGTTGCCCGCCTTGTCGGTGTACTCCGCGTTCTTGAAGTAGTCCCAGTTGAAGACGTGGCCGTGCAGGTCGGTGGTGCCCATGACGGTGAGCGAGTGGCGCTTCACGTGCTTTCCGGGCGTCGACTGCTCGGCCGCCTCGGCCGCCGGAGCCGCCGCCGCACCGGCGATCGCGACTCCCGCGCCCGTCGCGGCGGACTTCTTCAGGAACTTCCGGCGGTTCAAAGGCATCTCTCGGTCTCCTCGGCGAATGGTCAACAACGCGCGTAGATTCTGACCTGGTCATGACTGACGGCAACAGGTCCAAGAGGTTGCGATCTGGTGACCTGAAGCGTGAACTGCGGCCGCCGAAGCGGGAGGTGCGTGACAGAGTGGGACGTATGACCTCTCCGTCGACCGTCCCGTACGGCACCCCCGACGCCCCTCTCCTCGTGGTCCGCGGCGAGGCCGAACTCGACGTCGAGCCCGAGATCGCCCGCATCGGCGTGACCGTGACCGCCCGCGGCCGCGACCGGCGCTCCACCCTGGACGACCTCACCCGGCGCAACGCCGCCGTGCTCGACCTCGTGAAGTCCTACGGGGACGCGGTGGAGGAGCTGTCCACCGGCGCCTTCTCCATCACCCCGGAGCTCACCGAGCGCGGCAGGGGCGAGCGGGTGCGCAGCTACCAGGGCCGGGTCCACCTCGGCGCCGAGTTCTCGGACTTCACCGTCCTCGGTGAACTGACCACGCGCCTGGCCGACTTGGAGCTGACCCGGGTCGACGGCCCCTGGTGGTCCCTGCGTCCCGGCTCGCCGGTGCATGCCGAGGCCCGGCGGCGGGCGGTCGGTGAGGCGCTCCAGCGGGCCCGGGAGTACGCCGAGGCCCTCGGCACCTCGATCGCCGCCCTGGTCGAACTGGCCGACACCGGCGCCGAGCGGCCGCGGGCCGGCGGGGCCGCCTTCGGACGGGGTGTGCGCCGTATGGGCATGGCCGAAGCGGCCGAGCCGGCCGAACCCCTCGATCTGGAGCCGTCGCGACTGCGTGTCACCGCCCAGGTCAGCGCCCAGTTCACACTGGTACCGCCACGGCTGTGAATTCCGGACACAAAGAAGCTATGACCAAAAAGATTCGCTCATAGGAGCGGGCGGCTGCACAATTCAACACTTGTCAATAGCCCTTTACTCAAAGGTTGTTGAGTGGTCATGTAGCCCGGATTCTCTACCGGCGGGTAAGGCCTAGGCTCGAATCATGCGCCGAGCAAAGATCGTCTGTACTCTGGGGCCCGCCACCGACTCGTACGACCAGATCAAGGCACTGGTCGAGGCCGGAATGGACGTCGCCCGCTTCAACCTCAGCCACGGCACTCACGCCGAGCACGAGGAGCGATACCGGCACGTGCGAAAGGCGGCCGACGAAACCGGTCGCAGCGTCGGAATCCTCGCCGACCTTCAAGGTCCGAAGATCCGGCTCGGCCGCTTCAGCGAAGGACCCGTACTCCTTGAACGCGGTGACTCCTTCACCATCACCGTCGAGGAGGGCGTCGAGGGCGACCGGCACGCCTGCGGCACCACGTATGCCGGCCTCGCCGCCGATGTCACCCCGGGTGAGCGCATCCTCGTGGACGACGGCAGGGTCTGCCTGGAGGTCACCGCCGTCGACGGCCCCCGGGTCCACACCCGGGTGATCGAGGGCGGCGTCATCTCCGACCACAAGGGCCTGAACCTCCCCGGCGTGGCCGTCTCCGTGCCCGCCCTCTCCAAGAAGGACGAGGACGACCTGCGCTGGGCGCTGCGCACCGGCTTCGACGTCATCGCCCTCTCCTTCGTGCGCAGCGGCAAGGACGCCGTGGACGTCCACCGCATCATGGATGAGGAGGGCCGCCGCCTCCCGGTGATCGCCAAGGTGGAGAAGCCGCAGGCGGTCGCCGACATCGACGACATCGTCGCCGCCTTCGACGGCATCATGGTCGCGCGCGGCGACCTGGGCGTGGAGATGCCGCTGGAGCAGGTCCCGATCGTGCAGAAGCGCGCCGTCAAGCTCGCCAAGCGCAACGCCAAACCGGTCATCGTGGCCACCCAGATGCTGGACTCGATGATCGACAACTCCCGCCCGACCCGCGCCGAGGCCTCGGACGTGGCCAACGCGGTCATCGACGGTACGGACGCGGTGATGCTGTCCGGCGAGACCAGCGTCGGCAAGTACCCGATCGAGACCGTGCGGACGATGGCGAAGATCGTCGAGGCGGCCGAGGAGGACCTGCTCGCCAAGGGTCTGCCGCCACTGACCGAGCGGAACAAGCCCCGCACCCAGGGCGGCGCCGTCGCCCGGGCCGCGGCCGAGATGGGCGACTTCCTCGGGGCGAAGTTCCTGGTGGCCTTCACCCAGTCGGGAGACACGGCCCGCCGACTGTCCCGCTACCGCTCGCCCATCCCGCTGCTGGCCTTCACCCCGGAGCAGGCCACCCGCTCCCAGCTCAGCCTCACCTGGGGCGTGGAGACCTTCCTCGGCCCGCACGTCGACTCCACGGACGCCATGGTCGACCAGGTGGACGAGCTGCTCCTGAAGTACGGCCGCTGTCAGAAGGGTGACGTCGTGGTCATCACGGCGGGTTCCCCGCCCGGTGTCTCCGGCTCGACCAACATGGTCCGGGTGCACCACATCGGCGAGGACGACAGTCCCAAATAGCGGACCCGGGGTTGGGCCAGGGCACGGAAAAGGGCCCCTCATTCGGAGGGGCCCAGCCAATTCGGTGACCTTGGAATCCAAGGAAAAGTGCCCCGGGTCGGACTCGAACCGACACTGTACGGGTTTTGAATCCGTTGCCTGCTGCCAATTGGGCTACCGGGGCTCGCAGAATCCAAGGTTTCCCCCGACCCTCCGCGCGTCCACCATACCGTAGCTAGGTAGGCTCTTGTCAGCAGTACCCCTGCCCTGAACGAGGAGCCCCCGTGACCGCCGAGTCGCCCCAGCCCGTAGACGTGCCCGACGACGACAAGTCGCACGTGCCTCCGCTGACGACCCGTGTCGTCATCGCCGAGGACGAGGCGCTGATCCGGCTCGACCTGAAAGAGATGCTGGAGGAGGAGGGGTACACCGTCGTCGGCGAGGCCGGGGACGGGGAGCAGGCCGTGGAGCTGGCCCGCGAGCACCGGCCGGACCTGGTGATCCTCGATGTGAAGATGCCCAAGCTGGACGGCATCTCCGCGGCCGAGAAGATCGCCGAGGAGTCCATCGCCCCGGTCCTCATGCTCACCGCCTTCTCCCAGCGTGACCTCGTCGAGCGCGCCCGGGACGCCGGTGCCATGGCCTACCTGGTGAAGCCGTTCAGCAAGAGCGACGTCGTACCGGCCATCGAGATGGCCGTCTCCCGCTTCACCGAACTGAAGCAGCTGGAGAAGGAGGTCGCCGACCTCACCCTGCGGCTGGAGACGCGCAAGCTGGTCGACCGCGCCAAGTCCATCCTGCAGACCGAGTACGGGCTGACCGAGCCCGCCGCCTTCCGCTGGATCCAGAAGACCTCCATGGACCGCCGGATGTCGATGCAGCAGGTCGCCGAGGCGGTCATCGCGGACAACGAGGAGAAGAAGGCCGCGAAGAAGGCCTGACCCCGCACCTGAACGAAGAGGCCCGCGCCCCGGAGAAGGGGGCGCGGGCCTCTTCGACTGCCCCGGCGGTCAGTCCTCGCCGAGGTACGCCTTGCGGACCGACTCGTCGTGCAGCAGGTCCTGGCCCGTGCCCGACAGGACGATGTTGCCGACCTCCATGACATGGCCCTGGTCGGCGAGCGAGAGCGCCGCCTGGGCGTTCTGCTCGACCAGCAGGATCGTCGTGCCCTGGGACTTCAGCTCGGCGATCGTCGCCATGATCTTCTGCATCATGATCGGCGACAGACCCATGGACGGCTCGTCCAGCATCAGCAGCTTCGGCTGGGACATCAGTGCACGGCCCATCGCCAGCATCTGCTGCTCACCGCCGGAGAGGGTGCCGGCCGCCTGCTTCCTGCGCTCCCCGAGGATGGGGAAGAGGTCGTAGGCGCGCTGGATGTCCTTCTCGATGCCAGGCTTGTCGCTCCGCAGGAACGCACCGAGGCGCAGGTTGTCCTCGATGGTCATGCGCGGGAAGATGTGCCGCCCCTCGGGGGAGTGGGCGAGCCCCAGCGAGACCACCTGGTGGGCCGGGATCTTCTTCAGCGACTTGCCGTTGAACCTGATCTGCCCGCCGACCGGCTTGAGCAGGCCGGAGAGCGTGCGCAGGGTGGTGGTCTTTCCGGCGCCGTTGGTGCCGATGAGGGTGACCACCTGACCGGCGTCGACCTTGAAGGAGATGCCCTTGACGGCCTCGATCTTGCCGTAGGCGACCCGCAGGTCCTCTACTTCGAGCAGTGCGGTCATCGGTCGTTCTCCTTGCCGGGCGCGGCGTCCGTCGTGGCCTCGGCGTGCGCCTCGGCCGCCTCGACCTCGGCGACCTCCTCGTCGCCGGGAGCGTTCTCGAAGGGTTCGCCGAGGTACGCGGCGACGACCCGCTCGTCGCCCTGCACGGTCGCGCTGTCGCCCTCGACGAGCTTCTGGCCCTGCACCAGGACGGCGACGCGGTCGCAGAGGTTGAAGATGAAGCGCATGTCGTGCTCGATGACGAGCACGGCGATGCCCTTGTCCCGGATGGCGAAGACCAGTTCCTCGGTGGCCCGGGTCTCCTGCGGGTTCATACCCGCGGTCGGCTCGTCCAGGAGCAGCAGGCCGGGCTCGCTGGCCAGCGCCCGGGCGATCTCCAGCTTGCGCTGCTCGCCGTAGGGGAGGTTGCGGGCGAGGTGCTCGGCCTTCGCCTCCAGGCCCACGAACTCCAGGAGTTCCATGGCGCGGGCGCGGGAGGCCGCCTCGGCCTTGTGGAAGCCGGGGCCGCGCAGCAGCGCGGACCACAGGCCCTCCCTGGTGCGGGTGTGTCGGCCGACCAGCACGTTCTCCAGGACCGTCATGTTGGCGAACAGACGGATGTTCTGGAAGGTACGGGCGATGCCCGCCGCCGTGACCTTGAAGGACTTCGGCGGCAGGACCTGGCCCTTGTAACGGACCTCGCCCTCGGTGGGTACGTACAGACCGGTGAGGCAGTTGAAGAACGTGGTCTTGCCGGCGCCGTTGGGGCCGATCAGACCGACGATCTCGCCGCTGTTGACGGTGAAGTCGACATTGCGCACGGCCGTCAGACCGCCGAAGCGCATCGTGACGCCGCGGGCGTCGAGCACGACCTCGCCGGGTGCGGAAGCGCCGGGGGCGGCGTCCTGGGTGGTGGTGTCGGTGGTCATGTGGTCACGCCCCTGCCTTGCTGAGGACGGCGGGCGCTTCTGCCTCTTCGTGGAATTCGAGCTGGCGGCGCCGGTTGGGGATGAGGCCCTCGGGGCGGAAGCGCATCAGGATTACGAGCGCGACGCCGAAGGCGAAGAGCTGGTAGTCGCCCAGGAACTGGAGCTTGGCCGGGATCAGGTACAGCAGCGCGGCACCGACCAGCGGACCGGAGATGGTGCCCATGCCGCCGAGGACCACCGCGGCAAGCAGGAAGGCCGAGTTGGGCGGCACGACGTGCGCGAACTGGTACTGCTCCGGGGTCACCGTGTATGTGACGTGGGCCTGGACGGAACCGGCGAGGCCGGCCATGCAGGCGCCCAGGGCGAACGCGATGAGCTTGACCCGGAAGCCGTTGATGCCCATGGCGAGCGCGGCGGTCTCGTCCTCGCGGATGGCGATCCAGGCGCGGCCGATGCGGGAGTCGCTGCTGCGCCGGAACACCACGACCACGATGAACGTGATGAGCAGCATCAGCAGGAAGTAGTTCGCGAACCGGCCGACGGTGGCGCCGAGGAGCTGGTGCTCCTGGCCGAAGTCGAAGCCGAGGATGTTCAGGTTCGGGATCGAGGAGATGCCGTTGGAGCCGTTGGTGACGTCCGGGCCCGAGGTGCCGTCCATGTTGAGGACGGTGATGCGGAAGATCTCACCGAAACCGAGGGTCACGATGGCGAGGTAGTCGCCGCGCAGTCGCAGGGTCGGGGCGCCGATCAGCACACCGAAGACCATCGCGACGGCCGCGCCGCACAGCGCCGAGGCCCAGAACGGCCAGTTGACGTGCAGCGGCGAGGACGGCGAGCCGGAGACCAGGGCCGCGGTGTAGGCGCCGACACCGAGGAAGGCGACGTAACCGAGGTCGAGGAGGCCAGCGAGGCCGACGACGATGTTCAGGCCGAGCGCGACGGTGGCGAAGATCAGGATGTAGACGCCGATCGTCGCGTACTGGTCGTCGGACTGGGTGAACGGGAAGGCGGCCGCGGCGGCGAAGGCACCGGCCATGGTGATGTTGCGGTGGCGCGCGGTGATCGCCGAGACCCGGGCCACGAGCCCGGCCTTGGCGAGGGCACCGAAGCCGAAGCCGGCGGTGATGAGGAAGCCGATGAACAGCTGGTCGTACTCGGTGCCGATGCCGTAGGTGAAGACGATCAGACCGACGGCCATCGCCGCGATGATGACGAGGATCTCGGCGTAGGCGGGCAGCTTGGGGGCCGGCGCCGGGGCCTTGGCGGCGAAGGCCGCCTTGAAGTTGTTCCAGTTCTGCCGGGACTGGTGGCGGAACCGCTCCAGGCCGGTGTCGTCCGGGTCGGCGAGGTCCGGGGCCGGCCGCTCGTACGGCAGGGCCAGCGCGCCGACCAGGGCCGCCAGCGTGGCGATGGCCACGATGAAGCCGCCGGCCTCCAGGTTCACCAGGCCGCCCAGCTTGGCGCTGATGGCGATGACCGTGTACCAGGCGGTGGCGAAGGCGCCGAGCGCGGCCGTCTTCAGGGCGCTGTCGGCGCTGCCCGGGGTCAGCCACTTCAGGCCCTTGACGCCGTAGGAGGCGAGACCGAAGACGGTGGTGAGGATGCCGCCGATCAGGACGAGGACCTGAAGGCCGCCCGGGTAGCCGTAGACGGTGAGGTCACCGGGGAACGCGGCGGTCCAGGTCCAGGCGAGGAAGGTGGAGAGGATCGTCAGGACGCCGCCGCCGGTGGCGAGGGCCCGGCCGAGCGGGGCGGGCAGGCCGATCAGGCCGGACGGGGCGGCCGCGGGAGCGCTCGGGGTCTCGGATGCGGTGGTCTGTGTGGTCATCGGTGTCACGCCCTGTCCGCGACGCGTTCGCCGAGCAGACCCTGGGGCCTGAACAGCAGAACGAGGATGAGGAGTACGAACGCCCAGACGTCTGCCCAGGACTGGCTGCCGAACTTGTCCATGCCGGGGATGTCGGCGATGTAGGCGGTGGACAGGGCCTCGGCGACGCCGAGGACGAGGCCGCCGAGCATGGCGCCGTAGATGTTGCCGATGCCGCCGAGGACGGCCGCGGTGAACGCCTTCAGGCCGAGGATGAAGCCCATGCGGAAGTCGATCTGGCCGTACTTGAGGCCGTAGGCCACGGATCCGACGGCGGCGAAGGTGGCACCGAGGGCGAACGCGACCACGATGATGCGGTCGGTGTTGATGCCCATCAGCTTCGCGGTGTCCGGGTCCTGGGCGGTGGCCTGCATGCCGCGCCCGGTACGGGTGCGCATCACGAAGTAGGCGAGGAACGCCATGCTGAGCGGCGCCGCGCAGACCAGGAAGATGTCACCGGTCTGGATCGTGACGTTGCCGATCTCGAAGGGGCCGCCCGGGATGCTCGGGAACGTGCGGGCGGACTTGGCGCCCGGGTACCAGGCCCACACCGCCTGCTGGAGGGCGAGGGAGAGACCGATGGCGGTGATGAGGGGAGCGAGGCGGGGTGCGCTGCGCAGGGGGCGGTAGGCGAACCGTTCCGCCCCGACGGCGACCGTGACGGCGACGAGGATGGCGCCGATGAGCATCAGCGGCAGGGCCACCCACATCGAGGTGCCGTCGGGAAGGATGTAGGCGTAGACCGTGAGCGCGCCGAACGCGCCGGTCATGAATATCTCGCCGTGGGCGAAGTTGATGAGCTGGACAATGCCATAGACCATCGTGTAGCCAATGGCGACCAGCCCGTACATGGATCCAAGTAGCAGGCCGTTGACCAGCTGCTGCGGCAGTTCGTTCACCGCATGTCCTCCGAGCGTTCGGAAAGTTCGACGGATGTGGCCGGATGCGAGTCCGCGCGGGGCGCCAGTGGAACAGCGCCCCGCGCGGCTCGGCTGGTGCGGGTGTGGGTCAGCTGCCGTTGTAGGTGCCGGACTCCACAGCCTTCCAGGCACCACCCGTCACGGAGTAGACGGTGAGCTGCTTGTTGGTCGCGTCACCGTACTCGTCGAAGGAGACCTTGCCGGTCACACCGTCGAAGGAGACGTTCTGCATCGCGGCGGTGATCTTCGCGCGAGCGTCGGACGGCAGCTTGCCGCCGTTGTCGTCGACGACCTTCTTCACGGCCTCGATGATCGACCAGGCCGAGTCGTAGGAGTAGCCGCCGTACGCCGCGTACGCCTCCTTGTAGCCCGCCGCCTTGTAGTTGGCGACGAACTCCTTGGCGGAGTCGAGCGTCTCGACCGGTGCGCCGACCGAGGTGGCCAGGTCGCCCTTGCCGGAGGCGCCGGCCAGCTTGATGAAGTCGTCGGCGTAGATGCCGTCACCGCCGACCAGCGGGATCTTGGCGCCGGCGGCCTTGATCTGCTTGCTGAGCGGACCGGCCTGCGGGTACTCGCCGCCGTAGTAGACCACCTGGGCACCGGAGTTCTTCACCTTGGTGGCGACCGCGGAGAAGTCCTTGGTGTCGGGGTTGATGTGCTCGGTGCCGACGATCTTGCCGCCGAGCTTCTTGAACTCGTCGGTGAACGTCCCGGCGAGGCCGGCGCCGTACGTCTTCTTGTCGTCGATGACGAAGGCCTTGGTCTTCTTGGCCTTGTTGTAGACGTACTGGGCGGCGAACGGGCCCTGGATGGCGTCCGTGGTCGCGGTGCGGAAGTACGACTTGTACTGGCGCGACTTCGACTTGCGCCAGTCGGGACCCTGGGTCAGGTCCGGGCTGGTGTTGGCCGGGGAGACCTCGACCAGCTTGGCGTCGTCGAAGACCTTCTGCATCGACTGGGCCACGGAGGAGTTCAGCGGACCGACGACGCCGAGGACGTCCTTCTCGCCGACGAACCCGGTGGCGTTCGTCTGGCCCGAGGAGGGCTGCGCCTGGTCGTCGCGCGCCTCGACCTTGAAGGTGATGCCCTTGACGTAGTTCTTCTTGTTGGCCGTCTTGGCCGCGAGGTCCACCGAGTTCCGGATGCCCAGACCGAGTGCGGACAGGTCGCCGGTCAGCGGGGCGTCGACGCCGATGGTGACGGTGGTGCCGCCGCCGTTGCCGGAGTCCGAACCCTTGTCGCCGCTGTCGCGCGAGCCGCAGGCGGTGAGGGTGAGTGCACCCGCCGCCAGGGCGGCGGTGATGGCGATGAGCGAACGTTGACGCACGATCAGTCCTTTCCGATCGACGACCGCATCCCCGTGGAAACGGTCGAGCCGCTCGCGCCTGGCCGAAGTGAGAATCCGACTGCGCGGTGACTGGCCGTGACTCTAGGCGTGTGTGGGGAACGTGGAGGAGGGTCTGACCAATGCTGTGACGCTCTTGTTATGACACGAGGTAATGCAGAGCGGTACACCGTGGGGGGTACGCCGGAATTCCGGCCGATTCGCCCCGTCCGCATTGTGAGAACCCGCAGGACTCACCGTGATCGGTTCAGGTGTCTCAAGGGTTTTGGTGATTACCTGCCACTGTTGCTGCAGGCGACTTTCAGGGCGTGCGAGAGGTGCTGTGCGTAGTGGGGGCCGAGGATGAAACTCTGAATCTGGATTGCGCGCGTATTACGTAGAGTTACTTCCAGGAAAGGCATCCCGGCGTCCTTCGGAACCTTTCCGCATTCCGTCACTTGCATGGAAATGGTGATCTTGCGGGGAGCGCCTGCCTTTGTCCGGAAGGGGACATGCGGCGCCGCGGCCACCGACAGACCGGCGTAGGGCTGGGCCACTTGGGTCACGGTGACCGGCGGTCCCGACTCCACGCTCAACAGCACCTCGAAGCGGAAGCTGCGGGCCGGCGCGCCGGGCGAGGCGGCCCGCTCGCGCAGGTACGACATCGTCACCACCTGGGCGGGGTAAGGCACTTGGGGCGGTGGCGGCTGCTGCGGGCGGGACGCGTAGAGATAGCCGCCGCCCGCGAGCAGGAGCGCGACGGCGGCGAGGGCCAGGGCGGCCCGGCGGTGGCGGGCGTACACGGACGAGAGCAGTGCGCGCCTGCGGCCGCGGGGCGCCTGCGGCGCGGTGTCCCACGCCTGCGTGCCCTCGCCGGGCTCCAGGGGGCCGATGCCGCTCATTGCCACGGACCTCCGCTCGGGGCTCCGTGCCGGTACCGCTCGGCACAGGCGCTGCGGGCCCGACGGTCGATCAACTCGTCGGCGGCAGCGGCCCCTTGGCGCCGCTCGGCCGCCCGTGCCGCGTCCACGACGCCACGCAGGATCTCGTACTGCGCGTTGGACAGCCCCATGGACTGGTAGTCGCCGTAGGTGCCGCTGTCGAGCACCTTCCGCGACCAGTACGCGACGATCCTCGCGCACAGCTGCGCGTCGGAGGCCGGCGACGCGGAGGCGGTGGCCGAGCCGCGGGCCGAGCGCCCGGGGGCGCCGGCGCCGCCCGCACCCGGCCCGGCGCCGCCCGTCCCGCCGCAGCTCGTCGTCCACAGCAGTGCCGGCAGCGCCAGCGAGAGCACCAGGAACCTCACCCCCGGCCGGGGGCCCCCATGCCGTCCCATGTGCCGAAGCTAAGGGGGAGGGACGGCGGGGGGCAACGGGGCGGCGGGGACGCTCTCAGTCGCCGGCGGGCCGGACGTGCGCCTCGTCACCGGCCCGCACGTCGCGCAGCAGGCAGGTCAGCCGGGCGCTGCACACCCGGCGACCCTCCTCGTCACTGATCACGATGTCGTACGTCGCCGTCGACCGCCCACGGTGCACCGGCGTCGCCACGCCGGTCACCAGGCCCGAGCGGGCCCCGCGGTGGTGCGTGCAGTTCAGGTCCACGCCGACCGCGATCTTCGAGCTGCCGCCGTGCAGCATGGAGCCGACCGAGCCCAGGGTCTCCGCCAGCACCGCGGACGCGCCTCCGTGCAGCAGCCCGTACGGCTGGGTGTTGCCCTCCACCGGCATCGTGCCGACGACCCGCTCCGCCGACGCCTCCAGGATCTGCACGCCCATCCGCGTCCCGAGGTGGCCCGCCGAGAACAGCGCGGGCAGGTCGACACCGAGCGCGGCGTACTCGTCGATGACTTCCTGCGGGAATTTCACCTGCTGCTGCTCGCCCATGGGCCCGGCTCCGTTCGTCGTACGCCTGTCTCTTGGCTGAGCGAACGCTCAGTCGGTCGCCGATTGTTCCAGACGGGCTTCCGGCCGGGTCTCCGGGCGGCCCTCCGGCGCACTCTCCAGGCGGACCACGACGGACTTGCTGGCCGGGGTGTTGCTGGTGTCGGCGGTGGCGTCCAGCGGCACGAGCACGTTGGTCTCCGGGTAGTACGCCGCCGCGCAGCCCCGCGTCGTCGGATAGTGCACGACACGGAAGCCGGGCGCCCGCCGCTCCACGCCGTCCTTCCACTCGCCCACCAGGTCCACGTACGACCCGTCGGTGATCCCCAGGGCCCGCGCGTCCTCCGGGTTCACCAGCACCACCCGGCGGCCGTTGGTGATGCCCCGGTAGCGGTCGTCCAGGCCGTAGATCGTGGTGTTGTACTGGTCGTGCGAGCGCAGTGTCTGCAGCAGCAGCCGGCCCTCGGGCAGCTCCGGGTACTCCACCGGCGCCGCCGTGAAGTTCGCCTTGCCGGTCGCCGTCGGGAAGCGGCGCTCGTCGCGCGGTGCGTGCGGCAGCGTGAAGCCGCCCGGGCGGGCCACACGCGCGTTGAAGTCCTCGAAACCGGGGATCACGCGCGCGATGCGGTCGCGGATCGTCGCGTAGTCCTTCTCGAACTCCTCCCACGGCACCTTGCTGTCCGCGCCGAGCACCCGGCGCGCCAGCCGGCACACGATCGCCGGCTCGGACAGCAGCTGCGGGCTCGCCGGCGCGAGCCGCCCGCGCGAGGCGTGCACCATGCCCATGGAGTCCTCGACGGTGACGAACTGCTCTGTGCTCTTCCCGTTCGGTCCGACCTGCAGATCGCGCTCCGTACGGCCGAGCGTCGGCAGGATGAGGGCACGCGCGCCCGTGACGACGTGCGAGCGGTTGAGCTTGGTCGACACGTGCACGGTCAGCCGCGCGCGCCGCATGGCCGCCTCGGTGACGTCCGTGTCGGGGGAGGCGGAGACGAAGTTGCCGCCCATGGCGAAGAACACCTTCGCCTCGCCGTCCCGCAGCGCGCGGATGGCCCGTACGACGTCGAATCCGTGCTCACGCGGGGGCGCGAACCCGAACTCCTTCTCCAGTGCGTCCAGGAACGCCGGGGCGGGCCGCTCGAAGATGCCCATCGTGCGGTCGCCCTGCACGTTGGAGTGGCCGCGCACCGGGCACACCCCCGCGCCCGGGCGGCCGATGTTGCCGCGCAGGAGCAGGAAGTTGACCACTTCGCGGATGGTCGGGACGGCGTGCTTGTGCTGGGTGAGGCCCATCGCCCAGCAGACGATGGTCCGCTCGGAGGCGAGGACCATGCCGAGGGCCTGCTCGATCTCCGTCCGGGACAGGCCGGTCGCCTTGAGCGTCTCGTCCCAGTCGGCGGCGCGCGCGGCCTCGGCGAACTCCTCGTACCCGTGCGTGTGTTCGCGGACGAACTCCTCGTCGACCGCGCCCCGGGTGTCCAGAATCAGCTTGTTGAGGAGACGGAACAGAGCCTGGTCGCCGCCGATGCGGATCTGCAGGAACAGGTCGGTGAGGGCGGCGCCCTTGAGCATGCCCTGCGGGGTCTGCGGGTTCTTGAACCGCTCCAGGCCGGCCTCGGGCAGCGGGTTGATGCTGATGATCCTCGCGCCGTTCGCCTTGGCCTTCTCCAGCGCGGAGAGCATGCGCGGGTGGTTCGTCCCGGGGTTCTGCCCCGCGACGACGATCAGGTCGGCCTTGTAGAGGTCCTCCAGCAGGACGCTGCCCTTGCCGATGCCGATCGTCTCGGAGAGCGCCGAGCCGGACGACTCGTGGCACATGTTCGAGCAGTCGGGCAGGTTGTTCGTGCCCAGCTCGCGCGCGAAGAGCTGGTAGAGGAACGCGGCCTCGTTGCTGGTCCGCCCCGAGGTGTAGAACACGGACTCGTCGGGGGAGCCGAGGGCGGAGATCTCCTCGGCGATGATGTCGAAGGCACGCTCCCAGCTCACCGGTTCGTAGTGATCTCCGCCCTCGGGGAGATGCATGGGATGCGTGAGCCGCCCCTGCTGTCCCAGCCAGTACCCGCTCCTGGTGGCCAGGTCGGCCACGGAGTGCGCGGCGAAGAACTCCGGGGTGACCCGGCGCAGGGTGGCCTCCTCGGCGACCGCCTTCGCGCCGTTCTCGCAGAACTCCGCCTTGTGCCGGTGGTCCGGCTCCGGCCAGGCGCAGCCCGGGCAGTCGAAGCCGTCCTTCTGGTTCACCCGCAGCAGGGTCAGCGCGGTGCGCTTCACACCCATCTGCTGCTGGGCGATGCGCAGGGTGTGCCCGATGGCGGGCAGCCCCGCCGCCGCGTGCTTCGGCTCCGCGACCTGCGGCGCGTCCTGAACCGGATCACCCTTGGGCGGCTTGGTCGCCATCGCACGGTCCCCTTCGACTGCGTGTGAGAAGTACGCCTCCGATCCTCCCACGGGGCACCGACAGCGGTGAGCCCCGGTCCTGCCGGGCGACGGGCGCCGTGCCTGCGCCGGGGTCTGCGAGGTTCCAGCGGGGGGCTGCGGGGGTTCCAGCCGGGATCCGCGGGCGTCCGGCCCGTGTCCGTGGGCGGGTGCCGAACCCGCCGCGGCCCGGAGTGTCAGTGGGGCGTGGCAGGATCGGGGGCGTGGCAGAGACAGCATCGAAGAAGACCGACAAGAACCCCGGCGGCATCCGTCCCCGGCTGATGCTCATGGACGGGCACTCGCTGGCCTACCGCGCGTTCTTCGCGCTGCCCGCGGAGAACTTCACGACCGCGACGGGCCAGCCGACGAACGCGATCTACGGCTTCGCGTCGATGCTGGCCAACACCCTGCGTGACGAGGCCCCCACGCACTTCGCGGTGGCCTTCGACGTCTCCCGCAAGACCTGGCGCTCCGAGCAGTTCACCGAGTACAAGGCGAACCGCTCCAAGACCCCGGACGAGTTCAAGGGCCAGGTCGAGCTGATCGGCGAGCTGCTCGACGCCATGCACGCGCCGCGCTTCGCCGTCGAGGGCTTCGAGGCCGACGACATCATCGCCACCCTCGCCACCCAGGCCGAGGCCGAGGGCTTCGAGGTGCTGATCGTCACCGGCGACCGCGACTCCTTCCAGCTGGTCACCGAGAACACGACCGTGCTGTACCCGACGAAGGGTGTCTCGGAGCTGACCCGCTTCACCCCGGAGAAGGTTTTCGAGAAGTACGGGTTGACACCCGTCCAGTACCCCGACTTCGCGGCCCTGCGCGGCGACCCGTCCGACAACCTCCCCGGCATCCCCGGTGTCGGCGAGAAGACCGCCGCGAAGTGGATCAACCAGTTCGGCTCGTTCGCGGAGCTGGTCGAGCGCGTCGACGAGGTCAAGGGCAAGGCCGGGCAGAACCTCCGCGACCACCTGGAGGCGGTCAAGCTCAACCGCCGTCTCACCGAGCTGGAGCGCCGGGTCGAGCTGCCGAGGACGGTCACCGACCTGGAGCGGGGCCCGTACGACCGCAAGACCGTCACGATGGTCCTGGACACCCTGGAGATCCGCAACCCGTCGCTGCGCGAGCGTCTCTTCGCGGTCGACCCGGGCACCGAGGAGGCCGAGACCACCCCGGTCGCGGCGGGCGGTGTGGAAGTGGACGGCAAGATCATCGGCACCGGCGAGCTGGCCCCCTGGCTGGCCGAGCACGGCACCGGGACCCTCGGCGTCGCCACGGTCGGCACCTGGGCCCTGGGCACCGGCTCGGTCGCCGAGGTCGCCCTGGCGGCGGCCGGGGGAGCCGCCGCCTGGTTCGACCCGGCCGAGCTGGACGAGACCGACGAGAACGCGTTCGCGGCCTGGCTGGCCGACGCCGGCCGCGCCAAGGTGCTCCACAGTGCCAAGGGCGCGATGCGGGTCTTCGCCGAGCACGGCTGGAGCGTCGAGGGCGTCGCCATGGACACCGCGCTCGCCGCCTACCTGGTCAAGCCGGGCCGCCGCTCCTTCGACCTGGACGCGCTGTCCCTGGAGTACCTGCACCGCGAGCTGGCCCCCGCCGCCGCGGCCGACGGCCAGCTGGCCTTCGGCGCGGACGACGGCGCCGAGGCCGAGGCGCTGATGATCCAGGCCCGCGCCGTCCTCGACCTGGGCGAGGCCTTCGAGGCCCGCCTCCAGGAGGTCGGTGCCGCCGACCTCCTCCGGGACATGGAGCTGCCCACCTCCGCCCTGCTCGCCCGCATGGAGCGCCACGGCATCGCCGCCGACCGCGCGCACCTCGAGGCGATGGAGCAGATGTTCGCCGGCGCCGTGCAGCAGGCCGTGAAGGAGGCGCACGCGGCCGCCGGTCACGAGTTCAACCTGGGCTCCCCGAAGCAGCTCCAGGAGGTCCTCTTCGGTGAGCTGGCCCTGCCCAGGACGAAGAAGACCAAGACCGGCTACACCACCGACGCCGACGCCCTCGCCTGGCTCGCCACCCAGACCGACAACGAACTGCCGGTGATCATGCTCCGGCACCGTGAGCAGGCGAAGCTACGCGTCACGGTCGAGGGCCTGATCAAGACCGTCGCCGGCGACGGCCGTATCCACACGACCTTCAACCAGACGGTGGCCGCGACCGGCCGGCTGTCCTCCACGGACCCGAACCTGCAGAACATCCCGGTCCGCACCGACGAGGGCCGGGCGATCCGTCGCGGCTTCGTGGTCGGCGAGGGCTTCGAGTCCCTGATGACCGCCGACTACAGCCAGATCGAGCTGCGTGTGATGGCCCACCTCTCCGAGGACGAGGGCCTGATCGAGGCGTTCACCTCCGGCGAGGACCTGCACACCACGGTCGCCTCCCAGGTGTTCTCGGTCGAGCGGGACGCGGTGGACGCGGAGATGCGGCGCAAGATCAAGGCCATGTCGTACGGCCTGGCGTACGGCCTCTCCGCCTTCGGCCTCTCCCAGCAGTTGAACATCGAGGCGGCCGAGGCGCGCGCCCTGATGGACACCTACTTCGAGCGCTTCGGCGGCGTCCGGGACTATCTGCGCCGGGCGGTCGACGAGGCGCGGGCGACGGGCTACACGGCGACGCTCTTCGGGCGCCGCCGCTACCTCCCCGACCTCAACAGCGACAACCGCCAGCGCCGCGAGGCGGCCGAGCGCATGGCCCTGAACGCGCCGATCCAGGGCACGGCGGCCGACATCGTCAAGATCGCCATGCTCAACGTGGACCGGGCCCTGCGCGAGGCGGACCTCAAGTCCCGCATGCTCCTCCAGGTCCACGACGAAATCGTCCTGGAGATCGCCCCCGGCGAGCGCGAGGCCACCGAGGAGATCGTCCGCCACGAGATGGCGAACGCGGTCAACCTGAGGGCCCCGCTCGACGTCTCGGTGGGCGTGGGCCCGGACTGGGAGTCGGCGGCGCACTAGCCTTCGGTGACTCAGCGGAGGGGCGTTTTCAGCCAAGGGCTGGACAACGCCCCTCCGCCGTCCGACGGTCGCTTTTTCCACACCGGGGGCCAGTCACTTCTCCGCCGCGACGGCGATCAACCCCCATCGGCGCTTCCCGCGGTGCCGAACCCACCGATCCCACCGCACCTCCACGGCCACCCCACCCGCGGGCACCCGTCCCGGCCGAACCCCCGGAGGGTGTTTCACTCACGTGGCCCCCGCCAAAACGCCCCCCGAGCCCCGCAACCGCAACACTGCGAGCATGGGTATACGCATGCTCCATCGCCGGACGCCCGAGGCGCAGGGCCGCACCCCGGCCCCGGCGGACACCGCCTCGGACCGGGCCACGCCCGCCTCGCCGGTCCCGGCCCTAGCGGCCGACGCAAGCACCGCCCGCATCCCCGCCGACCTGGCCACGACCGTACGCAGGGCCGCGGTGGACCTCCGGCGCCGACTGGCCGCCCGCACCCGCCACGCCCCCGACTGGCGCGCCTGGCCCGATCTCGCCCGCGGCTACCTCGCGCTGCTGCTCACCCTCATCCCGAGAGCGCGGCCCCGGCGCACCCTCACCGTGTTCGTGGCCCCGGTCATCGAGCGGCCGACCGGTCCCGGCGCGCATCGGCCGACGCCGCGGGACTGCCCGGAACCGGAGCAGGGCGCCACACCCTGACCCCGACCGCGTACACCAGCACCCCGAGGACCAGCCCGGCGCCCACACCGAAGCACAGGGTGGGCACCAGGTCCCAGGGCTGCGCGTTCGCGCCCCAGTACTCCGACCACCGCGTCGCCCGCTGCACCGCTCCCGCCAGGGCGCAGCCGCCGAGCACGGCGGTGGCCCACCAACGGTCCCGTACGGACAGGACGGGCACCCCCACCGGCTCGCCGGCCGGCGCCCGCCGCAGCGCGCGGACCAGGAACACGACGATCACCACGGCGGCCACCGCGGACGTGCCGTACTGCAGCCACGAGTAGAGCGGCATGCCCGCCAGGCCCCGCCCGAGGGCCGGAACCAGCCGGGACCCCCACCGGTCGTGATGCGTGAACGCGTCCCACCCGACATGCGTCAGCGCGCCGAGAACCGCGGAGACGTACCACCACAGCACCGAAGCGGCCCGTACATGGGCGCGTGGCGCACCGCAGCGCAGCAGAGCGGCCGGTCGCCCCTGCCGGGCCCGGGGCAGCAGGGCCACCAGCGGTTCCCGGACGAGCAGCCACAACCCCACCAGCGCCCAGGAGATGGGCACGTCGACGCCGGCCACACCGGCGAAGGAATGCGTGACCGCCCCGAACTCCATGCCGCCCGGCAGGACGCTCGAGGCGTAGTAGGTCATGTCGGGCGCGAAGGAGCCCGCGACGAGCACCGCGGGCACCAGCCGGCCCCGGCCGCCGCCGTCCCGGCGGATGGCGGGCAGCACGGCCGCCGCATGGCTGAGCGTGAACGGCAACAGAGCCCCCTGGAGCGGTCGTCGGCCGTGGCACCGGAACCGGTGATCATGCCCGTCCAGTATGCGTGAGTACCGTCCGACGCCCGCCACACCAACGGAAGTTGGCCAACCGGTGAAAACCGGGCGCGAACCCGTGCCCGCTTCAAGGAAGGTGTCGTAGGGTCACCTGGGTCGCGGTGCCGGGCGCACGTTCGAACGTACGTCACGTGGATGGAAAGACGGAACAGGGGCAACCAGAGCACCGGGTCGACCGTCAGACCAGAGCGAGGCACACAGACGGAGACGGACGCGCGGGCGTTCACGGGAGGGGTTCACTCTATGGCGGCGCACATCGGCAGGCGGCTGCGCAAGGGAGCGGCGACCACCGCCGTGGCCGCGGCAGCGGTCGCGGCTCTGTCCGCGTCCCAGGCTCCGGGAGCCCCCGGTGAGGACCACGGCAGACAGGCCGCGGCCGGCGCCAGCGCCCCGGTACCGGACCTGGCCGCCGACGGCAACGCCACCGGCAACTCGCCGTACTACACGGACCTGCCGCCGCTCAACAGCCCCAACCCCAGCCCGTCGCCCACCATCGGCACGCCCGTCTCCCGGGGCCCGGCCGAGGCCGGTATCCCCGCGACGGTCCTCGACGCCTACAAGAAGGCCGAGGCCGAGCTGCGCACCTCCAAGCCGGGCTGCAACCTGCCCTGGCAACTCCTGGCCGCCATCGGCAAGGTCGAGTCGGGCCACGCCCGCGGCGGCCGCGTCGACGCCGACGGCACCACGCTGAGCCCGATCCTCGGCCCGCAGCTCGACGGCAACGGCTTCGCGCTCATCAAGGACACCGACCACGGCGAGTACGACGGCAACAGCACCTACGACCAGGCCGTCGGCCCGATGCAGTTCATCCCGTCCACCTGGGCCTGGGCCGGCCGCGACGGCAACGGCGACGGCAAGGCGGACCCGAACAACGTCTACGACGCCGCGCTCGCCGCGGGTCACTACCTGTGCCGCAACGACTGGGATCTGTCCGGCGACGCCGGTCTGCACAGCGCGATCCTCAGCTACAACAACTCGCAGGACTACCTGAACCTGGTCCTGAACTGGCTGGAGTACTACCGCAAGGGCAGCCACTCCGTGCCCGACGGCACCGGCGGCGTGCCGTCCCATCGCAGCGACGACGGCTCGAAGCACACCACGAAGCCCTCCGACCCGCCGAAGACCAAGCCGGGCAAGCCCGGCGGCGGCAAGGGGCACCACGACCCGAAGCCGCCGGCGCCGCCGAAGCCGCCCACCCCCTCCGACACCGTGGACCACCTGGAGGACGCGAGCACCGGCACGGCGAAGCTCACCGCGATGGCCGGCGACGCGTTCACCCAGCGGATCAGCACCCGCGCGGAGACGAAGGCCGGGGCGGCCGTCGGCAAGGTCCGGATCCGGTTCACCATCACCGGCGACACCGACGCCACCTTCGCCGGCGGCGAGACCGTGGCCACGATCGCCACCGACGCCAAGGGCGTGGCGCCGGCACCGGTGCTCGAGGCGGGCGAGAAGACCGGCAACTTCAAGATCACCACCGCTGTCGTCGGCCACAAGGCCAAGGGCGTCGACTACACGGCCACCGTCACCGCACGCGCCGCCGACACCCTCGCCCGCACCAGCGACACCCCGCTGACCTGCACCCCGGGCGGCGAGTTCGCCGACCAGGTCCAGGTGAAGGCGACGTACAAGGGCACCGTCGCCGACAAGGTCGCGGCCACCGCCACCCTGATCAAGTCCGCCGACGACGCCACCGAGAACGACAAGGGCCCCTACTTCAAGGACGCCGACGGCAAGGTCGTACGCACCCTCACAGGCCTCCAGACGGACGACAAGGGCCTGCTCACGCTGCCGAAGCTGTACGCGGACGACGTCACCGGCACCTTCCTGCTCCGCATCACCACCACCGGTGGCGCGACCCTCACCGTCGAACTGGACGTCGCCGCGGCCGACGCCTCGGCCAGCCCCTCGCCGAGCCCCTCCGCGACCTCCTGACGGCACGGACTTCGACCCAGGGCAACACGGCGCCTCTTCCGCCACGGCGGAGGGGGCGCCCTTGTCTGTGTGCGCGACGTGTTCTCATCTCGCGCGCGCGTTGCTACGGTGCCGCACCTGACGACCCATCAGGAAACGTCCGCCGGGAGGCCCCGCATGCGCGCCCTGATCGCCGCCGCGACCGGTCTCGCCCTCGCGCTCGCCCTGGTCCTCGCGATCACCGCCATGGGCGCGCCGACGGGCCGGACGTCCCCCAAACCGCTGCTGACGACGGTGCCCGCGCACCCGTAGCAGCGCCCGTCCGGGAGGGAGGCCGGAATGCGCCGCAAGGCAAGCCTGGTCCTGCTCGCCTGCGCCGTGTTCTTCGCGGCGCTGTCCCCGCTGCTGCGCTGGTACGCCTTCCCGCGCCTGGCCAGGATCCCCGCGAACCAGTATCAGGACATGGTCCTGGAGGCCAAGGACGCGACCCTCCTCGACTACGGCACCATGAGCGCGAAGAAGGTCTCCAAGGTGACCATCGTGCAGACCCTCAAGGGCAACGTGGAGGCCGCCGAGCGGATCGAGAAGACCGCGGGACGGCCCGTCGTCGTCTGGGACGGGCTGTCCTACCTCCAGGGCCCCGACGGCAAGATGATCTCCCGCATCCCGGAGCGCTACATCTTCGACGCCCACAGCCAGGACCCCGTCCACGCCACCGGCGAGTCCGTCGACGGCGACCCGGTCAAGCGGGACGGCATCGAGTTCAAGTGGCCCTTCCTGACCCAGAAGCGCGACTACGAGTACTTCGACGCGCAGACCCGTACCACCAGCCCCATCCACTACAAGGGCACCCGGACCTTCCGCGGCCTGAAGGTCTACTACTTCGAACAGACCATCCCCTGGACCAAGGTCGCCATGCCCAAGACCATGCCGGTGGAGGGCATCACTCCCGAGTCGGTGGCCAAGACCGGCACCACCCGCTGGTACAGCACGGTCCGGAAGTTCTGGGTCGAACCCGTCACCGGAGCGCCCGTCTACGGCGAGGAGCTCCACAAGGAGGAGCTGCGCGGAGGCACCCTCCTCGGCGGCCGCGCCAAGGTGACCGCGTTCGCCGGGGACGTGAAGATGCGCGAGGACTACATCGAGCACACCGTCGCCCTGGTCGAGCACAACCGCACCCTGGTCCTGCTGATGACCTCCTACCTGCCCTGGGGCTTCCTGAGCCTCGGCCTGCTGCTCCTCGCGCTCTCGCTCTACCTGGAGGCGCGTGGCCGCCGCCCCGAGGACCCGGCACCCGCACGGGCGACGGAGCCCGAACCGGTCAGCGCCTGAGCCGCGCGTTGGTGTGCCGGGTGGGCTCGGCGGTCGCCGGGTCCTCGGGCCACGGATGCTTCGGATAGCGCCCCCGCAGCTCCGCGCGCACGCCCTTGTAGCCGTCCTTCCAGAAGGAGGCGAGGTCGGCGGTGACGGCGGCGGGCCGTCCGGCGGGGGACAGGAGATGGACGAGCACCGGCACCCCGGCCACCGTCGGGGTCTCCTGCAGTCCGAACATCTCCTGCAGTTTCACCGCGAGGACGGGCCGCTCCGGGTCCCCGTAGTCGATCCGGATTCTGGACCCACTGGGTACGGCGATCCGCTCGGGCACCAGCTCGTCCAGCCGGGCGGCCTCCCCGCTCGCCCAGGGCAGCAGCCGCGCCAGCGCCTGCCCGGCGTCGATCCGTCCGAGATCGGCCCGCCTCCGGGCCCGGCCCAGCTCCGGCTCCAACCACTCGTCCACGCGCGCGTGCAGCGCTTCGTCCGACACGTCCGGCCACGGCTCCCCGGCGTGCGCACGCAGAAACGTCAGCCGCTGCCGCAGCACCTCCGCATCCGGGGACCACCGCAACAGCCCGAAACCCTCCTGCCGGAGCCCTTCCAGGAGGGCGCCGCGCACGAGCCCGGGATCGACGTCCTTCAGGGGCCGTACGGCCAACTCGACGGCCCCGAGCCGTTCGACACGCCGGGCCACGACATCCCCGTCGGCCCAGTGCACCTCGTCCCGCTCCTCCAGTAGCGCCCCGGCCGCCGCCCGCGCCACGTCCTCCTGCACGCCGGCTCCGAGCCGAACGCGCGCGTGCCCCTTTCCACCGGGCCGATCGGCAACGGCGACGACGATCCAGGGTGCGCCGCGCAGCGCCGACCCCTCGGACAGCTCGGCCCGGGTCCCGGACGCCATGAGATACGAGCCACCGTCGAGCTTGGCAACCCGCTCGGGGAAGGCGAGAGCGGCGACGAGCCCGGCGATCCTGTCGTCACCGGTGCCGGGTCCGGCCTGGGACGCCACTCGCAACCGACGGTCATGGGTGACCGGGTGGGAGAACTCCTCCGACACGGCTCGCAGCCGCCGTACTTCACCGGTCCACCGCCCCCCATAGGCGTCACCCCCATGCCGAGCACGCCGCAACGCACCCGCAAGATCATCCCCGTAATCCCGAGGCACCTCTTCGGAGAGCAGAGCGACAACCGGGGCACCCCCACCGGAGGTGTCCAGCAAGGCCCGCCCCAGCCGAGGGTGCACCCCCAACCGGCCCAGCCGGACACCGACCTCAGTGGCCCGACCGACGGAGTCCACCGCTCCCACGGCCGTCAGAACGTCCCGCGCCGCTGCCATGGCCCCACCCGGCGGCGGGTCCAGCAACGCCAGTCCGGAGGCGTCCGGATCGCCCCAGCAGGCCGCCTGAAGGGCGAACGCGGTCAGGTCGGCCACCTTGATCTCCGGCGCCGGAAAGGCCGGCAGGCGGACGTCCTCGGCCTCCGTCCAGCACCGGTACACCACACCGGGCGCTTCACGTCCGGCCCGCCCCGCCCGCTGCCGCCCGGCCGCCCGCGACGCCCTTACCGTCGCCAGCCCGCTCAACCCGCGCGCGTGGTCCACCCGCGGCTCCCGCGCCAGCCCCGAGTCGACCACCACCCGCACCCCGGGCACCGTCAGCGACGACTCCGCGACGGACGTGGTCAGCACCACCCGGCGCCGCTCCCCGGGCGCCAGCACCGCGTCCTGCACGACCGCCGGCGCCCGCCCGTGCACCTGCAGCACCTCGACCTCACCCGGACGGCCCAGCTGCCCGGCCACACGCGCGATCTCGCCCACGCCGGGCAGGAAACACAGCACGTCCCCCTCCCGCTCGGCCAGGGCCCGCCGCACCACCGACGCCACATGCCCCAGCAGCGCCGGATCGACCCACATGCCGTGCGGCGGCCGTACCGCACGCGCGGGCGGTGCCCAGACGACGTCCACGGGATGCGAGACCCCCTCGGCCTCCACCACCGGCGCATCGCCGAGCAGCCGCGCCCAGCCCGTGGCGTCCGTGGTCGCCGACGCGGCCACCAGCCGCAGCTCCGGCCGCAGCGTCTGCCGTACGTCCCACAGGAAAGCGGCCACCGTGTCGGCGTCCAGATGCCGTTCATGGCACTCGTCGAGCACCACCACGTCGACACCGGCCAGCTCCGGATCCCGTTGCAGCCGCTGCAACAGCACACCGGTCGTCACGACCTCCACGCGCGCGCGGCGCCCCACGACCCGCTCGCCGCGCACCGTGAAGCCGACGCTCTCGCCGGGCTTCTCGCCCAGCAGCCACGCCATCCGCCGGGCCGCCGCCCGGGCCGCGATCCGCCGCGGCTCGGCCACCACGACCCGCCGCGCCGGACCGCCGCCGACCAGCCCCGCCAGCACGAGCGGCACCAGCGTCGTCTTGCCGGTGCCGGGCGGCGCCACGAGCACGGCGGTGCCGTGCGCCTCCAGGGCGTCGCTCAGGGCGGGCAGGGCGGCACGGACGGGCAGCGCGTCCAGGGCGTCGTAACGGATCACGCCCCTAGTGTCGTACGGCACCGAAAACGCCCCGCACGCGTGCGTGCGGGGCGTGGGTGGGCGAGGCCGCTCAGTCCCGTTCGCAGACGAAGATCGCCGTACCCGGGATCAGGTTCCCACGCAGGGGAGACCAGCCGCCCCACTCCGCGGTGTTCCAGGCCGGCCACTCCGGCTCCACCAGGTCCACGAGCCGGAAGCCCGAGGCCGCGATGTCCCGGACCCGGTCGCCGAGCGTCCTGTGGTGCTCGACGTACACCGCGCGGCCCTCCTCGTCCTGCTCCACGTAGGGCGTGCGGTCGAAGTAGGACGCGGACACCGACAGGCCCTCGGGGCCGGGCTCGTCCGGGAAGGCCCAGCGGATCGGGTGCGTCACCGAGAAGACGAACCGGCCGCCCGGCCGCAGCACCCGCCGCACCTCGCGCAGCACCAACCGGGGGTCGGCCACGAACGGCAGCGCCCCGTACGCGGAGCACGCCAGGTCGAAGGAGCCGTCCGCGAAGGGCAGCGCGCCGGCGTCGGCGCAGATCAGGGGAAACGATCCGCCGATGCGCAGGGCGTGCTGGAGCTGGCGGTGCGAGAGGTCCAGGGCCACCGGGTGGGCCCCCTGGGCGGCCAGCCAGCGCGCGCACTGCGCCGCGCCCGCGCCTATCTCCAGGACCTGCTTGCCCTTCAGGTCCTCCGGGGCGCCGAGCAGCTCGGCCTCCACCTCGTCCAGGCCCTCCGGGCCCCAGACGAAGCGGTCGTCGCCGAGGAACGTGCCGTGCTCGACCTGGTACTCGTCGGCGTTGCGGTCCCACCAGCCACGGTTGGCCCGGGTGCTCTCCGCGACCCCGGCGTCACGTCGGGTGGCTTCCGGCTCGAACCCTTCAGGGTCGAGTGCTTCGGACTCTTGGATGATCGGCTCCCTCGTCGTACTCTTCCGTGCAACCCGACCGGGCGAGTGTCACGGAAGGGGTCCCACGGCCCTGCGTGGCCTCCTGGGACGTTTCTTGTGCCGGGTATGCGGCGAACCGCCCCGGGTGTGCGCCTTCGCGCATTGACCATGTCCGGCTGCCCCCGTATGCTACAAGTTGCGCTGCGGGCCTGCGCACCTCAGACGTAGCAGGCTGCGCTCGCATCTGTTGTATGTCCCCTCGGTTGTCGAGGCGCCATCACCAGTTTCTGGTGGGGCGCTTCCTTGGCTGTCCGGCTTCTTCAGAGCGATACGGGCTCCCGGCGTAGCAGTACCTACGACTTTCTGTCCGTAACCGGAGCCCTTTCCCACATGACGAGCAGCACCGAGACCACCGCCACCACCCCGCAGGTTGCGGTCAACGACATCGGTAACGAGGAAGCCTTCCTCGCCGCGATCGACGAGACGATCAAGTACTTCAACGACGGCGACATCGTCGACGGCGTCATCGTGAAGGTCGACCGGGACGAGGTCCTGCTCGACATCGGTTACAAGACCGAAGGTGTCATCCCGAGCCGAGAGCTCTCGATCAAGCACGACGTCGACCCCAACGAGGTCGTCGCCGTCGGTGACGAGATCGAGGCCCTGGTCCTCCAGAAGGAGGACAAGGAAGGCCGCCTGATCCTCTCGAAGAAGCGCGCCCAGTACGAGCGTGCCTGGGGCACCATCGAGAAGATCAAGGAAGAGGACGGCATCGTCACCGGTACCGTCATCGAGGTCGTCAAGGGTGGTCTCATCCTCGACATCGGCCTCCGTGGCTTCCTCCCGGCCTCCCTGGTCGAGATGCGCCGCGTTCGCGACCTCCAGCCGTACGTCGGCAAGGAGCTCGAGGCCAAGATCATCGAGCTGGACAAGAACCGCAACAACGTGGTCCTGTCCCGCCGCGCCTGGCTCGAGCAGACCCAGTCCGAGGTCCGCCAGACGTTCCTCACGACCCTCCAGAAGGGTCAGGTCCGCTCCGGTGTCGTCTCCTCGATCGTCAACTTCGGTGCCTTCGTGGACCTGGGTGGCGTCGACGGCCTGGTCCACGTCTCCGAGCTTTCCTGGAAGCACATCGACCACCCGTCCGAGGTTGTCGAGGTCGGCCAGGAGGTCACCGTCGAGGTCCTCGACGTCGACATGGACCGCGAGCGCGTCTCCCTGTCGCTGAAGGCGACCCAGGAAGACCCGTGGCAGCAGTTCGCCCGGACCCACCAGATCGGTCAGGTCGTCCCGGGTAAGGTCACCAAGCTGGTTCCGTTCGGTGCGTTCGTCCGCGTGGACGAGGGCATCGAGGGTCTGGTCCACATCTCCGAGCTGGCCGAGCGCCACGTGGAGATCCCGGAGCAGGTCGTCCAGGTCAACGACGAGATCTTCGTCAAGGTCATCGACATCGACCTCGAGCGTCGTCGCATCAGCCTCTCGCTGAAGCAGGCCAACGAGTCCTTCGGCGCCGACCCGGCCTCGGTCGAGTTCGACCCGACCCTGTACGGCATGGCCGCGTCCTACGACGACCAGGGCAACTACATCTACCCCGAGGGCTTCGACCCCGAGACCAACGACTGGCTCGAGGGCTACGAGAAGCAGCGCGAGGAGTGGGAGCGCCAGTACGCCGAGGCGCAGTCCCGCTTCGAGCAGCACCAGCAGCAGGTCATCAAGTCCCGCGAGGCCGACGCTGCCGCTGCCGCCGAGGGTGGCGAGGCTGCCGCTCCGGCCGCGTCGGGTGGCGGTTCGTACTCCTCCGAGGGTGCGGACACCTCCGGTGCCCTGGCCTCGGACGAGGCGCTGGCCGCGCTTCGCGAGAAGCTGGCCGGTGGCCAGAGCTGAGCGCTAGCCGCTGGGCTTAGCCGATAGTTCTGAGGGGCCGTACCTTTCGAGGTGCGGCCCCTCGGGCTTGTTCGGGAGCCTGCCGGTCGTCGTTCTGCCGCCGGCCGTCCGTGGCTGGTCGCGCAGTTCCCCGCGCCCCTTGGGGTGTTCGCGCCGCCCGTGTCAGGAAGTGACCGGGATGTTGGTCAGGCCATTGCCGCCCGTCACCGTGTTGCTGCTGTACACCGTCGTCCTGCAGGCGGTGCCGTAGTTCGTCACGTTGATCGCCAGCCGGGTCGAGCCGGTGGCGCCGGTCAAAGTCGACTTGTTGTTCTTGAAGACCGTGCCGCAGCCCCAGCCGGACTGCTGGGTGTGGGTCTGGTAGCCGTCGTTGCTGGTGTTCCGGCCGGTGTTGTCCTGCACGAGGACGCTGTCGCCCTTCACATCGACCCAGGAGTCGTCGTAGTTGGCGCCCGTCAGCCCGCTGCCGTCGAACGTGTTGCCGACGATCTGTGCGCCCGTCGTGCCCTCCTTGATGTCGACGTTCTCGCCGCCGACGTCGGGGCCGATCGTGTTGTTCAGGATCTGGATGCGGTCGCTCCTGTCGGAGAGCGTGTTCGCGGTCCCCACGTAGACGCCCTCGCCCATGCCCCGGCCGTCGTTCCCGGTGTCGTAGATCCTCGAGTTCCTGAGCACGCCGTCCGTGCTGGAGTTGCGGAAGTGCACGCCCTCCATGTCGAGCCCGTGCACGGTGACGCCGTCCACCACGACACCCTTGGCCGAGTCGATCATGATGCCCTTCTGGCCGCCGGTCACGGTCAGCCCGCTGACCGTCCAGTAGGACGCGCCGTTCAGGTGCAGGCCGTAGCCGCCGCTCGCGGTGAGTACGGCCTTGGGGGAGCCGGTGAGGGTGATGCGGGCCGTGGCGCCGGCCGGCGTGGTCGCCTTGAAGTTGCCGGTGTACGTGCCGTCCGCGAGATGGATCGTGTCGCCCGGCTTCGCGCTGCCGAGCGCGGTCTTGAGCTGGGCCGCGGTACCGACCTCGACGGTCGAGGCGGCCGGGGCCGGGCTCGCGGAGAGGAGCAGGCCGCCGGCGGCGGTGGTCGTGGCGAGCAGGGAGGTGAGCAGCGTACGCGTGCGCATGGGGGTGCCTTCCTGTCGTGCGGACATGGGATCTCATACATGAACGTTGTACGTGAATGTGAACTCCGGTCTTCGTGAAGGTACGGACCAGTTGACGGGGCGTCAAGGTGCGCGGAGCAAGGCGGCTGATCAGCGGCCCGACGCGGGAATGCCCACGCCCCAGGGGACGTTGCCGAAGAGGAACACGAGGAGGAGCGGTCACAGTGCTTGATCCGCAGGGTTTGTACGCATGGGAGCCGAAGGGCCTGGCCGTCGTCGACATGGCGCTCGCCCAGGAGTCGGCCGGACTTGTCATGCTCTACCACTTCGACGGATACATCGACGCGGGTGAGACCGGCGACCAGATCGTCGACCGGCTCCTCGACTCACTGCCCCACCAGGTCGTGGCCCGCTTCGACCACGACCGGCTCGTGGACTACCGCGCCCGCCGCCCGCTGCTGACCTTCAAGCGGGACAGCTGGACCGACTACGAAGAGCCCGCCATCGAGGTCCACCTCGTCCAGGACGCCACCGGCGCCCCCTTCCTGCTGCTGTCCGGACCCGAACCGGACGTGGAGTGGGAGCGGTTCGCGGCCGCCGTGCGGCAGATCGTGGAGCGGCTCGGGGTCCGCCTGTCCGTGAACTTCCACGGCATCCCCATGGGAGTCCCGCACACCCGCCCCGTGGGCCTCACCCCGCACGGCAACCGCACCGACCTGATCCCGGGCCACCGCAGCCCCTTCGACGAGGCCCAGGTGCCCGGCAGCGCCGAGTCGCTGCTGGAGTACCGCCTCATGGAGGCCGGACACGACGTCCTCGGTGTCGCCGCGCACGTCCCGCACTACATCGCCCGCTCGCCGTACCCGGACGCCGCGCTGACCGTCCTGGAGGCCGTCACCGCCGCCACCGGGCTGGTGCTGCCGGGCATCGCGCACTCCCTGCGCACGGAGGCGCACCGCACGCAGACCGAGATCGACCGGCAGATCCAGGAGGGCGACGAGGAGCTGACCTCGCTCGTCCAGGGCCTGGAGCACCAGTACGACGCGTCCGCGGGCGCCGAGACCCGAGGCAACATGCTCGCCGAACCGGTCGAGATTCCGTCCGCCGACGAGATCGGGCGGGAGTTCGAGCGTTTCCTCGCGGAGCGCGAGGGCGAGAACTAGACACGGCCGGCCGGCTCGGCCGCTGGGCCGACGCCGGGGGTCGCCCTGTCAGCGGCAGGGCCTAAGCTTCCGCTCATGCTGAAAGTGGGCCTGACCGGCGGCATCGGTGCCGGCAAGAGCGAGGTGTCGCGGCTGCTCGTGGAGCACGGGGCCGTGCTGATCGATGCCGACCGCATCGCGCGCGAGGTCGTGGCGCCCGGCACGCCCGGGCTCGCGGCCGTGGTGGAGGCCTTCGGCGAGGAGATCCTCGCCGCGGACGGCAGTCTGGACCGGCCCGGACTCGGCGCCATCGTCTTCGCCGATCCCGAGAAGCTGGCCGTTCTCAACTCGATCGTGCATCCCCTGGTGGGCGCCCGCTCCCTCGAACTGGAGAGCGCTGCGGCCGAGGACGCCGTCGTGATCCACGACGTGCCGCTCCTCACCGAGAACGGCCTGGCGCCGCTGTACGACCTGGTCGTCGTCGTCGACGCGAGCCCCGAGACCCAGCTCGACCGGCTGGTCCGACTGCGCGGGATGACCGAGGACGACGCACGCGCGCGCATGGCCGCGCAGGCCACCCGTGAGCAGCGCCGGGAGATCGCGGACATCGTGATCGACAACGACATGCCCCTGGACGCGCTGCGCAAGCGCGTGACGGAGGTCTGGGAAGACCTCGTGCGCCGGGCACGCGAGCCGCGGGCGGCATCCGGGGACGGGTGGTTGCGCGACGGTGGCGCGGAATAGCCTTTCGCGTCGGGGCGTTGAACCCCCGCAGTGAGGGAAGGACTTTGCCGTGCCCGAGACCAGCGGTTCGACCGGACGTACTCCGGAGACGCATGTCATAGACTTCCGCGCCGCCGAGCAGCTGCTCAACGCGCGGGATCCGCGGGGTGCGGTGAAGCTGCTGGACGGAGTCATCGCCGCACATCCCGAGAACACCGCGGCCCGGCTGCTGCGCGCGCGTGCCTTCTTCGCGGCCGCACAACTGCGGCCCGCCGAACTCGAGTTCACCATCGTGCTGGAGCGTGAGCCGGACAACGCGTTCGCGCACTTCGCGCTCGCCCGCACCTACGAGCGCCAGGGCCGCGCCGACCAGGCCAAGCGCCACTTCCGGCTGGCCGCGGCGCTCGACCCCAACCCGGAGTACGTCAAGGCGGCCGGCTTCGAGTCCTGACTGCCGGCGGGTCCACGCCGGGGATTCCGTGCCGGCGGGTCCACGCCGGGGATTCCGTGCTGGCAGGTCCGCGCTGGGGCGGGCTGAGGAGTCCGTGCTGGCAGGTCCGCGCCGGGGCGCGCTGAGCAGTCCGGGTTGACGGGTGGGTCCGTGCCGGGGTGCGCCGAGGACCCGCACCGAGGCGTGCGCAGGCCGCCGTCAAGGGTGCCGGGGCCGGGGTGGGGGCGTGTAGGGCCGGCTGCTCGGCCGTGGGTGGGGCGGGCCGCTGTCCACCGGCCGGTACGGCGGTACGTCCCGGCCCGGCTGGTAGTGCGGGCCCTGCCGGATGTGCCTGAGGATCATGGCCATGTCGATGGTGGCCACCAGCCACAGCACCCCGCAGGCGGCCGCCCAGCCGGGGAGCCCGACGAGCGCGAACACCGCGGTGCCGAAGATCGCCCAGACCAGCCCCCACACGCTCAGCCAGAAGCGCGCTCGCAGCGCACTGCGCGCGGTCGCCGGCTCACTGCCCGTACGCATCGGCTCACCACTCCTCCTAGCAACGTACTCTTCGTCGGGGGCGTTCATCAACGACGTTCGCCGAAGGGGGATGCGCCGTGCTGCCGGACGCCGACGACCTGCCCGAAGTGCTCCTCGACCTGGCCGTGCCGCACGAGGAGATCAACGAACTGGTCGCGCTGCGGCGCACGGTGACGGGCGACCCGGGGACGCGGCGCCTCCTCGAGGAGGGCGTCGAGGAGCTGCTCCGGGACCTCGGTGAGACGGGCCGCACGCCCGACCTGGCCGAGCTGCTCGCATCCGCTCCGCCCGCGCTGCACGGCACCTTCGCCGTGTACGTCTTCGTCGCCGCGCTCCCGTACACCCTCGCCTACCACCGGGAACGCGGCATCCCGGCCGAGATCTCCCGGCGCACCCTGGCCGACCTGGGCCGTCACCTGGCGGTGCACCGCAGACGGCACGGCAGGGCCGGGGTGCAGTCGCCGGGCTGGCTCGCCCATCACTTCCGTGGGGAGCTGTACCAGCTGGGGCGGCTGCAGTTCGAGCGGGCGGGACTCGGGCAGCGCACCGCGCAGGTGATCGCGGCGGCCGGTCTGGACGCGGCCCCCGGCACACCCTGCCTGAACCTGCACATACCCGACTTCCGCGGCCCGCTGACGCCGTCCGCCTGCGACCGTTCCCTGGCGCAGGCCCGGGAGTTCTTCGCCCTGTACTTCCCCGAGGAGCAGGCCGACGCCGTGCTGTGCCATTCCTGGCTGCTCGACCCCCAGCTGAAGCGGTACCTGCCCGCGCAGTCCAACGTCGTCCGCTTCCAGGAACGCTTCCGCATCGCCCGCGAGGACACGGAACCGGCCGACACCGAGCCCGTCCAGTTCGTCTTCGGGGACCCGGACCTGCCGGTCGCCCAGTTGCCGCGGCGCACGTCCGTGGAGCGGGCCGTCGGCGACCATCTGCGGGCCGGAGGGCACTGGTACATCGGGCACGGTTGGTTTCCGCTCCAGGAGTTCCCGCTGCGCGGTGAATGACTCGAACGAGTGAATCGGGACTGGGCGGGAACGGGTGTGCGGAGGCTGCCCGTTGTTCGGGCATGACAGTCGAAATGCGTGAGGGATACGACGGAACCGGCCCCGGTGCGATCACTCCGGACGGCTGCGCGGTCGAGCTGTACACGCGGCTGCCGGTGGGCGACGAGCCGGACGTCATCGCCGCAGCGGTGCCCGCAGGGGCCCACATCCTGGAGCTGGGCAGCGGAGTGGGCCGGATGACCCACCCCCTGCTGGAGCGCGGCTTCACGCTCACGGCGGTGGACGAGTCCGCCGAGATGCTCGCCCACGTCCGCGGGGCGCGCACGATATGCGCCCCGATCGAGAAGCTGGACCTGGACGAGAGGTTCGACGTGGTGATGCTCGCGTCGTTCCTCGTGCACAACGGTGACGTCGAGGTGCGGCGGGGCATGCTGCGCGCCTGCGCCCGGCATGTGGCGGAGGGCGGCTGTGTGCTCATCCAGCGGGAGGGCGCGGACTACCACACGAACGTGCCGAGGGAGCGGGACGACCCGAGCGGCTTCACCGTGCGGATCGCGTCGTCGGAGCCGGTCGGCGACGGGGTGAACTCGGTGCGCGCCGAGTACGTGTTCCCGGACGCGGTCTGGACCCAGACGTTCCTGGCCCGGCCCCTGACGAAGGAGCAGTTCGAGGAGGCGCTCGCGGAGGCGGGACTGGAGGTGGACGCCTGTCTGACTCCCGACGGGATGTGGGTGAGGGCGGTACCGGCCGCGTAAGAGCGATGAGTTTCTGGACGGTGGGCGGTCTACCTCGGTGACAGCAATCGGGACCGCTTCACCCAGGAGACCCCCATGTCCGAGACCACCGCCCCCGCCGCTTCCGCTCCGTCCGCTGCTGCCGTGACCACGCGTGGTCGCCTCGCCCGGATCGCCCTGCGCGCGGTGCAGGTGCTGCTCGCCCTCTTCTACGGGATCGCGAGCGCCCTGCCCAAGCTGATCGCGCACCCGTCGGCCGTCGAGTCGTTCGACAAGATCGGCTGGGGCAGTGTGGGCATGTACACCATCGGCGCGCTCGAACTGGCCGGTGCGGTAGCGCTGTTGGTGCCGGTGCTGCAGTCGGTGGCGGCGATCGCGCTGAGCGCGCTGATGGTGGGTGCCTTCGTGGTCCAGCTCACCGTCTTCGACGGCCAGTACGCGGCGACCCCGCTGATCCTGATCGTGCCGCTCGTCCTGATCGCCTGGTCCCGGCGCGGGCGCAACGCGGAACTGCTGAGGCTGCTGGGGCGGGCGGGCCGACGGGCGTGAACCGTGCGGGACACCGCAGGTGACGTCGGCCGGGGCGCGGGGGCCTGGCCGGCGTCACCGCTTGCGGACACAGTCACTGGTGTGCTGGGACGGTGTGCTGGGACATGGGGATGATGCATACGCGGCCGGCGGCTCACCGACCTCGGGGCCGTCCGCCCCGCCCGCCGGGCCCTTGCATCCTGTCCGACCCGCCTGACCCGCGCGGGTCACCCGTCCCGCTCGGTCCGCTCGGTCCGCTCGGCCCACCGAGTCCACCCATGCCGCCCAGCCCGCGCAGTCGTTCCATCTCGCGGCGGTCCCGCTTGGTGGGGCGGCCGGCGCCGCGGTCGCGGAGGCCGGCGGGGGCAACGGCCTCGCGGGGCGGGGGAGGAGGCGAGTTGTCGATGTAGCACTGGGCGGCCACCAGGGCGCCGACGCGCTTGCGGATCAGTCGCTTGACGATCACGATCCGTTCCTGGCCCTCGTTCCGCAGGCGCACCTCGTCGCCGACGCGCACGGAATGGGCGGGCTTCACCCGCTCGCCGTTGACGTGGATGCGCCCGCCACGGCAGGCGGTGGCGCCCAGTGAGCGGGTCTTGATCAGGCGGACGGCCCAGATCCAGCTGTCGATCCGCACGGTCTCGCCGCTCGCCGGCCCGGCGGCCTCGGCGGCAGCCACCGCGGCGGCGATCTTCGGGTCGACCGGCGGGGCACCGGCGGCTCCAGAACCCTCGGCGTCCTGGGCGGGGGCGGGGGCCGCGTCGCCCGATCCGACGGAGTCACGCTGCACGTTCTCGCCCGCATCCTCGGAAGCCATGTCCTGACCTTAACCCGGCGGGCTGGGCGATCCGGAGGCGTTTTCCGGGGAGCGGCTGTCCCCGAGCGAACACCGAAGCGCGCCACCTGAACCGGGCGGGCGGGGCGAGCCGGGGCGTTCTCCGGGGCGCCGGGGCCCAGAGAGCGCCGAAGGGCGCCCGCCCCCGAAGCCCGGCGGCCCGGAAGCTCCCCACCACCCGCCGGCCCACCCCTCCTGCAGGCGGTCCCGTCCGGATTACGCAGCCTCAGCGCCGGGCGAGCCGGAGGCGCTGTCCAGGCCCAGGCATACGGTGGCCGTATGGACGACAGCTGTGCCCTTGCTCGGCTCGACCGGCGCGTCGCGGAGTGCCGGGCCTGTCCACGGCTGGTCGAGTGGCGGGAGGAGGTGGCTCGGACCAAGCGGGCCGCGTTCGCCGACTGGACCTACTGGGGGCGGCCGGTGCCCGGTTTCGGGCCGGCCGACGCCCGCCTCGTGATCATCGGGCTGGCCCCCGCCGCGCACGGGGGCAACCGCACGGGGCGTATGTTCACCGGGGACCGCTCGGGAGACGTGCTGTACCAGGCGCTGTACGACGTGGGGCTCGCCTCGCAGCCCACCTCGGTGCGCGCCGACGACGGCCTGGAGCTGTACGGCGTGCGCGTCACCGCGCCCGTGCACTGCGCTCCGCCCGCCAACAAGCCCACCCCCGAGGAACGCGACACCTGCCGCCCCTGGCTGGTCCAGGAACTGAAGCTGCTGCGCCCGACGGTCAGGGCCGCCGTGGTGCTCGGTGCCTTCGGCTGGCAGGCGGCGCTGCCCGCGTTCGCCGAGGCCGGCTGGCCCGTGCCCCGGCCCCGCCCCGTCTTCGCCCACGGCACCCGAGTCGCCCTCGGTGGCCTGGACGTCTTCGGTTGCTTCCATGTCAGCCAGCGCAACACCTTCACCGGCCGGCTCACCCCCGAGATGCTGCGCGAGGTGCTGCGCACGGCGGCCGACGCGGCCGGACTGCCGTGATGAAGCCTCAGCCGGCTTCGTCCGGCTCGGTTCCGAACAGATGCCGTACCGTCGAGCGGTAGTTGGCGCGGACGTGGCCGAGTGCGTGGGCGCGAGCGCGGTCCGGGTCGCCGGAGGCGATGGCCTCGTACAACTCGCGGTGTTCGTCGAGGAGTTGGGGCCACTCCTCGTTCTGCCGGGTGAGCCAGCGCAGCCGGCCGTCGACCGGCTCCATGACGGAGATGAGCAGGCTGTTGCCGGCCATGGCCAGGATGCGGTCGTGGAAGCGGGTGTTGATGTCCGTGATCGCCTCGCCGTCCCCCTCCTTCGTCGCCGTCGCCGCCTCGGCCAGCAGCCCCCGCAGCTCCGCCAGCGTCTCGGGCGTCACCCGTGCCGCGGCCAGTCCCGCCGCGTACACCTCCAACGCCTCGCGCAGCTCGAAGAGTTCCTTCACATCGGTCGGGGTCAGCCGGCGTACGACCGTACGGCGTGCCGACTCGAACAGGACGAAGCCCTCGGCGACCAGGGCGCGGATCGCCTCCCGCACCGGCACCCGCGAGACGCCGAACCGTTCGGCCAGCTCCCGTTCGACGAGCCGTTCGCCGGGCCCGAGGCGCCCCGCGATGATGTCCTGCCGCAGGGTCGCGAGGACCCGTTCGCGCACCGCGCCCAGGGGTTCGGTCTTCGTCGTGGTGGGGCTCATGGGGCCATCTTCGCCGACCCGGCGGTGCTTTTACGGAGAAGTAACAGCGATGACATCGGTCCGAACGCTTGACGGCGGGACCATGAGGGCAGTTTGGTATACCAAACGAACCGCTCGGCACCCCCCGCAGCCCGGTACTCCGGACAAACAGCCGTCCTCCTCCGTCCCCTCGCCCATGGAGGCCCCGTGTCCCTCGCCGACCGCGCCGAAGCCACCGGCGCCCCAGCGTTCGTCCCCGACCCCCGCCTCACCAACGAGGACCTCGCCCCCGCCGCGCAGCGGAACTGGAAGGTCTTCGACCTGTTCGCCATGTGGATGTCCGACGTCCACAACCTCGGCAACTACACCTTCGCCGCCGGCCTGCTGGTCCTCGGCATGAACGTCTGGCAGGTCTTCACCTCGCTGCTCGTCGGCTTCGTGCTCATCTACGTCGGCATGAACTGGATGGGGAGGATCGGCCAGCGCCACGGCGTCCCCTTCCCCGTCGTCAGCCGCATCAGCTTCGGCATCTGGGGCGCCAACATCCCGGCCCTGATCCGGGCCGTGATCGCCATCATGTGGTACGGCATCCAGACCTATCTGGCCTCCGTCGCCGTCAACGTGATGCTGCTGGCGGCCTGGCCGGGCCTGGAGTCCCTCACCCACAGCTCCTTCCTCGGCCTGGACGCCCTCGGCTGGATCTCCTTCGTCTCCCTCTGGCTGATCCAGGCGCTGATCATCACTCAGGGCATGGAATCGGTCCGGAAGTTCCAGGACTTCTGCGGTCCGGCGATCTGGCTGGTGATGATCGCGCTGGCGGTCTGGGTCCTGGCCAAGGCGCACTGGAGCATCTCGCTCACCTCCACCCCGCACCCGGTCTCCGCAGGTGAGCAGTGGCGGCAGTGGTTCGGAGCGATCGGCCTGATCCTCGCCACCTACGGCACGCTGATGCTCAACTTCTGCGACTTCTCCCGCTTCGCACCCGACTACAGGACGGTCCGGCGCGGCAACTTCTGGGGCCTGCCCATCAACTCCACCGCCTTCGTGGTCGTCTCCGTCATCGTCACGGCGGGCTCGCTGGAGGTCTGGGGCGAGGCCATCACGGACCCGGCGGAGCTGGTCGCCAAGGTCGGCAGCACCTGGGTGCTGGTGCTGGCCGCGCTGACGTTCGCCATCGCCACCATGGGCGTCAACATCGTCGCCAACTTCGTCTCGCCGGCGTACGACCTGGCCAACGTCTGGCCGCAGAAGATCACCTTCAAGGTCGGCGGCCTGATCAGCACCGTGGCCGCCCTGGTCGTCACCCCCTGGAACCTCTTCTCCAACCCGACCGTGGTCAACTACTTCCTCGGCGGCCTCGGTGCCTTCCTGGGACCGCTGTTCGGCGTGATCATGGTCGACTACTACGCGGTCAAGCGCGGCCGGGTCGACGTGAACCAGCTCTTCGACGCCGCACCCGGATCCCGTTACCACTACCGCAAGGGCGTCAACCCCAAGGCCCTGTGGGCGTTCCTGCCCTCGGCCGCGGTCGCCGCGGTGCTGGCGCTGGTCAAGGCCTTCAGCGACGTGGCGCCGTACTCCTGGTTCATCGGCACGGCGCTGGCCGCCGGGCTGTACGCGGTGCTGTGCCGCGGCGAGCGGGCCCGGACGGCCGGGGCGGAGGTCTGACGGACGTGCGGATCGTCGTCACCAACTGCAACACCACGCAGGAGATGACCGAGGAGATCGTCCGAGGTGCCCGGGCCGCCGCAGGCCCGGGCACCACCGTGGCCGGGCTGACCCCCGCGTGGGGCCCGGCGTCGGCCGAGGGCTGGCTCGACAGCTACCTCTCGGCCGCGGCCGTCCTCGACGCACTGCGCACCTACGACGGCCCGTCGTACGACGCCGTCGTGCTGGCCGGGTTCGGGGAGCACGGCCGGGAGGGCGTACGGGAGCTGGTGGACGTGCCCGTCGTGGACATCACCGAGGCCGCGGGCCACCTCGCCTGCCTCCTCGGACGGCGGTACGGCGTCGTCACCACCCTCGACCGGTCCCGCGGGCAGATCGAGGACAGCCTGGAGACCGCCGGCGTGGCCCGCAACTGCGCCGCCGTGATCGGCACGGGCCTCGGCGTCCTGGACCTCGCCGACGACCCGGCCCGCACCGAGGCCGCCTTCCTCGCCGCGGCCGAACGGGCCCGCGAGGCAGGCGCCGAGGTCCTGGTCCTGGGCTGTGCCGGGATGACGGGACTGCAGCGGGCGGTGGGGGAGAAGCTGGGGCTCCCGGTGGTCGACGGGGTCGGAGCGGCGGTGAAGCTCGCGGAGTCGCTGGTGTCGCTGGGGCTGACGACGAGCCGGACGGGCACCTATGCGAAGCCGCTGCCGAAGGGGAGGACATGGGGAGCACGCCCGAGAAGGTGAGGGACGCCCTTCACTGGACGCCCTTCACATGGACGTTCTTCACATGGACGTTCTTCACATGGGCGTCCTTCAGGGCCGCCACACGTACCGCACGTCCGGCTCCCGCTCCTCGTTGCCGCGGCCGTCCGTGTACTCGACGGCGACGAATCCGTGCCGCTCGTAGAACCGGTGGGCGGGCTCGTTGACCTGGAAGGTCCACAGACCGAGCCCGCCCGGACTGCGCTCCTTGGCCAGCGCGACGAACCGGTCGCCGATGCCCCGGCCGCGCCAGTCGGGGTCCAGGTACAGCTGGGACAGTTCGTCCCCGGCGAGCACCATCATGCCCACGATCTCGCCGCCCCCCGTCGCGGCGACCCAGGTCTCCCGCGACGGCACCACGACCTCCCGGAAGTAGTCGCGCACTTCGTCGTCGGAGCGCGCCCGCACGACCGTGGGCAACGCGGCGGTGTAGGACCGCAGCCACACGTCGGCGACGGCGCCGGCGTCCGCCGCCACCGCCCGGCGAAGGACGATCTCGGCCGTCACCGGCCCTCCTCCCGTCTCCGGCACCACGGCCGTCGCCGTGATCTCCACCAGCTGCCCGGTGTACCCGAGGCAGGCGACACCGAGCAGCGTCGACGAGTGCGGCCCCCGGCTCAGCCCCGAGGCCTCGACGACGTCCCACACCGCGGACAGTACCGAAGGCTCGCTGCTCACGACGTACACGTCGGTCGCGACGACATGTTCCAAGTCGCTGCCCACAGCTTGCAGTTGCTCCCGAAGATTGGCGACCACCTGCTCCGCCTGCCGCACGGGATCCCCGGCTCCCACCACCTCCCCCTTCTCGTCGAGCGGCACGGCTCCCGCGAGAAACGCGAGCTTCGTCCCGGCCTCGACGACGGAGGCGTGCGCATAGGTGGGTGGCGGGAAGAGTCCCGGTACGGTCACTCGGCGAATCATGGCGGCCCCTGGGGTGGCGGGTGGACAACCTCCTGATCATCCGGCGCTCGCCCGGGCCTCCGCATCCGAATTTCCGGCTCGGCTACGGCCCCGGACGGACGGTCCGACGCGTCGTCACCCGCCTCCCTTCGCGCCACCGCGACCCTCGCCGACAGCTCCCGCCGCCTGCGCCCTACGGCGGCCCTCGCCGCGATGGACCGCCGTACCGCGGCCGCCGCCACGGCTCTGAACTCGGCGCTCTGCTCCGCCGCTTCGACCCGTTCGACGCGGTAGAGCCGGGTCCGCGGGGCCGACGCCGAGTACGGATTGACGCGCAGCAGATCGGGCTCGCCCAGCAACCGGCGCACCAGTTCGGCCGTCCACCCGCGAGCCCGCAGCCCGGCGATCGACACATGACCGCGCCGTACCTTCGCACCGCTCTCCCCAGCCGTCACCATGACCTCCCCCGTCGTGACAATGAGTGACGACTTCCTTGATAACGCGCCCCACTGACAATCGGGTCGCCGCGCGCCCGGCCCCCGCCCTACGCTCCCCGCACCGAACCCTCACACCGGCTGGAGCCGCCGCCCATGCCCATGCTCCCGGATCCCGACTTCCTCGCCACCACGGCCGACCGCCTGGCCACCCTCCCCACCGTCCGAGCCGTGGCCCCCGGCGGCTCCCGAGCTCAGGGGACGCACACCCCCGACAGCGACTGGGACCTCGCCATCTACTACCGCGGACCCTTCGACCCCGCCGACCTGCGTGCCCTCGGCTGGGAGGGCGAGGTGTCCGAGATCGGCGGCTGGGGCGGCGGTGTCTTCAACGGCGGGGCCTGGCTGACGGTCGACGGACGCCGGGTCGACGTGCACTACCGGGACCTGGACATGGTCGAGCACGAGCTGGCGGAGGCGGAGGAGGGACGGTTCCGGGTGGAGCCGCTGCTGTTCCATCTGGCGGGGATCCCCAGCTACTTGATCGTGGCCGAACTGGCCGTCAACCGGGTACTGCGCGGCGCCCTGCCGCGCCCGGCCGTCTATCCGGAGAAACTGCGCCGGACCGCGGCGGAGCGCTGGTCCGGCACCGCCCGCGCGACCCTGGCCTACGCCGGGGCCCACCACGCCCCGCACGCCCGCCTCACCGAGGTCGCCGGCGCGCTGGCCACCGCCGCCGTACAGGCCGGCCACGCGGTGCTGGCGGCACGCGGGGAGTGGGTGACGAACGAGAAGCGACTGCTGGAGCGGGCCGGGCTGCGACGGATGGACGAGGTGGTGGGCGCGTTGCGGGCGGAGCCGGAGGCGCTGACGGGTGCGATCGGACAGGCCGAGGTGATCCTCGGACTCGGCCCCGAGAGGTGAGGGGCAACCGTGGCGCCGGGCCCCCGGGCGCATTGCGTTCATAAAGAAACCCCCTACCCCGCCACCTTTCACCTCCCCGAAACGTGATCGTCCCGTTTGCACAGCGAACGCGATCTACCGTTGTACGCACACCCAGCAGCCCGGCCGCCGTCGTCCGAAGGCCCACCTCCGCCCTCGAACGAACAGGAGCCCCGTGCCGCGCCCCGCCGTACTGTCCCTGCCCCCTTGGCTCGCCCATGCGTTCCGCACTCAGCGCGGGCCCGTCCCCTGGAGCGCGGTGACCCGGGGTGCACTCGCCGCCGGGCCGCTGTTGCTCGCCGGTGTCGTCGCGGGGCGTGTCTCCGACGGGGTTGTCGCCGCCATCGCCGCGATGCTCGCGGGCATCAACGACCGGCCCGGCAGCAGGCGGGCCTCCGTCCGGCGGCTCGGGGTACCCGCACTGGCCGGGGCCCTCGGGCTGCTCGTCGGGACGTACACCGGGCAGCTGCTGTCCGCCGTCCCGCTGACCCTCTTCCTCACTCTCCTCGGGCTGGCCGCCGGAGGCATGAGTGCCGTCGGGCCCGTCGCCTCCGCCGCCGGTACCCAGCTGCTCGTGGCCGCCGCCATCGGCGCGGGGATGCCGGCGGCCGAGAGCGGCTGGCAGCGGGCCCTCGCCTTCCTCGCCGGCGCCGGCTGGCTGCTCCTGCTGCGGCTGGCGCTGCCCACGCCCGGTTCGCTCGCCGGGGACTTCCGGTTCGACGGCGAACGGGAGGCGGTCGCCGACGTGTACGACGCCGTCGCCGCGCTGCTCGACGCCGTGGGCGGCGACACCGCCACCGCTCGCCGGGCCGCGCTCACCGCCGCCCTCGACCACGCCCAGGACGCCCTCGCCGGACCCCGGCTGCGCCGGTACGCCGGCTCTGCGGCCGAGCGCAGGCTGCACGCCCAGTACGCCGCCGCGCTCCCCCTGGCCGAGGCCGCCACGGCGCTCGCCTGGGCGGGCGAGCCCCTCTCCGCGCGCGCGGCGGAAGGGCCCCGGCGGCTCGCCGCCGCCGTCCGCGGCAACACCGGCACCGGCCCGCTGCCCGCCCCCAGACTCCCCCACGCTCGGCTTCGCTCGCGCGGGGGGACCTCCATCGCCCCCGCCCTGCGCGCCCTCGACGACGCCCTGCTGCGCGCCGCGGAGACCTTCGACCGGACCGCGGGCGGCGCACACCGGCTGCTCGCCCGGCGACGCGGCGCCGGGGCCGCCGTCCGGGCCGCGCTCGGCACCGGCGGGCGAGAGTACGGGCTGCGCGTCGCTCTGTGCTTCGGGGCCAGCGCCGCCGTCGCCCAGGCTCTGCACCACACCCGCTGGTACGGGCAGCACCAGCACTGGTACTGGCTGCCCGCCACCGCCGTCTTCCTCGTCAAGCCCGACCTCGGGCCGCTCGCCTCCCGCGTGCTGAGCCGGGCCGCCGGGACCGTCCTCGGAGCCCTGGTGTTCGCCGGGCTCGCCGCGCTGCTGCCGCGCCCGGAGGGGCTGATCGTGCTGGTGGCGGTGTGCGGGGCACTCGTCCCCGTCGCCACCCGGAACTTCGGCGCCCTCACCACCGTCGTCACCGTCCTCGTCCTGGCCCTGGTGATGGTCGGCGGTGAGCCGCAGGCCTCCGTCAGCCGGATCGGCGAGACCCTGCTGGCCTGCGTGATCGTGCTGATCGTCGGGCATCTGCCGATGCCGGGGGAGCGGGGCGGCGGGGTACGGGCCCGGCTCGCCGCCGCCGCGAGCGCCGCGCACGCCTATCTCGTGCACGTCCTGAGCGAGTCCGGCGACCGCACCGAACGGTGGGCGCTGCGCCGCGAGGCCTATCGCACCCTCGCCGAGGCCCGGGCCGCGATCGCGCTCGCCGCCGCCGAACTGCCCGCCCTCGCCCGGCACACCGAGGGCACGGACGCCGTCGCCGCCGTCCTGGAACGTCTCGTCGACACCACCACGGCCTGCGCCGTGCACCTCGACGACACCGGCCGCCTCACCTCACGACACACCCGTCAACTGCAGGAACTGCTGGACGAGTTGGAGCACGGCCAGGAGTGGGTCCGGCCGCCCGTCGCCGCATAGCGCCGGATGGGCGGTTCGGCCCACCCCGGGGTACGGGACCGTCGTACGTTGGGCCCATGAGCGCCTCCCCCGCCGACCTGGTCGTCACCGGCTGCACCGTCCTCGTGCACGACGAGGAGGAGCGGATCGGCTTCCGCGAGGACGCCGCGATCGTCGTACGCGAAGGTGCGATCGAGGCGGTGACCACCGCGGCCGCCGCGGCGGATCTGGCGGCCATGGAGCGGATCGAGGCGCGCGGGCAGGTCGCGATGCCCGGACTCGTCAACTGCCACACGCACGCGCCGATGGTCGCCCTGCGCGGGCTCGCCGAGGACCTGCCGACCGAGGAGTGGTTCAACGACGTCGTCTGGCCCGTCGAGTCCAACCTCACCGAGAAGGACGTCGAGCTGGGCGCCCGGCTCGCCTGTGCCGAGATGATCCGCGGCGGGGTCACCTGCTTCGCCGACCACTACTTCCACATGGACGTGGTCGCCGACGTCGTCACCGAGTGCGGGATGCGGGCCCACCTCGGCGAGGCCTACTTCTCCTCGCAGGGCCCGCAAGGACGGGAACGGTCACTGGAGTTCGCGCTGGGCCACCGGGGCGCCGCCGGCGGGCGCATCACCACCGCCCTCGCACCGCACGCCCCCTACACCGTCACGGACGCCGACCTCACCGCCACCGCCGAACTCGCCCGCGCCCACGGCCTGCCCGTCCACCTCCACGCCGCCGAGAACCGCGACCAGACCGACACCAGCCTCGCCCGGCACGGCCTCACCCCCGTCGAGGTCCTCGACCGCACCGGACTCCTCGACACCGACCTGCTCGTCGCCCACGGCACCGGCATCATCGAGCGCGACCTGCCGCTCCTCGCCCGCACGGGCGGCCGTACGGCGGTGGCGACCGCACCCCGCGGCTACCTCAAGTTCGCCTGGCCCGACACCACCCCGGTACGGGCCCTGCGCGCGATCGGCGTCCCCGTCGGCCTCGCCACGGACGGCGCCGCCTCCAACAACTCCCTCGACGTGTGGGAGTCGATGGCGCTGACCTCGCTGATCCAGAAGTCCGCCGAGGGCGACCCGCGCTGGCTGACTTCCCGTCAGGCCCTGTACCACGCCACGCTCCAGAGCGCCCGCGCGGTCGGCCTCGACGGCAGCATCGGCACCCTCGCCCCCGGCCGGCGCGCCGACATCGTCCTGGTCGACCTCACCGGCCCGCACACCCAGCCGGTACACGACCTCGCGGCCACCCTCGTGCACAGCGCACGCTCCTCCGACGTCCGCACCACCATCGTGGACGGCCGTGTCCTGATGCGGGACCGCGAGCTGCTCACCCTCGACGTGCCCGCCGTCGTCCGGGAGTTGGACCAGCGGCTGCCCGCCCTGATCGACCGGAGCCACGGACGGCGCATCCAGGAGTACGACACCTGAGTCCGCCCCGGGACACGTGAGTCCGCCCCGGGACGCCTGAGGGGCGCCGGAAAAGAATCTTGGAATCCGGCGCCGTACTCCGATGAGTTCCGCTCCCGACGGCGGTCACCACTCCGAACCGACCGGCGGGCAGGAGGGCTCATGTCGCTTCCGGAGATCGTCTCGCGTGAGCAGTGGCGCGCGGCGCGCGAGGAGTTGCTGCGCAAGGAGGAGGCGGTCAGCAGGGCGCGGGACATACTGAGCGCCGAGCGGCGGCGGCTGCCCATGGTCGCGGTCGACCCGGAGTACGTCTTCGAGGGCGGCGACGGCAAGGCCACCCTCGTCGACCTCTTCGAGGGCCGGGCCCAACTCGTCGTCCACCACTTCATGTTCGCGCCGGAGTGGGAGGCGGGCTGCCCGCGCTGCGCGGCCTTCCTCGACCAGGTCGGCCACCTCGCCCATCTGCGGGCCCGGAACACCTCGTTCGCGGCCGTCTCCCGGGCGCCGTTCACCCGGCTCCTGCCGTTCAAGGCGCGGATGGGCTGGGCGGTGCCGTGGTACTCGTCCTGCCACAGCGACTTCAACCGTGACTTCGGGGCGACGGTGGAGCGGGGCGGGGAGCTGGTCGAGCGGCCCGGCCTCAGCTGCTTCCTGCGGGAGCGCGGCCAGGTCTTCCACACCTACTCGGTCCACGACGACGGCCTGGACGGCCTCGGTGCCACCACCGGCCTGCTCGACCTCACCGCGCTCGGCCGCAACCCGGCGGGCAGCGAACGGCTGCGATACCACGACGAGTACGAGGAGTGACACAGAACGTGGCGAGATCGTCGCCGAATGTGCCGTTTCTGTCGGAAAGTGAACGGATCCTCACGGTCCGCTCTGACCGGGTGTCAACAATGTCTCAGTCCCGTCACCGAGCGAGCCGTCGGCCTTCTCCAGGGCGTTAACTCCAAGAAGTACGACGCTTTCTGGAGGTGCGAGATGGTGAACGGGCGAACCGTGCTCGAGTGCTTTCCCGCAGGTGGCCCGCGGGGATCGTGGCCGGCGGAGGAGTTCGCGCACGCCCGGCGGCTCGAAGGCCTGCCCGCCGAGGTCGTCATGGACCTCGCGACGGACACCTTCCTGGTCATCGTGCGCGGCGACGCCACGGAGTGAGACGGCTCAGGCCGGCTTCGGGGCAGGCACCTTCGCCGTGAACTGCTCCGCCTGCAGCGCATACAACTCCGCGTAGACACCGCCCCCGGCCAGGAGTTCCTCCGGAGTGCCGGACTCCACCAGCCGCCCGTGCTCCAGTACGTGCACCAGGTCGGCATGGCGGACCGAGGCCAGCCGGTGGGTGATCAGAACGACCGTCTGACCGCTGCCCGCCAGCGCCCGGATCTTGTCGAACACCTCCAGCTCGGCCCGTGCGTCCAGCGCCGCCGTCGGCTCGTCCACGATCAGGATGCGCCCGCGCCGGTAGGCCGCCCGGGCGATGCCGAGGCGCTGCCACTGGCCGCCGGACAGCTCGTGGCCGCCGCTGAAGTTGCGCGCCAGCAGCGTGTCCAGGCCGCGCGGCAGATCCGCCACCACCTCCTCGGCCCCCGCCTCGGCGATCGACGTGGCCAGGCGTTCCTCGGTCAGGGGCGCGGAGGAGCGGCCGACGGCCACGTTCACCCGCGCGGTGAACGGCCAGCGCTTGAAGTCCTGGGCGACCATCGCGACGCGCTCGGCGAGCAGCCGCCGGTCGGCGCTCGCGGCGTCGACACCGTCCCACAGGATCCGGCCCCGGTCCGGTGTGTACAGCCCCGCGAGCAGCTTGACCAGGGTGGTCTTGCCCGAGCCGTTCTCGCCGACGAGCGCGATGATCCGGCCGAGCGGGAGCGTGAGGCTCACATCGTCGAGGGCGGGGTGGGCCGCCTCGCCCGGATAGCTGAACGTGACGTTCTCGAACCGGATCTCCCGTGGCTCCTCGGGCAACGGCGCGCCCCCGACCGGGATCGCCCGCTCGGCCGCCTCGGCGTACAGCCGCTGCAGATCGCCCACGAAGAGGGCCTCCTCGTGCAGCTCGTTGATCTCCAGCACCAGCGTGTCCAGGCTCGCCGACCCGGTACGGATCGCGATCACCGCCGTACCGGCCACGGACAGGGCCATCGCGCCGCCCAGCAGCAGCGCGCCCAGCGTGGCGTACGTCGCGACGGTCGCGAGCCCCGTCCAGGCGGCCGCGATCAGACCGGTCCGGGCGGCCAGCCGGGACAGCCGGGCCTGCTCCGCCTCGGCGGTCTCCGACATGGAGCGGAAGTGCCGCAGCAGGAACGGGCCGACGCCGTGCACCCGGATCTCCGGGGCCGCGGCGGGTTCGGTGAGCAGGTTGCCGATCAGATGGCCGGCGCGGGCGTGCTGCACCCAGGTGTGGAAGGACTCGTAGCGGCGGCGGGCGTTGGTCAGGGCGCCCCAGGCGCTGGGCAGGGTCATGGTGACCAGCAGCGGCAGCAGCGCCGGATGCAGCACGGTGAGCACACCGGCCGCAGCGATCAGGGAGATCACCGCGTTGATGACCCGGGCGCCGATGGAGATCATGCCGCGGGCGGACCGGGCGCCGTACTGGGCGGTGTCCAGCAGCTTGTGGAAGGCGTGGTCCTCGATCGCGGCCAGCTCCACGTTGGCCGCCCGCTCCAGGTACAGCTCGGTCGCCACCCGCTCCACCTTGGGCTCCAGCCGTCCGGTGGCATAGGTCGACGCGGCCCGCAGCAGCGCCGCGACCAGCATCACGGCGGCCATGACGGCCAGGGCGGGGGCGGCCGCGCGCAGCCGCTGCGCGATGTCGGGCCCGGCGAGCAGCTTTCCGAGCGCGCTGTTCACGGCCAGCAGGCTCGCCGCCTGGGCCACGCCCCGGGCCAGCTCGGTGGCCAGCACGATCCGGGCCGCCCGTGGGTCCGCCTGCCGGGCCAACCGCAGGCTGGACGCCAGCATGCCGGGCAACCGGACCACCATCGCCCGGAAGCTCAGTTCCAGAAAGGCGTCCGCATGCTCGTTCCACCCCATGTCGTACCGCAGTGGCCCCCCGAACAGCAGCTGCTCCGACCCCGAGACCTCGGAGCCACCCGCCTCGCGCTTCTTCCTCACCGCGCCCCTCCCCCTGGCCCATGACCGAACGGCCACTATCGCGGGCGGACCGGCGATGGGGCAGGGCGCGAGAGGTGGTGGCGGGGGCGCGCAGGGGGTGCGGCGGTGGAGGGGTGGCGGGCGTGGGCCGTCGGGTTGTGGCGCCGGCTGAGTGAGGGGTCTTGGCGCGTGGCGGTCATCGGGTCGGGGCCGGGACGCGGGGCTGTCGCGCCCGGCGAGCCAGGGGACCCAGGGCTGCGGCGTCCGCCCGGCGAGGAGGGCCCACGGCTGCGGCGTCCGCCGAGGGAGGCGGCGCCGGTCACGAGGAGCCCCGGGCGAGAGTCCCGCACCTCACCTCACCCACCGGCCGAAGCCGGCGCAGCCTCACGCCGAGACGGCTCGGGACCAGTCCGGGGTGGTCCCCGTCACCCGGCACAGGGCCAGGTACAGGGGGATCGGCGGGGTGTAGGGGACCGTGCCCTCGGGTCGGTGGATCAGGCGGGCGGTGGCGGGGACCAGGGCGCCGGGGGCGTACTGGGCGGGGGCCGGCCAGGGGAGGGCGTAGTCGGAGTCCGACGGGACGATCCACCACCAGTGCGTGCCGTCGGCGTACACGCAGCCCACCCGCGGCAGCCGCGGGACGATCAGTGGTCCGAGGCGGTCGGGTACGGCCACGGCGTCACAGCCCAGCGGTGACGTCATGCCCTCCGGTACCTGCAGGCGACGGACCGTGGCCGGTGTGTGCTGCCGGCGTCCGAGGCGGACCAGGGTGTCCAGGCCGAGCGGCCGGCCGGACTCGTCGGCGCCGCTCACGGCCGCTCCCACGCGCGCCGCTGCTCCGGGGCCCGGTGCCGGGCCTGTGCCTCTTCCTCCTCGCCCGGACCGGGCGGCGGGCCGTCCGGCTTGGGGCGGGCGCCCCAGCCCAGGTCGTTGCGCGGCTCCACGGTGCCGCGGGCCGCGTCGGTCTGGCGGGCCAGCTCGGCCCAGACCAGCAGCCCCGGACCGTGTTCCTGCGCACCCCACGCCTGGCACAGTGCGTCGACGAGGAGCAACCCCCTCCCGTGCTCCTCGTCGGGGCGCTGCGGGGACGGGTGGGGCTCGCCGGGCGCGCAACCCTCGTCACGCACGGCTATGCGCACCATGTCGTCGTGGTCGTGCAGCTCGCACACCACGCGACTGCTCGCGGTGTGCACGATGGCGTTGGTGACCAGCTCAGATATGACGAGGGCCGCGTTGTCGCAGGTGTCCGCGCACACCGACCAGCCGGTCAGCCGGGCACGCGTCAGGCGTCTCGCCTGGGCGGGGGAACCCGGATGTGCGGCCAGCTCGAAGCGGAACCGGCGCTCGGCAGCGCCCCCACCAGGGGCTGCTCCCGTTGCCGCACCTGGACCAAGGCGGTCTGCGGCGGCGTCTGTTCCTAAGGGCGCGGACGGAATCACGCTTGCCACTATCTCCCCGGCGTGGACACTTGGCAAGTGTCACTATGAAAAATGCAGAGTGCTGTGTGACTCGGTCAACGGCCGTGGCACACTGCTCGCAACAGCACCTCGAGCGGCGCCAATTGGGACCGTCGTCGATCCGGCCGGATCTTCGAATGAGTCTTCGAACGGCGCCGCAGGGCTGTCGGGATTCTTTTGCCGGAGCGGACTCTTGTGTCGGAGGTGGGAGCGTGAGCGAGCCGCGGTCCGCGCCGACCGTGGGCCAGGTGGTCCTCGGCCGGCGCCTGCTGGACCTGCGGGAGCGCGCCGGGTTGAAGCGCGAGGAGGCCGCCCATGTGCTCCGCGTCGCCCCCGCCACCATCCGCCGTATGGAGATGGCCGAGGTCGCCCTCAAGATCCCGTACCTGCAACTGCTGCTGAAGGCCTATGGAGTTCCCGAAGCCGAGGCCGACGTCTTCGTCCAACTGGCCGAGGAGGCCAACAAGCCCGGTTGGTGGCAGCGGTTCCACGACATCCTGCCGGGCTGGTTCTCGATGTACGTCAGCCTGGAGGGCGCGGCCGGCCTCATCCGCTCCTACGAGCCGCACTTCGTCCCCGGCCTGCTGCAGACCGAGGACTACGCGCGCGGCGTACTGAAGTCGGGTGCCATCGGCCAGACCAGCCCCGACGACATCGAGCGCCATGTCGCGCTGCGCATGCAACGCCAGGAACTGCTCACTCGTACCGACGCCCCCCGTTTCTGGGCGGTGATGGACGAGACGGCCCTGCGCCGCCCGGTCGGCGGCCCGGAGGTGATGCGTACGCAGATCGAGAAGTTGCTCGAGGCCACGACGCTGCCGAATGTGACGCTCCAGGTCGCCCCGTTCGCCAACGGGCCCCACCCGGGGACGTACGGACCCTTCGTCCTGTTCCGATTCGCCATGCCGGAACTCCCGGACATGGTCTACAGCGAGTACCTGACCGGCGCGGTCTACCTGGACGCGCGCTCCGAGGTGGCGACCCACCTGGAGGTCATGGACCGCATGGCGGCGCAGGCCGCCACGGCACAACGCACGAAGGAGATCCTCCAGGATCTCCGCAAGGAGCTGTGAATGGATCACATAGAGCCGCGCACTCGCGTCTACAACGGCATGCCCGCACGGGAGTTGGGCAGCGAGGGGTGGCACAAGCCCTGGAGCGGCGGCAACGGCGGAAACTGTCTGGAGGCGATGAAGCTCGCCGACGGCCGGATCGCCGTACGGCAGTCGACCGACCCGGACGGACCGGCGCTGATCTACACCACGGACGAGATGACCGCGTTCATCGAGGGCGCCAAGGCGGGGGAGGCCGACTTCCTGCTCTCCTGAACCGCCCGATGGTTATTGCTTCTTGCTCGACTTGCCCAAGACTCCCACCCTGGTGGCAGCACCCCGCAACAACGCCTCAGGCGCCGCTCCGTAGGCGTGTTCCGGCGGCGTGGCGTACCCGACCACCAGGCCGTAGGCCGTCGGCATGCGCGTCTGCGGGTGCCGGAACGCGGCCGGTCCGTCCTTACGGCCAGCACGAGGAACCGGGCGGCGCCGGCGACCGTGAAGGTGGCGGGAACGGACGAGAGGCGCCGGTGACGTCCGCCGGCCGGTGTCGTCGCCGACGTGCCTCCGGCGCCGTGGCCCCCTTGAGTCAACGCCCACTTGACCCCGCCGCGACGGCGCGTCACCGCGACGGCGGGAACCAGCGGCGCCGGACGATCCGCAACCCCCGCTTCCTCACACGGCCATCGGCCGGTCGTGCGCGGATATCGGCGCCGGCAGCCGTGAACTCCCCGTCAGGTAACGGTCCACGGCTGCCGCCACCGCCCGCCCCTCCGCGATCGCCCACACGATGAGCGACTGCCCGCGCGCCGCGTCGCCGGCGGCGAACACGCCGGCGACGTTGGTCGCGAAGCAGCCGTCGCGGGCGATCGTGCCTCGCGGCTCCATCAACAGCCCCAGCTGGTCGACCAGCCCGTCCTCCCGGTCGGGCCCGGAGAAACCGAGGGCCAGCAGCACCAGGTCGGCGGGCAGCGTCCGCCCGGTGCCCTGCACCGGCTGCCGCCGCTCGTCCACCTCGACCAGGTGCAGCGATCGAACGTGCCCGCTGTCGTCCCCGACGAAGCGGAGCGTGGACGCCGCGAACAGCCGTGCGTCCGCGTCCGCCGCCGGAGCCGTCCGCAGGTCCCGTGCCTCCTCGTGCGCGGCGGACAGCCGGTAGAGCTTCGGGTACGTCGGCCAGGGCTCGGCCTCCTCGTCGCGCTCGGTACCCGGCTGCGCGTAGATGTCCAGCTGGGTCACCGACGCGGCCCCCTCGCGCACCGCGGTCCCCAGACAGTCCGCCCCGGTGTCGCCGCCGCCCACGATCACCACATGCTTTCCGGCCGCGGACAGCGGCGAGGCCTCCAGATCCCCCTCGCACACCCGGTTGGCCAGCGGCAGGTACTCCATCGCCTGGTGTATCCCGGTCAGCTCCCGGCCCGGCACCGGAAGTTCCCGCCACTCCGTCGCACCCGTGGCCACCACCACCGCGTCGTAGCGGGTCCGCAGATCGTCCGCCGGGACATCCCGCCCGACCACCGTCGACGTACGGAACCTCGTCCCCTCGGCCCGCATCTGCGCGAGCCGCCGGTCCAGATGCCGCTTCTCCATCTTGAACTCGGGGATGCCGTACCGCATGAGCCCCCCGATCCGGTCGTCCCGCTCGTACACGGCGACGGTGTGCCCGGCCCGGGTCAGCTGCTGGGCCGCGGCGAGCCCGGTCGGCCCGGAGCCGATCACCGCGACGGTCTTCCCCGACAGCCGGTCCGGGGGCCGCGGCGGGGTGAAACCCTCCTGCCACGCCCGGTCGGCAATCGCGCACTCGACGTTCTTGATGGTCACGGCCGGCTGGTTGATCGCCAGCACACACCCGGCCTCGCAGGGCGCCGGACACAGCCTTCCGGTGAACTCGGGGAAGTTGTTCGTCGCGTGCAGCCGGTCGCTCGCCGCGCGCCAGTCCTCGCGGGAGACCAGGTCGTTCCACTCGGGGATCAGATTGCCCAGCGGGCAGGCCTCGTGGCAGAACGGGATGCCGCAGTCCATGCAGCGGTCCGCCTGCTTGCTGATGATCGGCAGCAGCGCTCGCGGGACGTAGACCTCGTCCCAGTCCCGGACCCGTTCCTCGACAGGCCGCCGCGGCCACTCCTGGCGCGGCGTGGTCATGAACCCCTTGGGATCGGCCATGGTCGTCTTCCTCGCGTACGTGTACCGGAGGTACTCGATGTACGACGGGCCGTGCGTCATCGGGCGGCACTCTTTCGGCCACGATACGTCCACCCCGACACACACGCAGAGTGGCGGACAGCGCTTTCTGGCGGGATTCCCTCAGCGCCCGGCCCGCCGGCTCCCCGATCCCGCACAGGGGAGGCTCAGACGAGGGTCAGCACGTACACGACGGCGGCCGCGGCGGAGGCGACCGTGCGGACGTGGTTCCAGAACGTCCACTCGCGCACGTACTGCGGCCAGTACGCCGTGGCCTCGGGGCTGCCCGGGGCCATCCGGGCCAGCCTGTCGTTGCGGGGCACGTTCGCGGCCATGGTCAGCCCGAAGGAGCCGAACAGGTACAGCGCGCTGCCCAGCAGCAGCTCCAGCTTCCCCTCGTCCGGCCACACCACGAACGTCACCACCGCGGTTGTCGCGCACAGCACCGCCGAGCCGACGAACACCAGCATGAAGGCGGGCCGCACGGCGGCCACGTTGATCGCCTTCATCGCGGCGACGCCCTGCGCCGGAGGCAGCGCGGCCAGCCCGCGCATCACGAAGGTCGAGAACCCGCAGAACACCCCGGCCACCAGCCCGGTCCCCAGCACACCCAGCACGGCCAGCACGAAGAACGGCCCATCGATCACGGTCACACCCCACTTCCAGCTCGTCCCGGGCCGAGACCCGGCCTCAGCGCTCCCTTCCAGTGAATGCACAGTTCGCCGAGGCGACCATGGCCGAGGGACGCAGGCGCATACGCGGGCGTCCAGCCCCGCTGCCCTGCCGCAGGCATCCTCAGCCGACGTCGGCCTCCTCCGCCCACCCCTGCAGCACACTCTCCACGGCCGCCGCGATCCGCCGCCGCGCCTCGAACCTCGACACCCCGCTCATCAGCAGCTGGTCGTACGGCGTGTCCACGTGCCGTATGCCCGCCACGACAGCCGAGATCACCGCCCCCTCCGACAGCGCCCGCCCGGCCGCACTGCGCCCGACCCGCCCGCTGCCCCGCACCGACGCATGCGCCGCGATCGCCCGGGCCCGCTCGGCCGGGCACCCCGGAAACAGCCGCAGGATCTCCCCCGCGAACGCCGCCACGAACCGCTCGTCCTCCGCCGCCCTGCGCCGGGCGTCCCGGGCCCGCCGCCGACGCCGCGCCTCCGCGTCCGCCAGGCACCGCGCCTCGGCCCGGGCCAGCGCCGCCTCCTCCACGAGAACGCCCTGCCGCTCGTACCGGCTCTTGCGCCGGTTGAACCGCACGACCACCACCGAGAGCGTGCTCTCTTCCCGTGCCCGGCGGGTCAGTGCGGTGTCGCCCCGCGGCAGGAACACCAGGTGTCCCAGGTCGGCGCAGTGGAGGCAGCGCGGCACGCCGTCCTCCAGCACGAGCAGCGAGAGCGGCCCACGCCGGCACCCCGCGCAGCGCTTGCCCCGCAGCGGCTGGACGGCAACAAGTCCGCTGGGGACCCGGGGAGTTGAAGAAGGTGCCATACGCCCTTCTTTCCCCGTCTGCGCCCACCGCTCCCACACCCGACCGGCCGCACCCACACCTTCTCCCGGAAGCTGAACACCGACACCTGCGCACGGTGCCGCACCTGGGTGGCGACCACTTCCACCCCGGCCACCGTGCGGTCCGTGCACGACGGCCAGGACTCACCGCCCGGGACCCGCTCTCCGCCCACCCGCGCTACCGGCCGGCCGGCCGGTGCCCCGCCCTGCTCGCCGTGCCCGGCGGGCGCGAGCATCGCCCGGCCGACGGCCTCGCCACCGCGTTCCGGCAACCGCCGGAGACCGGTGGTGTGCGCCGGTGGCCCTCGGTGCGGGGCCGGGCGACTGTCCCGGCGGCCGTCGCCCGCTTTGCCGGTCTCGCCACCGCGCTCCGGTAACCGCCGACGACCCAGGCGTGCGCCGGCGACCCGTGGTGTGCGCCGGCGACCCGGGTCCGGGATCGGACGGCCGTCCCGGTGGCCGTCGCCCACCCTGCCGACCTGGCCCGCCGATCCCTCCCGGCATCATGGGGGTTGTGCGACTCGAAGCGATCACCTGGGACCGGCTCGCCGAGCTGCTCGCCGACCGGCTGCTCGAGCTGCAGCCGGCCGACGGGGGTGCCTGGCCGCGCGTCGGCTTCGACGGGGCGCCGGCCGCCCGACCGGTGGACCTCGCCGAGCGCGTCGCCGAAGCGCTGCGCGTGCGCGGTCGGCCGTCACTCGTCGTCGGCGCCGAGGGCTTTCTGCGCCCTGCCTCTCTCCGCCTGGAACACGGGCGACGGGACGCGGAGTCCTACTACGACGGCTGGTTCGACACGGGCGCCCTGTGGCGCGAGGTCCTCGGCCCGCTCGACCCCGGTGGCAGCGGCCGCGTCCTGCCCGACCTGTGGGACCCGGACACCGACCGTGCCACCCGCAGCCCGTACGTCCAACTCCCACCCGGCGGGATCCTGTTGCTCCATGGCCCCCTTCTCCTGCGGCACTGGTTCCCCTTCGACCTGACCGTCCACGTCCTCCTTTCCCAAGGCGCCCTGCGCCGCCGCACCCCGGAGACCGACCACTGGACGCTCCCCGCCTTCGAGCGCTACGAGGGCGAGACCGATCCGGCCGGCACCGCCGACGTCCTCGTGCGCGCCGACGATCCTCGCCACCCCGCCTGGCGCGGCTGATCCAAGCGGCTTGGCCAACCTCCCTGTGTATGCACGTGCATGTAACTAGGGTGGCGCCATGACGATCTCCTCCGGCACTCCCGTCTCCTTCGACGACTCCGTCCGCGCCCTCCTCGACGGCAAGAACTTCGCCGGCGTCGCCACCCTCGGTCCCGACGGCGCCCCGCAGAACTCGGTGGTCTGGATCAAGCGCGAGGGCGACACCGTGCTCTTCTCGTCCACCGGCGGCCGTCAGAAGGTGCGCAACCTCCGCCGTGATCCGCGCATCAGCCTGACGGTCTTCGACCTGGCCAACCCCTACCACTCCGCCGAGATCCGAGGGGTCGCCGAGATCCTGCCGGACGAGGACAAGCGGCTCCCGCACGAGCTGTCGCACAAGTACCTCGGCATCGACCCGCCGGCCGAGAAGGACGACGAGGTCCCCGTGATCATCAGGGTCGTCCCGCGGGAGGTCGTGGCCTTCTCGGCGTGAGAGGTCACAGCCAGCCGTTGCGCCTGAAGCCCCGGTACAGGACGAGACAGGCCGCCGCCATCACGCCCATCACGAGCGGATAGCCGAACCGCCAGTGCAGCTCCGGCATGTGGTCGAAGTTCATGCCGTAGACCCCGCACACCATCGTCGGTACGGCGATCACCGCCGCCCAGGCCGTGATCTTCCGCATGTCCTCGTTCTGCGCGACCGTCACCTGCGCGAGATGCGCCTGCAGGATGGAGTTGAGCAGTTCGTCGAACGCGGCTATCTGCTCCTTGGCCCGCATCAGGTGGTCGAACACGTCCCTGAAGTACGCCTGTATCTCCGGGTCGATCACCCGGATCGGCCGGGTCGCCAGATCCTCGACCGGGCGGCCCAGCGGCACCACCGCCCGCTTCAGCTCGAGGAGTTCACGCTTCAGCTGGTAGATGCGCCCCGGGTCGGCCCGCGCGCCGTTCTCCGAGAACACGTCCGTCTCGACCTGGTCGATGTCGGCCTGCACCGCGTCCGTGACGGTCAGATAGTCGTCCACGACGTGGTCGGCGATCGCGTGCAGCACCGCCGCCGGCCCCTTGGCGAGCTGCTGCGGATCCGCCTCCAACTCCTCGCGCAGCGGGCCGAGTGAGCCGTGCCGCCCGTGCCGCACCGTGATGACGAAGTCCTCGCCGACGAACACCATGATCTCGCCGGTGTCGACCACCTCGCTCGTCGCCGTCAGCTGCTCGTGCTCCACGTAGCAGACGGTCTTGAACACGGCGAAGAGCGTTTCCCCGTACCGCTCCAGCTTCGGGCGCTGATGGGCCTCCACCGCATCCTCCACCGCCAGCGGGTGCAGGTCGAACAGCTCGGCGATGCCCGCGAACTCGCTGTCCGTAGGCTCGTGCAGCCCCAGCCAGACGAACCCCTCGCCGCTCTTGCGCACCATCTCCACGGCATTCACCAGGTCGGTGCACCCCGGCACCCGGGCGCCTTCCTGGTACGTCACGCAGTTCACCACGGAGGAACCGAGCGGTGACCGGGCGGGGTGACTCAGGTCCACGCGCGGCCGCCGCCGGGCCAGCCGCGCCACCTTGCGCAGGCTGCCGACCCTGCCCAACCCCGTGACCTTCCGCAGATTCCCTGCCATGGACATCTGGATCTCCTCGCGTGGATCTCCTCGCACAACGCCTTCGCGCCTTGCCCGGCAAGTGTGCCAGCCCGGCGCAAAGCGCGGGTAAGCCTGTGGGAACGGTCTGTTCCGCTTTGTTCCCGCCTGTGGACGGAGCGTCGGCCGGTTCAACCGGTCCGGGCGAGCCGGGCGACTGGGATGATCGCGGTATGACGCCATCCGACGGGTATCTCCTGCACAACCGGCAGAACGAGGCGGGGGAGCGCTTCGACGCCTTCACCTCCCTCTTCGATCCGGTGACGTTCCGGCACCTCGAAGGACTAGGGCTCGGGCCAGGCCGACGCTGCTGGGAAGTAGGGGCCGGCGGCACCTCCGTGGTGTCCTGGCTCGCCCGGCAGGTCGGACCCACCGGGCAGGTCGTGGCGACCGACATCGACACCTCGCGGCTCGCCGCCGTGGCCCGCCCTCCGGTCGAGGTCCGCGTCCATGACGTGGGCGCGGAGGAACCGCCGGGGGACGGCTTCGACCTGGTGCACGCCCGGCTGGTCCTCGTCCATGTCCCGGACCGGGAAAGGGCCTTGCACTCCATGATCAGGGCACTGCGGCCCGGCGGAATGCTGCTGATCGAGGACGCCGACCCGGCCCTTCAGCCCCTGACCTGCCCGGACGAGCACGGCCCCGAGCAGCGGCTCGCCAACCGCCTGCGGCAGGGTTTCCGCAAGCTGCTCGCCGACCGCGGCGCCGACCTGTCGTACGGCCGCAAGCTCCCGCGCCTGCTCCGCGAGGCCGGGCTGCACGATGTGGCTGCAGACGCGTACTTCCCCGTCACCTCGCCGGCCTGTACAGCCCTGGAGTCCGCCACGGTCCGCCAGATCCGCGGCCGGCTCGTCGCCGCGGGCCTCGCCACCGACGAGGACATCGACCGCCACCTGGCCAACGTGGAGGCGGGCGGCATGGACCTGGCCACCGCGCCGATGATCTCCGCGTGGGGACGTAAGGGCTGAGCACTGACGTCCGGCTCAGAAAATGACGCCCCGCTCGGAAACCGATGTCCGGGTCGGAAACTGACGTCCGGGTCAGAGGGAGGGTGTCTTGTGGACCAGGTCGGCCAGAAGCCCTCTAGCTGTCGGTGCCCCGGTGCGGTGGCCTGCCGCCGACGCGTTCCACCGCTCGTGCTCCCGCCCGGCAGCCCTGTGCCGCCGCCTCCTCCGGATCCGCGCCCGTGAGCAGGGCGGCCAGGAACGCGCCGGTGAAGGCGTCGCCGGCGCCCGTGGTGTCCACAGGGTTCGCCGGCACGGCCGGAACCCGAGCGGCCACGGCCCCGGAACGGGCCACCAGCGCCCCGGCCACGCCCGACTTGGCCACCACCAGCGGGACGATCCGGCTCAACTTGGCCGCCGCGTCCGCCGGTTCGGGCAACCCGGTCAGCAGACACGCCTCGTCCCGGCTGGGCAGCAGCACGTCCAGCCCCTCCGTGAACGCCAGGAAACGGTCCACGCCGAGCTCCAGCAGGAAGCCCGCCGACGCCGGGTCCAGACTGACCGGCACGCCACGCTCGCGTGCCGCGGCGAGGGCCACCTCGGCGAGCGCCCGGCTCGGCTCGGTGAACAACAGATAGCCGGACAGGTGCAGCCGGGCGACCCCGTCGAGCAACGCGTCGGACCAGTCGGCGGGTTCGAGCCGCAGGGACGCCCCGCTGTCCGTGAGAAACGTGCGCTCGGCCGAGGCGCCGGTGTCGACGAGGCAGATCACCGTCCCGGTCGCCGCCTCCCGGTCGACCACCAGCCGGGGCCGCACCCCGGCCGCAAGCAGCTCCCGCTCGTGCCACTCCGCCGCGTCCGCGCCCACCCGCCCCAGCAGCCGTACGTCCGCACAGCCCGTGTGGGCCGCCCAGCAGGCCACGTTGGCGCCCGCGCCGCCCGGCAGGGTCCGGATCGCGGCGGTCGTGTCGGTGCCGGTCGCGAGCGGCCCCCGGTGCCGGGCGACGACGTCGGTGACGACGTCCCCGACGACCAGCAGCGCCCCGCCCCGGGGTGCGGGCACTACCTGGTCCACGCCGTTGCGATCCGCGCCGCCAGCCGCACATTGCCGCGCACCGCCGCCAGGTTGGCGTCCAGCGACGCCCCGTCCGTGTGCCGGACCAGGAAGTCGAGCAGGAACGGCGTGACCGCCTGCCCGGTGACGCCCTCCTCGTCACAGGCGTGCAGCGCGTCGGCGAGCACGCGCGCGTGCAGCTCCGGATCGAGCTGCTGCTCCTCCGGGACAGGGTTGGCGACGATCAGCGCCGACTCCGGCGCGTCCAGCGCGTCCTGCGCCCGCATGACCTCGGCGATCTCTTCCGGACTCTGCAGCGCCCAGTCGACCGGATGTCCGGAGTCGGACAGATAGAACCCGGGGAACCGGTCGGTGCGGTACCCGGCGACGGCCACGCCCAGCGTCTCCAGTCGTTGCAGGGTCGCCGGCACGTCCAGGATCGACTTCACGCCCGCGCACACCACCGTGATCCGGGTCCGCGCCAACAGGCCCAGGTCGGCCGACTCGTCCTGGGTCACCGTCCACTCCCGGTGCACACCGCCCAGCCCGCCCGTGGCGAACACCCGGACGCCCGCCAGTGCCGCCAGTTGCGCCGTCGCCGACACGGTCGTCGCCCCGCTCGCCCCTGCCGCCACGGCCAGCGGCAGGTCACGGTGGCCCAGCTTGCGGATGCCGTCCTCGTTCGCGACCCGCTCCAGCTGCTCCTTGTCCAGGCCGACGTGCGGGCGCCCGTCCAGGACGGCGATGGTCGCGGGGACGGCACCCTCCTGCCGCACCACGTGCTCCAGTTCCAGCGCCACCTGGAGATTGCGCGGACGCGGCAGCCCGTGCGCGATGATCGTGGACTCCAGGGCCACCACCGGCCGCCGCGCGTCGATCGCTTCCCGGACTTCTTCCGACACCACCAGCACCACGTGCCCGCCTCCTGTCCGTCGGTCCTTCCTCATCTCTGGCGGGCGCCACGTCCCGCTAAACGCTTGCCGTCTGTGGGAGACACCACCAGCCTGGACCGCATGACTGACCACACCACGCGTCTCGACCACGTCGTCCTGTGGGTGGCCGACCCGGTCGCAGCCGCAGGTTTCTACGAGAACGCCGTCGGCCTGGAGCCGCTGAAGGTCGCCGAGTACACCGAAGGGAAGGTGTCGTTCGTCTCTGTACGCGTCAACGAGGAGACGATCCTGGACCTCGCGCCGCACAGCCTCGTGGAGCGCATGAACATGCTGCCCGGCTCCGTCGAGAGCGCCGGCCATCCCGTCAACCACGTCTGCCTGGCCCTGTCGTCCGCCGGTTTCGACGCCCTGCGCGCCCGCCTGGCCGAACACGACGTCGCCATGTCCGACATCGGCCACGACTCCTCCGGTGCCCGCGGGAACGCCACGCGGAACTTCTACTTCCGGGACCCGGACGGCAACGTCTTCGAGGCCCGGCACTACGCGTAACCGTAGTCGGGGCGTGCGGACCCGCTGCCTCAGAACAGCGGCTCGGGCAGCACGCCCTCCAGGGCGAGCAGCTTCCGCTTGGTCTCCAGACCGCCACCGAAGCCGCCGATGCCGCCGTCGCTCTCGACCACCCGGTGGCACGGCACGACGACCGGCAGCGGATTGGCGCCCATGGCCGCACCCACCGCCTGCGCCCCGCCCGGCTGCCCGACCCGGCCGGCCAGATCGCCGTACCCCACCACCGTGCCGTACGGGACCCCGGAGGCCAGCTCACGCAGCACCTGCCGGTTGAAGCCCGAGATGAGCGACCAGTCCAGGGGCAGGTCGAAGTCGTGGCGCTCGCCCGCGAAGTACGCCTGGAGCTGCCGTATCGCCTCGGCAAGCAGCGGTGAGTCCGGGTCCTCCACAGGTGCGGTGCCCAGCCGGGCCGCCAGCCGCTCCAGGGACCGCTCGCGCACCACGTCCGTGGCGTGGAAGACGACGTTGACCAGTCCTTCGCGGGTCGCCGCCAGCATCAGCGGGCCGATGCCGGTGCCCATGACGGCCCACACGACCCGCTGCTCGTCCTGCCCATGGCTGTCCATGCGCCCACCGTACGACCCGCCACTGACAACGCCCGCCGCACCGCGGTCCCGGCTCAGCCCGTGCTCAGCGCCGTCCGGACCACGTCGGGCTTGTTGGTGATGAGCCCGTCGACGCCGTAGCCCGCGGCCTTCCATGCGGTGGTCGCGTCGTCCACCGTCCAGGCGAACACCCCGAGCCGCCTGCCGTGCGGTCCGGTGACGGCATGCACTGCGGAGACGTAACGGGCGGAGATCGACCCGTACGAGGGATTGATCAGGTCGCTGAAAAGCGCGTACTTGCGCAGCTGCGCCACGGACGGCGTGCCGAGGTAGGCGGTGGTGAGAGCCGGCTTCAGCTTGTGCACGGTACGCACGCTGTCCGCGTCGAAGCTCTGCACGATCAGCCGTCCGAGGTGCCGCCGGTCCAGCCAGCCCTCGTTGCCGAGCAGCCGCACGGTCTGCTGCTCGATGCCGGGGTACAGCTCCGGGTTCTTGACCTCCAGGAGCAGCTTCTCGTGGTTGTGCTCGACCCGGCGCATGTACTGCTTCAGGGTGGGCACGCGCGTGCCCGCGTATGCGGGGGAGAACCAGCTGCCCGCGTCCAGCCGGGCGATCTCTGCGGCGGTGAAGTCCTTCACCTTCCAGGGCGCCCGGCCCGGGAAGACGTCCTCGACGTTCGTGGTGCGCAGCAGGCTGTCGTCGTGGATGACGACCAGTTGGCCGTCCTTGGTGCGCTGGACGTCGTTCTCGACCCAGGAGAAGCCCAGCTGCGCGGCCTTGTCGATGGAGGCCAGGGTGTTTTCGGGAGCGTAGGCGGAGGCACCGCGGTGGGCGATCACCGTGGGCTCCCCGACCTCGCCCGCCAGGGCGTCGGAGGTGGGGCTCAGCAGGGCTGCCGTCCCCAGGATCGCGGTTGCCGTGGCGGCGACTGCGCGCGCGTACATGCGGACTCCTCGCGTCGAGCGATTACCGACAGCATCAGCTTGACAGCAGAGAGTCAACGCCACGCGGGCGCAGGACGGCCACACGATGAATGGTGTCGCCCAAGTCCGCTCACGGGTGCCGCACAAGTGGGGCAAGGCCGTGTTTCTTTGCCGGAAAATCGTTCGACCCTTCCGGTGCGGGTCATACTCTCTGCGTCAACCCTGACCGCCGGCGCGGTCCTGGGACGGGGGCGCATTTCAGAAATTCCGGGACGCAACAGGGCGGAAGGGCAGCCGCGCATGCAGGGCACGGTCGACGGATTCAGCTACGGGGTCGTCACCCCGTTGGTGGCCTTTCTGATGGCCTGCCTCGGTGGCGCCCTCGGCCTGCGCTGCACCACCCGATCCCTGCTGGTCACGCACTCCTGGCGGCCCGCCTGGCTGGCCCTCGGCTCGGCCGCGATCGGCTCCGGCATATGGACCATGCACTTCGTCGCCATGATGGGCTTCACCATCAAAGAGACGCCGATCCACTACGACAAGCCGATCACCTACGCGAGCCTCGGCCTCGCCATCGTCATGGTGAGCGTCGGGATCTTCATCGTCGGCTACCGGGGCGCCACCGGCGCCGCTCTGTTCACCGGCGGCACGATCACCGGTCTGGGCGTCGCCTCGATGCACTACCTCGGCATGGCGGGCATGCACTTCGACGGGCGTTTCTCGTACAACACGCTCACCGTCGCCGCCTCCGTCGCCATAGCGGTCGTGGCCGCCACGGCCGCCCTGTGGGCGGCGGGACGCGTCCGAGGCTTCCTGTGGAGCGTCGGGGCCAGCATGGTGATGGGCCTCGCCGTCACCGGCATGCACTACACCGGTATGAGCGCCCTCGACGTCCACCTGCACAGCGCCCCCGGCTCCGCCACCAGCGGCTCACCTGCCACGGTGCTCGCACCGATGCTGATCGGCCCGCTCGCCTTCCTGCTCCTCGCCGGCGTCGTCGTGATGTTCGACCCGCTGATGGTCATGGGCAGGCCCACCCGGCGGGACGTCGAGGACAAGCCGGGCGTCCCGGCCGCCGCCGTGCCCTCCCATCAGCACCGCCCCCCGGCGCTGCACGTCGGCCACCGGCCGGTCCACGGCTCCCGGCACCACGGCTCCCGCACCCCGCAGAACCGCTGACCGGGACCCGTTGTCAGTGCGGGGTCGTACGGTGGATCCCATGCGGCCCGTTTCCCACATCGAACGCACGGTGGCGCCCTTCGAGGTCGTCAGCCCCTACCAGCCCAGCGGAGACCAGCCGGCGGCCATCGCCGAGCTGGCCAAGCGCATCGAGGCCGGTGAGAAGGACGTCGTCCTGCTCGGCGCGACCGGCACCGGCAAGTCCGCCACCACCGCGTGGATGATCGAGAAGCTCCAGCGCCCCACCCTCGTGATGGCGCCGAACAAGACGCTGGCCGCCCAGCTGGCCAACGAGTTCCGCGAACTCCTCCCGAACAACGCGGTCGAGTACTTCGTCTCGTACTACGACTACTACCAGCCCGAGGCCTACGTCCCGCAGTCGGACACCTACATCGAGAAGGACTCCTCGATCAACGAGGAGGTCGAGCGCCTGCGCCACTCGGCGACGAACTCGCTGCTCACCCGCCGCGACGTCATCGTGGTCGCCTCGGTGTCCTGCATCTATGGCCTCGGTACTCCGCAGGAGTACGTGGACCGGATGGTGCCCCTCCGGGTCGGCGACGAGATCGACCGTGACGAACTGCTGCGCCGCTTCGTCGACATCCAGTACACGCGCAACGACATGGCCTTCACCCGTGGCACCTTCCGGGTCCGCGGCGACACCATCGAGATCTTCCCGGTCTACGAGGAGCTGGCCGTCCGCATCGAGATGTTCGGCGACGAGATCGAGGCGCTGTCCACGCTCCACCCGCTCACCGGCGAGATCATCAGCGACGACCAGCAGCTGTACGTCTTCCCCGCCTCCCACTACGTCGCCGGCCCCGAGCGCATGGAGCGGGCCGTCAACGACATCGAGAAGGAGCTGGGGGAGCGCCTGTCCGAGCTGGAGAAGCAGGGCAAGCTGCTGGAGGCCCAGCGTCTGCGGATGCGCACCACGTACGACATCGAGATGCTCCGCCAGATCGGCAGCTGCTCCGGCGTGGAGAACTACTCGATGCACTTCGACGGCCGCTCGCCCGGCTCGCCGCCCAACACCCTGCTGGACTACTTCCCGGACGACTTCCTGCTCGTCATCGACGAGTCGCACGTCACCGTCCCGCAGATCGGCGCCATGTACGAGGGCGACGCCTCCCGCAAGCGGACCCTGGTCGAGCACGGCTTCCGGCTGCCCTCCGCCCTGGACAACCGCCCCCTGAAGTGGGAGGAGTTCCAGGGGCGCATCGGCCAGACGGTCTACCTGTCGGCGACCCCGGGCGCCTACGAACTGTCCCGCGGCGACGGCGTGGTCGAGCAGATCATCCGTCCCACCGGGCTCATCGACCCGGAGGTCGTGGTCAAGCCCACCGAGGGTCAGATCGACGACCTGGTGCACGAGATCCGCAAGCGCACCGAGAAGGACGAGCGCGTCCTCGTCACCACGCTCACCAAGAAGATGGCCGAGGACCTCACGGACTACTTCCTGGAACTCGGCATCCAGGTGCGCTATCTGCACAGCGACGTCGACACCCTGCGCCGCGTCGAGCTGCTGCGCGAGCTGCGCTCCGGCGAGTTCGACGTCCTGGTCGGCATCAACCTGCTCCGTGAGGGTCTCGACCTGCCCGAGGTGTCCCTGGTGGCGATCCTCGACGCCGACAAGGAGGGCTTCCTGCGCTCCGGCACCTCGCTGATCCAGACCATCGGCCGCGCGGCGCGCAACGTCTCCGGCCAGGTCCACATGTACGCCGACAAGATCACCCCGGCGATGGAGAAGGCCATCGAGGAGACCAACCGCCGCCGGGAGAAGCAGGTCGCCTACAACAAGGCCAACGGCATCGATCCGCAGCCGCTGCGCAAGAAGATCAACGACATCGTCGCGCAGATCGCCCGCGAGGAGGTCGACACCGAACAGCTGCTCGGCTCCGGCTACCGCAAGCAGAAGGACGGCAAGGGTGCCAAGGCCCCCGTCCCGTCGCTCGGCGGCAAGGCGGCCAAGGGCGCGAAGGTCGGCAAGGCCGCCAAGGGCAAGGCGGAGGCGGCGGTGCCCACGGACCGCCCGGCGGCCGAACTCGCCGAGCAGATCGAGGAGATGACGGAGCGCATGCGCGCCGCCGCCGCCGAGCTGCAGTTCGAGATCGCCGCCCGGCTGCGCGACGAGGTCTCCGAGATGAAGAAGGAACTGCGCCAGATGCGGGAGGCGGGCCTCGCCTGACCCTTCGTGACCCCGCTGGACCTCGGCATACGCGCCTCGTGTTGCAACACCGACACAAAGCGCGAGCCGGGGTTCGGCACTGTCAGTGCCCCTGCGTAGGGTGCTGGACAGCCGCCCACTGTGCGGTAACAGGGGACCATCGAGAGGGGAATCAGCCGTGACCGTCAACTTGACCAAGGGTCAGGCCATCAGTCTGGAGAAGAAGGACGGGGCCACCCTGACCGCGGTCCGTATGGGTCTCGGCTGGCAGGCGGCGAAGCGGCGCGGCCTGTTCGGCTCGCGCACCCGCGAGATCGACCTGGACGCCTCCGCGGTTCTCTTCGCCGAGAAGGAGCCGGTCGACGTCGTCTTCTTCCGCCACCTGGTGAGCGACGACGGCTCCGTGCGCCACACCGGCGACAACCTCGTCGGCGGCGTCGGCCAGGGCGGTGACGACGAGGCCATCCTCGTGGACCTGCAGCGCGTCCCGGTCCACGTCGACCAGATCGTCTTCACCGTGAACTCCTTCACGGGCCAGACCTTCCAGGAGGTCGAGAACGCGTTCTGCCGCCTCGTGGACGAGACCAACGGCCAGGAGCTGGCCCGCTACACGCTGGCGGGCGGCGGCGAGTACACCGCCCAGATCATGGCCAAGGTGCACCGTGTGGGCTCGGGCTGGACGATGACCGCCCTGGGCGAGCCGGCCAGGGGCCGCACCTTCCAGGACCTGATGCCGGCGATCCGGTCGTACCTGTAGGACCTGCCGCTGCGGCGCGCACGACAACACGACACAGGGGGGCGTCGGCGATGACGGCCGAGCTGGTGCGGGGACAGAACCACCCGCTGTCGCAGGTCCGGCTGGAGATCCGGATATCTGCCGGGGTGCCGGTCCTGGCGGGAGCCACGCTCGGGGACGAGCACGGCACAGTGCACGGCGCCGAGTGGGTGGCCCACCCCGGCGCCCCCACGCTGCCCGGGATCGAGGTCTCCGGGCAGGCCGCCGCGGACCACCGGCTCGCCGTCGACCTGGACGCCCTGCCCGAGGCGGTCCATCGCGTCACCGTGCTGCTGGCCCTGCCCACGCAGCCGGGAGGCGCGCTCCGGTTCGGTGCGGTCGCCGCCCCGCGCACGGCGGTCACCGGCCTCGACGGCACCGAGATCGTCCGCTTCACCCTCACCGGCCTGGACGCCGAGTCGGCCGTCGTCGCCCTGGAGCTGTACCGCCGGCAGGACGCATGGAAGGTTCGTGCGGTCGGCCAGGGCTATGCCGGCGGTCTCGCCGCGCTCTTCACCGACCAGGGCCTGCCCCAGCCCGCAGCACTCGCGGCGGGCATCCAGGAGGCGGTGTCCCGAAGCCTCGCCCGCGCGATACCGGTGCCACAACCTCAGGAGACCGCCGGCTCTCCGGCCCCACGGCCGGCACAGCCGTACGACGCGCAGGGCGCGCACGACGCTCGGACATCGGGCGGCCCGATCGACTACACCCACCCCGGCCGCCGTACCCCCACGGTCCCACCGCCCCCGGTCCCGGACGGACAGCCTGTCCAGCCCGTGGCGGGTGACGCGGTGGGCTGGTCGATGGAGGAGCGGCTGTACAACCAGGTCTGGGGCATGTTCGAGGATCTGGCCCGCACCACGGCCGCGTACCGCAGCGCCGTCGACTTCGCCGGCGCCCGTCTGGAGAAGGAACTCGACCAGGTCCTCGCCGATCCGCGCAGCCGGCTCGGCACGGCGGGCCAGGCCACGCGCGAGGCGGCCCATGCCCGGCACTCCCAACTGGTCGACCAGGCTCGGGCCGTCTTCGACCGGGACCTCGCCCAGCTCACCGCCGAGTCAGAGGTCGTCGAGCCCGCGCTGCCGCCGGCGTACGCCTGCTGGGACAACCCCGTCTGGCACGGCTACCGCGTGCCGGACGAGCCGCCGATGGCTGTGCGGCTCGGCGATCTCCATCTGCCCGAGAGCGAGCCGCTGCGCATTCCCATGCTGGTCAGGCTGCCGCTGGAGCGGGGGCTGTGGATCGACAGCGGCCCGGTGGAAGGACCCGATGACACCTTCCTGGACTCCGCCGAGGCACACCGGCTGGCCATGGACGCCGCGGTGGCGCTCGCGGTCCGGCTGCTCGCCGTCCACCCGGTGGGGGAGTTCGCCGTGCAGGTTGTCGACCCGGCCGGTGCCGGGGCCCAGGCACTTCTGCCGTTGACGCGGGCGGGGGCTGTGGCGGTGCCTACCGTGAGCGGCGCGGCGGGCGTGGCGGACATGCTGGGACGGCTCACCCGCCGTGTCGACCTGACGCAGATGGCGGTGCGCGGTGGCGCGGCCGAAGCGCTGCCACCCGACGTCGACACCGCTCAGCAGTTGTTGATCGTCAACGACTTCCCGCACGGCTTCGACGACCGGGCGGTGACCCGGCTGCGCTATCTCGCCGACGAGGGCCCGGCCGTCGGCGTGCATCTGCTGATGGTCGCGGACCGTGCGGACGCCGAGGCCTACGGTCCGTTGCTCGACCCGCTGTGGCGTTCGCTCATGCGACTCACCCCCGTACCCGACGATCACCTCGCGGACCCCTGGGTCGGCCACGCATGGACGTACGAGCCCTCGCTCGTGACGCCCGGCAGCGGGATCCTCCAGCAGGTGCTCACCGAGGTGACGGCAGCTCGCGCCAAGCATCGGTAAAGGACTCCTGAACAGCGAATTTGGTCTTTCTTTTACTAAGTACTTTACCTTTCCTTGGTGATTGGGGTACTGTCTTCCAGGCGGAGGGGAGTACTCCCTGACTGCGACGCACCCGTCAGTACGGATCGATGTGAATCCCGGGGCGTCGGCCCATCGCGGGTGGAAGAGACCTCCGGCAGCGACAACGCTGACAGTGTTTGCCGTTACGTAATGCCGGAGGTGCAGTGGAAGTCTCTGTGACCCTGTGGGTCCTGACCATCGTGGGTCTCGCCGCCCTGATCGCGGTCGATTTCTTCATCGGGCGCAAGCCCCATGACGTGTCGATCAAGGAAGCCGGCATCTGGACCGTCGTCTGGATCGCCCTGGCCGGGCTCTTCGGTCTCGGTCTGCTCGTCTTCGGCGGTGGCCGGCCGGCCGGCGAGTTCTTCGCGGGCTTCATCACCGAGAAGTCGCTGAGCGTCGACAACCTCTTCGTCTTCGTCCTGATCATGGCGAAGTTCGCGGTGCCCTCGCAGTACCAGCAGCGCGTCCTGCTCGTCGGTGTCCTCATAGCCCTGGTCCTGCGGGCCGTCTTCATCGCCGCCGGAGCCGCGATCATCGCCAGCTTCTCGTGGGTCTTCTACCTCTTCGGCGCCTTCCTGATCTGGACCGCCTGGAAGCTCATCCAGGAGGCCCGTGCCGACGAGGAGGGCGAGGAGTACGAGGAGAACAAGCTGTTGAAGGCCGCGGAGCGCCGGTTCGGCGTGGCCGACCGGTACCACGGCACCAAGCTCTGGATCCGGGAGAACGGCAAGCGGGTCATGACCCCGATGCTGGTCGTGATGCTCGCCATCGGCACCACCGACGTGCTGTTCGCGCTGGACTCCATCCCCGCGATCTTCGGCCTGACGCAGGACCCCTACATCGTCTTCACCGCCAACGCCTTCGCCCTGATGGGTCTGCGCCAGCTGTACTTCCTCATCGGCGGCCTGCTCAAGAAGCTGGTCCACCTGTCGTACGGCCTGTCGGTCATCCTCGGCTTCATCGGCGTCAAGCTGGTGCTGCACGCACTGCACGAGTCGGGGGTCCATGTCCCCGAGATCAGCATCCCGGTCTCGCTCGGCGTGATCTGTGCGGTCCTCGTCGTCACCACCATCACCAGCCTCATGGCCACCAGGAAGCAGACGGGCGCCGAGGCGGTGCACGGCGAGAGCGCGGGTGCCGCGAAGGACAGCGTCGACGCCTGACGGCAGAGGCCGAGGCTGGACGGCACGGGAGGCGAGAACCGTCGATCGACCTGCGGGGTACCGGCCGTATCGGCGCTGGTGCCCCGCACGGAGAGGATGAGAAGGGATCCGAAAAGAGCGGAATGCGAATCCTGTGCGTGTCTGCCACGATCGCTTCATGATCACTCGGCTCGGGTCGCTCACCACCCAGTGGACGCTCCTCGTGCCGGTGCTCGCGGTCGTTCTGCTGATCTTCACCTGGGGTCGTGATCTGCCCGGCGCGGTCGTCGCGCTGGTGACCCTGGTCCTCGCGGGGTCCGTCCTCGCGGCGGTGCACCATGCGGAGGTGGTCGCCCACCGAGTCGGTGAACCCTTCGGTTCCCTCGTGCTCGCCATCGCCGTCACCGTCATCGAGGTGGCCCTGATCGTCACCCTCATGGCCGACGGCGGCGACAAGAGTTCCACCCTGGCCCGCGACACCGTCTTCGCCGCCGTGATGATCACTTGCAACGGCATCGTCGGACTCTGTCTCCTCGTCGCCTCCCTGCGCCACGGGACCGCGGTCTTCAACCCCGAAGGCACCGGTGCCGCCCTGGCGACCGTCGCGACGCTGGCCACGCTCAGCCTGGTGCTGCCGACCTTCACCACCAGCAAGCCGGGACCCGAGTTCTCCACCGTGCAGCTGACGTTCGCCGCGCTGTCCTCACTGATCCTCTATGGCCTGTTCGTGGCGACCCAGACCGTGCGGCACCGCGACTACTTCCTGCCGATCACCCAACAGGGCGTGGTCATCACCGGCGACGACCACGCCACGCCCCCCTCCGCGCGCGCCGCCTGGACCAGCCTCGGCCTGCTCGGCCTCGCCCTGATCGGCGTGGTGGGCCTGGCCAAGGGTGTGTCGCCCACCATCGAGTCCGGTGTGGAGGCGGCCGGCCTCAACCAAGCGGTCGTCGGCGTGATCATCGCCCTGCTCGTCCTGCTGCCCGAGACCATCGCCGCGCTGTGCTCCGCCCGGCGCGACCGGGTGCAGACCAGCCTCAACCTCGCGCTCGGCTCGGCCATGGCCAGCATCGGCCTGACCATCCCCGCCGTCGCCATCGCCTCCATCTGGCTGTCCGGACCGCTCGTCCTCGGCCTCGGATCGACGGACATGCTGCTGCTCGCACTGACCGTGATCGTCAGTTCCCTGACGGTGGTGCCGGGCCGGGCCACACCCCTGCAGGGTGGCGTGCACCTGGTGGTGTTCGCGGCCTATCTGGAGCTGGCGATCAATCCGTAGCGCGGCCGTCCCGGTCAGCTCGTGACCGGCTCCACCGCCGGCACGGGCACGGGCCGCGTTTCCGGCAGCAGCGCGAAACAGGCCAGACTCACCAAGGCGATGCCCGTCAGATACACGCCCACACCCCACGGAACGCGCCCGCCGTGCTCCGCCAGGGCCGTGGCGACGATCGGGGTGAGCGCACCGCCCAGGACCCCGCCGAGGTTGTAACCGACCGCGGCCCCCGTGCAGCGCACCCGCGCCTCGTACAGCTCCGGCAGATACGCGGCGATCACCGAGAACATGATGACGAAGGCGATCAGCGCGCCCAGGATGCCGAGGAACATCAGCAGCGGCTCGCCCGTCGCCAGCAGGGCGACCATCGGCAGCATCCACAGGGCGCATGCCGCGCACCCCACCAGGCACATCGGCCGGCGCCCGTAGCGGTCGCCCAGGAGTGCCATGAGGGGCGTGAGCGCGCCCTTCACCACCACGGCGGCCATGACACACGTCAGCATGACGGTGCGGCTCACCCCGAGCCGTTCGGTCGCGTACGCCAGCGACCACGTCGTCACCGCGTAGAACACGGCGTACCCGACGGCCAGCGCTCCGGCCGTCAGCAGCACCAGCCGCCCGTGGTGCCGTACGACCTCGACGAGCGGCACGCGCGCGTGGTCGTCGATCTCCAGGAATCCGGGAGTCTCGGTGAGTGACGAACGCAGCCACAGCCCGGCCAGGGCCAGCACGCCGGCAGCCCAGAACGGAACCCGCCAGCCCCACTGCGCGAACTGCGCGTCGGACAGCGCCGCCGACAGCGCGAGCATCACCCCGTTGGCGAGTACGAAGCCGAACGCGGGCCCCACCTGAGGGAAGCTCGACCACAGGGCGCGCCGTTCGGCGGGCGCGTGCTCGGCGGTCAGCAGCACCGCCCCGCCCCACTCACCGCCGAGCCCGAGCCCTTGGAGGAAGCGCAGGACGAGCAGCAGCACGGGGGCGGCCACGCCGAGGGATCCGTACGTCGGCACGCACCCGACCGCGACCGTCGAAGCGCCGGTCAGCAGCAGGGAGATGACGAGCACCGGCCGCCGTCCGCGCCGGTCGCCGAGGTGTCCGAACAGCACCGAGCCCAGCGGCCGGGCCAGGAATCCCACCCCGAACGTCGCGAACGCCGCCAGCGTGCCCGCCACCGGCGAGAACGTCGGAAAGAACAGGGGGCCGAGGACCAGGGCCGCCGCGGTCCCGTAGACGAAGAAGTCGTAGAACTCGATCGCGGTCCCGGCGAGCGAGGCGGCCGCGAGCCGCGGCATGGAAGGGGCCCTTACGGCCCGTACATCGTGCACACTGCGTCAACTACCCACCGTGATCAAGGGTTACGGGGGCGCACGGAGGTGATCAACAAGCCGCGGCGCGCGCCGAGGCGGCCGGAGCAGGCACCCCTCGCCCGCGCCGCGCGCCGTGATAGACCGGGTTCGAGCAAGCGGTCGCAGAAACCGCCCCGAACGGACCGGAGGAACCGTGCCCCGCACCCTGGCCAACGCCCCGATCATGATTCTCAACGGGCCCAACCTGAACCTCCTCGGCCAGCGCCAGCCCGAGATCTACGGCAAGGACACGCTCGCCGACGTCGAGGCGATGTGCGCCAAGGCGGCGGCGGCACACGGCGGCACGGTGGACTTCCGGCAGTCCAACCACGAGGGCGAGCTGGTCGACTGGATCCACGAGGCGCGGCTCACCCACTGCGGGATCGTCATCAACCCCGGCGCCTACTCCCACACCTCGGTCGCGATCCTGGACGCGCTCAACACCTGCGACGGCATGCCCGTACTGGAGGTGCACATCTCCAACATCCACCAGCGCGAGTCGTTCCGGCACCACTCGTACGTCTCGCTGCGCGCCGACGGCGTGATCGCGGGCTGCGGCGTGCAGGGCTACGTGTTCGGCGTGGAGCGGGTCGCCGCCCTGGTGGGGGCGGCGCAGGCCGACGCGTAGCCCACGCCGGCCCTACAGGCGGCCGGACTCCACGATCCGCCGCAGGAAGCGCCGCGTGCGCTCCTGCTGCGGATCGCCGAAGACCTGCGCGGCGGTGCCGCGCTCCAGCACGACCCCTCCGTCCAGAAAACAAACCTGGTCGGCGACGTCCCTGGCGAAGCCCATCTCGTGCGTCGCCAGCACCATGGTCATGCCCTCGCCCTTCAGACCACGGACCACTTCCAGGACCTCGCCGACGAGTTCGGGGTCCAGCGCGGCGGTGATCTCGTCGAGCAGCAGCAGCCGGGGCCGCGCGGCGAGGGCCCGCACGATCGCCACACGCTGCTGCTGGCCACCGCTCAGCCGGTCCGGGTAGGCAGTTGCCTTGTCGTCCAGTCCTAGACGCTCCAGCAGCTCCCTGGCCCGCTCCTCGGCCTCCGCGCGAGAGACGCCGTGCACCCGGCGCGGGGCGAGCGTGATGTTGTCCAGCACGGTCATGTGCGGGAAGAGGTTGTACGCCTGGAAGACCACGCCGATACGGCGGCGTACCGCGTCCTGGTCGACGCGCGGGTCGGTGATCTCCTCGCCGTCCAGCCAGATCGCTCCGTCGTCGATCTCCTCCAGGAGGTTGGCGCAGCGCAGCAGCGTGGACTTGCCCGAGCCGGAGGCGCCGATCAGCGCGGTCACCGTGTGCGGGGCGACCTCCAGGTCGACGTCCCGAAGTACGACCGAACCCCCGAAGGTCTTGCGGACGGACTCCATCCGCAGCACCGGGGAGCCGCCCTGGGGTGCCGTACTCATATCGATCCTCCCTGGGCCCGCTGCCGGTCCATCCGGGCCGTCACCCAGTCCGTGAAACGCGTCATCGGGATGGTCAGCGCGACGAAGACCAGGCCCGCGACGATGTACGGCGTGTAGTTGAGGCTCCGGCCCACGATGATGTCGGCGGCCCGTACGGCGTCCACCGCGCCGCCGATCGACACCAGGCCGGTGTCCTTCTGCAGCGACACCAGGTCGTTGAGCAGCGGCGGCACCTGACGGCGCACCGCCTGCGGCAGCACGACGTAGCGCAGGGCCTGCCGGTTGGTGAGGCCGAGCGAGCGGGCCGCGGCGCGCTGCGAGGGGTGGATGGACTCGATGCCGGCCCGGAACACCTCGGCCACGTACGCCGAGTACGTCAGTGTCAGCGCCGTACCGCCGAGCAGCACCGGATCCACCGTCACGCCCTGCAGCCGCAGCGCGGGCACGCCCAGCACCACGATCATCAAGTTGATGATGAGCGGAAGGCCGCGGAAGAAGTCCGTGTACGCCGCCGCCAGTACCCGCAGCGGGAAGAACACCGGGCCGCGCAGGGTGCGGGCCACGGCGATGAGCATGCCGAGGACCAGCACGGCGGCACCGCAGACGATCAGGAGGCGGACGTTCAGCCACAGTCCTTCGAGGACCTTGGGGAGCGCCTCGCGCGCGTACTGCGCGCTGAAGAACGTCTCCTTGGTGCGCGGCCAGCCCGGAGCGTTGACGACGACCAGGTAGAGCACGGCGGCCGTGACCAGGGTGGAGAGCGCCGCGACGGCCGTGGCGCGGCGGGCCCGCGCCCGCTTGTGGCGCTCGCGCTCCAGCCGCCGCTCGGAGGGCACATAGCCGTCACTGGCGCCGGGCACCGCGTTCCCGGCGCCGCCGGCCATGTCACCTTTGTCGTCCGCCCCCTCCGCCGCGGACTCGCCCTTGGTGACCGTCACTTGAGCACCGGAGCGTCGACGGCGTCGGAGAGCCACTGCTTCTCGATCCGCGCCAGCGTGCCGTCCTTGCGCAGGGCGTCGACGGCGCCGGTCACGCACGCGGTCAGCGCGCTGCCCTTGTCGAGCACGAGCCCGAACTGCTCCGGCGTGCCGCCCTGGTTCTCGAACTGGCCGACGATCTTCGCGCTCGTCACCTCGGCCGCGGTGATGTAGAACGCGGTCGGCAGGTCCGTGACGATGGCGTCGACCTGACCGTTCTTCAGCGCGGACTTGGCCTGGTCGTTCTTCGCGTACACGGCGGGCTCCTGCTTCGGCTTCACCACGTCGGTGATGTAGTCGAGGCTCGTGGTGCCCACCTGGGCGCCCAGCTTGAGGTTCTTCAGGTCCGCGATGCTCGTCGCCTCGGCGGCCTTGCTGCCCTTGAGCGCGATGACGGCCTGACGCACGTCGTAGTAACCGGAGGAGAAGTCCACGGCCTTCTTGCGCTCCGTGCTGATCGACACCTGGTTGATGTCGAAGTCGAAGGTCTTCACACCGGGCGCGAACGCCTTGTTGAAGGGCACGCTCTGCCAGACCACGGCGCTCTTGTCGTAGCCCAGCTGCTGCGCCACGGCGTAGGCCACCGCGGACTCGAAGCCCTTGCCGTTCGCGGGCTTGTCGTCCTTGAACCACGGTTCGTACGCGGGCTCGTCCGTCGCGATCGTCAGCTTCCCGGACGTCTGGGTGGCCAACTTGCCCTTGGCGCAGCTCTTCTCGGCGGACCCGGACGGGGCGGCCGACGTCTTGTCCTCGGGCTGCGGAGCACAGCCGACAGCGGTGGCGAGCAGGGCTATGGTGGCGGCGGCTACCGCGCGGCGCAGTGCGCGAGGGGCAAGGTACATGGCGGGAGATTGGCAGCGAACCCCATGTTTGTCCAGGTCACGGCATTCAGTGTCCGCATACTGGGAACGGGCGTTGCGGTCGTGTGAACGCTGCCACCCGAGGTGGCCCTGGCCTGGGCCGCCGGCCGAGGGCGGGGTTGGAAGACCGGCGGCCCATACCGCGCAGGAGCCGTCATCCTGTGCGGGGCTGCCACCAGTTGACTGCGTGACACGGCGCGAGGGGAGCGCGCATGCGCCCCCGGCGCGTGCGAACGGTTCACACGGGGCGCGCGCCCGGCGCGCGATCGCCGACTTCTCGAGCTACGTCCGCTTCACCAAGGGGCGCGGGGCCGTATCCAAGGGGCGCGGGGCCGTATCCGCATGCGGCTCCGCCGCGCGGGCGCGAAAGGCCCCCACGCACCCGCAGCCGCGCACGAACCAGGCGCCCCGAGCTGTCACGCGCCCGGCAAATCACCACCCGCGCGCGTGCCACTCCGGCAGATGCGGCCGCTCCGCCCCCAGCGTGGTGTCGTTGCCGTGCCCCGGGTACACCCAGGTCTCGTCCGGCAGTACATCGAAGATCTTCGTCTCCACGTCGCGGATCAGACTCGCGAACGCCTCCGGGTCCTTGCGCGTGTTGCCGACGCCGCCCGGGAAGAGGCAGTCCCCGGTGAAGACGTGCGGGTGGCCGTGCGGGTCGTCGTAGACCAGCGCGATGGAGCCCGGAGTGTGCCCCACGAGGTGGCGCGCGGTGAGCTCCACGCGCCCCACCCTGATGACGTCACCGTCGTCGACCAGGACGTCGGTGGCCACCGGGATGCCCGGGGCGTCCTCCCGGCCGGCGTACGTACGGGCACCCGTGGCGGCGGCGACCTCGGCGAGCGCCTGCCAGTGGTCGCCGTGCTGATGCGTGGTGACGACGGACGCGATGCCGTCGTCGCCGATCATGGCGAGCAGGGTCTGTGCCTCGTTGGCGGCGTCGATCAGGAGTTGCTCGTCGGTGGCCCGGCAGCGCAGCAGATAGGCGTTGTTGTCCATCGGGCCGACCGCGATCTTCGTGATCATCAGGTCCTTGAGCTCGTGCACGTCCGCCGGGCCGCCGACCTTGACCTCTCCGCTGTACGTCATGGTGATCAGCCTATAGCGGGGGAGTGCCCGGCGGGCCGTGGTGGCGCTACAGCGGAGGCAGCTTCGGGAGCGCGCCGCCCGTCGCCTCCAGCGCGGCGCCCTCGCGGCGTCCGGCGAGCCAGCCCAACAGGTCCGCCGGAGACCCGGTGACCGTGACCTCGGGCTCGGCGGCCTCGCGTCCCGTGCTCCACGCGCGCGTGCCGTCCGTGACGTGGGTCGCCGGGACGTCGGGGTGCCCGGAGAACCGCTGTGCCAGGAACTCGATCTCCCGCTCGGTGAACTCCGCCGGCAGGTCCTCCAGCTCGTACCCGGTCCCGAGGTCCACATGGTGCAGGTCGACCTCGACCCAGCGCCGGAACGGCACCCGGGACGCGGAGTCGGTGACCCCGTTGCGCAGCTCCACCGTGCGCGTCCAGTCCGCCGGCGCGGCCCCCGTCTCCTGGAAGCGGGCCCCGCTCTCGCGCACGTCGGCGAGCTGGACGTCCAGGGGGCGCGGGGCGTCCCGCTCGATGTCGGCGTCCCGGGCCCCGGCACTCGCGTACATGGGACGGCCCTCGAGGACGTTCACGAGCGCGTCCGCGTTGCGGGCGAGGTGAGCGAGGACGTGTCCACGGGTCCAGCCGGGCAGGCGTGACGGCTCGGCGAGAGATGCGTTGTCCAGCTTGGCGACAGCGGTGAGGAGCCGCTCGGTCGCTTCGCGTACACAGGCCAGGTCATGAGCGTGATCAATCATGGGCCTGACCTTAGTCCCGCCACACCTTTGGGTGAAGGTGGTGAACCTCCGCCGGAAATCGAAAGCACGTGCTATATCGTCGAGGGTGGCGTCGGGCATGCTGGATGACCGGGGGTTGTTATGCAACCGGGAAATCCGACCGGCGTTGTCAGTGGCTCCCCCTAGTCTCGAAGAAGCACGGGGGCCCCGCCCCTGTCACTTCTCTCAAGAAAGGTGCGGACCGGCGTGGCCGACCGTCTCATCGTCCGTGGCGCGCGCGAGCACAACCTGAAGAATGTCTCGCTCGACCTGCCGCGTGACTCGCTCATCGTCTTCACGGGCCTGTCGGGGTCGGGCAAGTCCTCGCTGGCCTTCGACACGATCTTCGCCGAGGGCCAGCGCCGCTACGTGGAGTCGCTCTCCTCGTACGCCCGCCAGTTCCTCGGCCAGATGGACAAGCCGGACGTCGACTTCATCGAGGGTCTGTCCCCGGCGGTCTCCATCGACCAGAAGTCGACCTCGCGCAACCCGCGCTCGACGGTCGGCACCATCACCGAGGTCTACGACTACCTGCGTCTGCTCTTCGCGCGCATCGGCAAGCCGCACTGTCCCGAGTGCGGCCGCCCGATCTCGCGCCAGTCGCCGCAGGCCATCGTCGATAGGGTCCTGGAGCTGCCGGAGGGGAGCCGCTTCCAGGTGCTGTCGCCGCTGGTGCGCGAGCGCAAGGGCGAGTTCGTCGACCTCTTCGCCGACCTGCAGACCAAGGGCTACTCACGCGCGCGCGTGGACGGCGAGACCATCCAGCTGTCCGACCCGCCGACCCTGAAGAAGCAGGAGAAGCACACCATCGAGGTGGTCATCGACCGCCTCACGGTGAAGGACTCCGCCAAGCGCCGCCTCACCGACTCCGTGGAGACCGCCCTCGGCCTGTCCGGCGGCATGGTCGTGCTCGACTTCGTGGACCTCCCCGAGGACGACCCCGAGCGTGAGCGCATGTACTCGGAGCACCTGTACTGCCCGTACGACGACCTGTCCTTCGAGGAGCTGGAGCCCCGCTCCTTCTCCTTCAACTCGCCCTTCGGCGCCTGCCCCGAGTGCACCGGCATCGGCACGCGCATGGAGGTCGACCCGGAGCTGATCGTCCCGGACGAGGACAAGTCCCTGGACGAGGGCGCCATCCACCCCTGGTCGCACGGACACACCAAGGACTACTTCGGCCGTCTGATCGGCGCCCTCGCGGACGCGCTCGGCTTCCGTACCGACATCCCCTTCGCCGGCCTGCCGCAGCGGGCCAAGAAGGCCCTGCTCTACGGCCACAAGACCCAGATCGAGGTCCGGTACCGCAACCGGTACGGCCGCGAGCGCGTGTACACCACGCCCTTCGAGGGCGCGGTGCCCTTCGTGAAGCGCCGGCACAGCGAGGCCGAGAGCGACGCCAGCCGCGAGCGCTTCGAGGGCTACATGCGTGAGGTGCCCTGCCCCTCCTGCGAGGGCACGCGCCTGAAGCCGATCGTCCTCGCCGTCACGATCATGGAGAAGTCGATCGCCGAGGTCTCCGGGATGTCGATCAGCGACTGCGCGGACTTCCTGGGCGAGCTGACGCTGAGCGCCCGCGACAAGAAGATCGCCGAGCGCGTCCTGAAGGAGGTCAACGAGCGGCTGCGCTTCCTGGTCGACGTGGGCCTCGACTACCTCTCCCTCAACCGTGCGGCCGGCACCCTCTCCGGCGGCGAGGCGCAGCGCATCCGCCTGGCCACCCAGATCGGCTCCGGCCTCGTGGGCGTCCTGTACGTCCTGGACGAACCGTCCATCGGCCTGCACCAGCGCGACAACCACCGGCTGATCGAGACCCTGGTACGGCTGCGCGACATGGGCAACACGCTCATCGTCGTGGAGCACGACGAGGACACGATCAAGGTCGCCGACTGGATCGTCGACATCGGTCCGGGCGCCGGCGAGCACGGCGGCAAGGTCGTGCACAGCGGCTCCCTGAAGGAACTGCTCGCCAACACCGAGTCGCAGACCGGCCAGTACCTCTCGGGCCGCAAGTCCATCCCGCTGCCGGACATACGGCGCCCGCAGGACCCGACCCGCCGGCTGACCGTGCACGGCGCCCGGGAGAACAACCTGCAGGACATCGACGTGTCCTTCCCGCTCGGCGTGTTCACGGCCGTCACGGGTGTGTCCGGGTCCGGCAAGTCGACGCTGGTCAACGACATCCTCTACACGCACCTGGCCCGCGAGCTGAACGGCGCGCGCAGCGTCCCCGGACGGCACACGCGCGTGGACGGCGACGACCTCGTCGACAAGGTCGTGCACGTCGACCAGTCGCCCATCGGCCGCACCCCGCGGTCCAACCCGGCGACGTACACCGGCGTCTTCGACCACATCCGCAAGCTGTTCGCCGAGACCACCGAGGCGAAGGTCCGGGGTTACCTGCCCGGGCGGTTCTCCTTCAACGTCAAGGGCGGCCGCTGCGAGAACTGCGCGGGCGACGGCACCATCAAGATCGAGATGAACTTCCTCCCGGACGTCTACGTCCCGTGCGAGGTCTGCCACGGCGCCCGGTACAACCGGGAGACCCTGGAGGTCCACTACAAGGGCAAGTCCATCGCCGACGTGCTGAACATGCCCATCGAGGAGGCGACCGAGTTCTTCGAGGCGGTCCCGGCCATCTCCCGGCACCTGAGGACGCTGAAGGACGTGGGCCTCGGGTACGTGCGGCTCGGCCAGTCCGCGACCACCCTGTCCGGCGGTGAGGCCCAGCGTGTGAAGCTCGCCAGCGAGCTGCAGAAGCGCTCCACCGGACGCACGGTCTACGTCCTGGACGAGCCGACCACCGGTCTGCACTTCGAGGACATCAGCAAGCTGCTGAAGGTCCTCGCCGGCCTGGTCGACAAGGGCAACACGGTCATCGTCATCGAGCACAACCTCGACGTGATCAAGACCGCCGACTGGATCGTCGACATGGGTCCGGAAGGCGGCGCCGGCGGTGGCCTCGTGGTCGCCGAGGGCACGCCCGAGGAGATTGCAGGTGTTCCGGCCAGCCACACCGGCAAGTTCCTGCGCGAGATCCTCGGCCCCGACCGCGTCAGCGACGCGGCACCGGTGAAGGCACCGCGTGGCGCGGCGGCCAAGAAGACGGCCGCGGCCAGGTCGACGGCGAAGAAGACGGTGACGGCCAAGGCCAACAACACGGCGACCAAGAAGGCCGCCGGGGCCACGAAGAAGACGACACCGGCGAAGACGACGACGACACGGGCCCGCAAGGCCTGAGGCCGGTTCGGGTCATGCCCTGACACGTCATCAAAAAAGCGGCGCCCCGCGGGAACTCCCCGCGGGGCGCCGTTCGTTCCACCATCAGCCACCCAGGCTCCGCGGTTCGGCCGTCCCACGAACCGCGGCTCCGGCCGAACCTTGACACGAGCACAGAGGAAAGAGACCGCTCACAACTCGCCCAGCTCGGCCGCGTACGGCGGCTCCGCACCCGCGCGTGAGCAGGTGATCGCCGCCGCGCGTGCCGCGAACCGCAGCAGTCGCCGCCAGCCGTCCCGTCCCAATGCGACGAGTCCCTCCGGCGACAGCGCGTCCTGAGCGGACAGGCCGTGCAGCAGGGCCGCGCTCACCGTGTCACCGGCGCCGATGGTGTCCACGACCTCGACCTTCTCGCCCGGTACGGAGTACTCCGCGCCATCCCGGGTGTGGACGGTGAGACCGTCGCCGCCCCGGGTGACCACGACGGCCGCCGGTCCCGCGGCCAGCCACTCGCGCGGGGTGCCATCCAGCCACTCCGCGTCCTCAGCGGACAGCTTCAACAGCGTCACCGAGGGCAGCCAGCTCTTGAAACGCGCCCGGTAGGCGTCCGCGTCCGGGATGAGAACCGCCCGGATGTTGGGGTCGAGGGCAGTGAACAGGCCCTGTGCGGCCGCGGTCCGCATCAGCTCCTCGTAGGCGCTCGCCCCAGGTTCCAGGACGAGCGAGCAGGTGCCGAAGGACACCGCGCGCGTGCCGGCGGGGAGACCGGCGGGGGCGCTGAAGAGGCGGTCGGCGGTGCCGTCGACATAGAAGGAGTAGGCGGCCGAGCCGCCGCCGTCGATCGTGGCGACCGCGAGCGTGGTCGGCTCGGGGCCGCGCTGCACGCCGGACACGTCCACCCCGGCCCGGCACAGCCCGTCCAGCAGGGCCTCTCCGAAGGCGTCGCGCGAGGTGCGGGAGCAGAACGCGGTCGGGGAGCCGAGGCGGCCGAGGGCGACGGCGGTGTTGTACGGGCCGCCGCCGAGCGCCGGCTTCAGGTCCGCCAGCGCACCCGGGCCGTGCGGTACCAGGTCGATCAGTGCCTCACCGGCGACGACGATCACGAGTCGGTTCCCTTCTCGGGCAGTGCGGACAGCACGGAATGTGCGGAGAGCGCGGACGTTTCGGTCTTCCTGCCAGTCCCGGCCGGCCTTGCACCTCTTGTGCCTGCCGCCTCGTCCTCCGGGCACCCGCAGGAGGTGCGGTGGACGAGGGCGCAGGGCAGCCGGACGGTCCGGGCGGGCCGGTCGGGGTCGGCCAGCCGGTCCAGGAGCACCCGGACGGCCTGGGCGCCGATCTCCCTGCTGGGCTGGGCGACGGCGGTGAGCCGGGGCGAGAACAGGTCGGCCCAGGCGAAGTCGTCGAAGCAGCACAGGGCGATGTCGTCCGGGACGGTCAGGCCCTCCCGGCGCAGGGCGCGCAGGGCGCCGATGGTCATGGCGTTGTTGGCGGTGACCAGCGCCGTGGGCGGCGTCGGCAGGGAGAGCAGAGCGGCTGTGGCCCGTTCGGCACCCGCCGACTCGGAGTTGCCGGACACCACGAGGTGCTCGTCGTGGGCCAGCCCGGCGGTGGCGAGGCCCTGCTGGTAGCCGGTGATCCGCTCACTGGTGGTGCTGAGCCCGGGCAGGCCCGCGACCAGGCCGATCCGGCGATGGCCGAGCCCGGCGAGATGGGTGACGAGGCGGGCCGTCGGACCCTCGTTCTCGGCGCAGACCTGATCGAAACGCGCCTGCTCGGGGAGCACCCGGTCCAGGAACACCGTCGGGACCTCATGGCGGCCGAGGTAGGCGACGAGGTCGTGCGGGTGGGCGGAGGGTGCGACGATCATGCCGTCCACCCGGCGCTCATGGAGAAGTTGAGCGACCTTCCGCTCGTGCGCGGGGTCGTCGTGCGGGTCGGCGATGAGCAGGCTGTAGCCGGCCTCCAGGGCGGCGGCCTCGACGCCCTGCAGGATCTCCGTGAAGTACGGGTTGCTGATCGCCGACACCGCGAGGCCGATGGAGCGGGTGCGGGAGGTCACCAGGGAGCGGGCGAGAGTGTTGGGCGTGTAGCCGAGGGCGTCGACTGCGTCCAGTACGGCCTGGCGGGTGTGGGGCAGCACCGGACGCGTGCCGTTGAGCACGTGGGAGACGGTCGCCACGGAGACTCCGGCACTCCGGGCGACGTCCGCCATGGTGGCCATCGCGCTTTCCTCTCCCTGAACCGCTGAACCGCTGAACCGCTGAACCGCTGAACCGCGGGGCTGTCGGACGCCGGGAAGGTATCCCATCCACCACCCCCGCGTAAACGCTTACGCAAACGTTTACGCGCCCGGATCCGTGCCCCTCCCCGCTCGCCACCCCCGCCCCGGAGTCGGTCGTTCCGTCCGGGTATCGTCGGCCTGCACACCCCCTGACCAGTGGAGACCTGATGTCCGCCCGATCGGCCCGCCCGTCCACGAGTCGCCGTACCGTCCTTCGAGGAGCGGCCGTGGCTCCGGTCGCAGGGCTCGGACTGGCCGCCTGCTCGGCGCCGGGCGGCACCACGGCCGACGCGACCCCGACCGCGCCGGTCGACCTCGGTGCCGAGAGCGAGGTCGCGAAGGGCGGCGCGAAGCTCTACCGGGAGCACAACGTGGTGGTCAGCAGGGACGGGAGCGGGGCCCTCAAGGCGTACAGCACCATCTGCACGCATGCGGGGTGCCCCATCAACAAGCTCCGGGGGACGACCCTGATCTGCCCCTGCCACGGCAGCCAGTTCGACGCCGTGACGGGCAAGGTGGTCCAGACGCCGGCCACCGAGCCGTTGAACGAGCTGCCGGTGAAGGCGTCGAACGGCAGGATCATCGCCGGTCCGGGCGCCTGACCGGCCCGCACCGCCGAGCGGCGCCGAGGTACTTACACCTGGCCCCCGTCATGCCGGCTCCGGGTGTTCCGGCCGCGCGTCACTCCCAGTCCCAGGCGATGCCGACCAGGCCCGGACGTATCCGGGGTTCGACCACGTGGACGCTGTGGTGCGGTCCGCTGACCGTCAGCTCGTGGCGGCCGCTGCGCGGGGCCGCGGGGGAGTGCTGGGCGAAGCGGTGACACCGGGCCGGCAGCGCGGCCCGGTCGAAGCGGACCTGGAGCGCGTACTGGCCGCCGGGGAAGCCGAACCCGTGGACGTACTCGCGCGAGACCCCCGCCGTGCCGTCCTCGATGCCGTACCGGAAGAGGAAGGTGTCGCCGGCGCGCAGCCGGGTGCCGAAGAGGAGTTCGGTCACCAGTACACCCGTGTCCTGGTCCAGGCGGACGCGCCCGGTCCGGCAGTTCTCCAGGGCATGCACCGCCATGGCGCGGGGGCTGCAGCCGGGGTCGCCGTGGTGGACGGCGAGGAAGCGGTCGACGCCGTCGCGGTGGGCCCGCACGATGTGGTGGGACTCGAGGCCGGCCAGCTCGCGGCGGGCGCCGATCCGGACCCGCTCGTGGTGGCCGAGGGTGTGCAGGCCGCCGTCGAGGGACCAGCCCAGATCGCCCTGGAGCCGGTTCAGGGCGTCGGAGGCCTCGAGCAGAGAGCGGTAGGAGCGGGCCGAGGGGCGGCGGGCGGAGGCGGGCTCGCCGGACTCGGTGAGCAGCCGGATCAGGGACTCGTCCGGCAGCTGGAGGATCTCCTCCAGGGCCCGTACGGCGCGCAGCGACTCGGGGCGCTGCGGGCGGCGGGCGCCCTGCTGCCAGTAACTCAGGCTGGTGACACCGACCTTGACCCCGTGGCGCGACAGATGGTGCTGCACGCGCTGGAGCGGCAGTCCGCGGGCGGCGATCGCGGCGCGCAGCGCCACGTGGAAGGGGCCGCCCCGCAGGGCCGTGTCCAGTTCCGCGGTGGGGACGTCCGCGTGCTCTGTGGCGTGCCGCATGGACAGGGGCCTTTCTGTGAGGTGTCGCGACGGCTGGTCAGACCGCTGGCGCAGGTGTGCGGGGCCACCCCCGTGGGCGTCGGGAGACGCCCCTGTGCGCACACCGCGTCCGTACGCCGGCGTGCCACGGCCCCGAGTTCCCCCGCATTGAAGCGTGTTGACCAGACCCCGACAACACCCCGGACCCGGTCACGGCGTACTCCTGGCCGAGCCACGACCCCCACGCGCGCGGACGGGGGCCGCCACGGGCCGCAGGAGTGCAGCCCGGGTGCCCTGCCGGGCAGGTTCGGAGGGGCCGGCATGGCCGGAAATGCAGCCGTCGGGGGCAGTGCGGCGAGGGACAGTGTCGACCGGCGGTGACCGGAGGGTCCGTGCCGGTGGGCGTTGTCCACAGGCGCGACGCGGTGTCGGTGCTCGCCAGTAGGGTGTGAGACATGGCCGACCCCTCCAGCTACCGCCCCAGGCCGGGTGAGATCCCGGACTCCCCGGGGGTGTACAGGTTCCGTGACGAGCACCGCCGGGTGATCTACGTCGGAAAGGCCAAGAGCCTGCGCCAGCGCCTGGCGAACTACTTCCAGGACCTGGCGAACCTGCACCCGCGCACCCGGACGATGGTGACCACCGCCGCGTCCGTGGAGTGGACCGTGGTGTCCACGGAGGTCGAGGCGCTGCAGCTGGAGTACTCCTGGATCAAGGAGTACGACCCCCGGTTCAACGTCAAGTACCGCGACGACAAGAGCTACCCGTACCTCGCGGTGACGATGAACGAGGAGTTCCCGCGTGTCCAGGTGATGCGCGGTCACAAAAAGAAGGGCGTCAGGTACTTCGGCCCGTACGGCCACGCCTGGGCCATCCGGGACACCGTCGACCTGCTGCTGCGGGTCTTCCCGGTGCGCACCTGCTCGACCGGCGTCTTCAAGAACGCCTCCCGCACCGGCCGCCCCTGTCTGCTCGGCTACATCGGCAAGTGCTCCGCCCCCTGCGTCGGCCGGATCACCCCCGAGGACCACCAGGATCTGGCCGAGGATTTCTGCGACTTCATGGCGGGCCGCACCGGTACCTACCTCCGCCGTCTGGAGAAGCAGATGATGGAGGCGGCCGAGGAGATGGAGTACGAGCGGGCCGCCCGCCTGCGCGACGACATCGAGGCCCTGAAGAAGGCCATGGAGAAGAACGCGGTCGTGCTCGCCGACGCGACCGACGCCGACCTCATCGCCGTCGCCGAGGACGAGCTGGAGGCGGCCGTCCAGATCTTCCACGTGCGCGGCGGCCGGGTGCGCGGCCAGCGCGGCTGGGTGACCGACAAGGTCGAGGAGGTCACCACCGGTGCCCTCGTCGAGCACGCCCTGCAGCAGCTGTACGGCGAGGAGACCGGGGACGCCGTCCCCAAGGAGGTCCTGGTCCCGGCCCTGCCCGAGCCGGTCGAGCCGGTCCAGGAGTGGCTGACCGGCCGCCGCGGGTCGAACGTCTCGCTGCGCATCCCGCAGCGCGGCGACAAGAAGGCGCTCATGGAGACCGTGGAGCGCAACGCCCAGCAGGCCCTCGCCCTGCACAAGACCAAGCGCGCCTCCGACCTGACGACGCGCTCCCGGGCGCTGGAGGAGATCGCCGACGCCCTCGACCTGGACAGCGCCCCGCTGCGGATCGAGTGCTACGACATCTCCCACCTGCAGGGAGACGACGTGGTCGCCTCCATGGTCGTGTTCGAGGACGGCCTGCAGCGCAAGAGCGAGTACCGCCGCTTCCAGATCAAGGGCTTCGCCGGCCAGGACGACGTCCGCTCCATGCACGAGGTCATCACCCGCCGCTTCCGGCGTTATCTCGCCGAAAAGGAGAAGACGGGGGAGTGGGCCGACGGCGAGGAGGCGCACACCGACGGCGAGCCGGTCCTCGGCGACGGCGATCTCCTCACCAGCTCCCTCAAGGACGACGACGGCCGCCCCAGGAAGTTCGCCTACCCGCCGCAGCTCGTCGTGGTCGACGGCGGGCAGCCGCAGGTCGCGGCGGCCCGCCGGGCGCTGGACGAGCTGGGCATCGACGACATCGCCGTGTGTGGCCTCGCCAAGCGCCTGGAGGAGGTCTGGGTGCCCGGCGACGACGACCCGGTGGTCCTGCCCCGCTCCAGCGAGGGTCTCTATCTGCTCCAGCGCGTCCGCGACGAGGCACACCGCTTCGCGATCACCTATCAGCGCACCAAGCGCGCCAAACGCTTCCGCGCCGGCCCCCTGGACGACGTGCCCGGCCTCGGCGAGACCCGCAAACAGGCGCTCATCAAGCATTTCGGTTCGGTGAAGAAGCTGCGGTCCGCCACAATCGAGCAGATCCAGGACGTACCCGGGATAGGCCGGAAGACGGCCGAGACCATCGCAGCGGCCCTCGCCCGGGCGGCTCCGGCCGCACCCGCCGTGAACACGGCGACCGGAGAGATCATTGATGACGAGGAACCCGATACGACGGGGGGTTCCTCGGGGGAGCCCGTGTCCGCGGGTCTCCCGGACGAACGACGGGGGCAGGAGAGATGACCGAGCACGACGCACAACCCGCAGCGGACCGAGATCAGGAGGCCGCGGGGGAGCCGCAGCAGGCGGCTGAGGAAAACGGAGCACAGGTGAGTACGGATGCCACGCCGGCCGGGGCGCCCGAAGCGGCCATCCCCGAGCTGGTGATCATCTCCGGCATGTCCGGAGCGGGCCGGTCGACGGCCGCGAAGTGTCTGGAGGACCTCGGCTGGTTCGTCGTGGACAACCTCCCGCCCGCCCTGATCCCCACCATGGTGGAGCTGGGTGCCCGCTCGCAGGGCAACGTGGCGCGGATCGCGGTCGTCGTCGACGTCCGCGGGCGGCGGTTCTTCGACAACCTGCGCGAGTCGCTCGCCGACCTCGACAGCAGGGGCGTCACGCGCCGGATCGTCTTCCTGGAGTCCTCGGACGACGCCCTGGTGCGCCGTTTCGAGTCGGTGCGCCGCCCGCACCCCCTCCAGGGCGACGGCCGGATCGTCGACGGCATCGCCGCCGAGCGGGAGCTGCTGCGCGAGCTGCGCGGCGACGCGGACCTGGTGATCGACACCTCCAGCCTCAACGTGCACGAGCTGCGCGCCAAGATGGACGCCCAGTTCGCGGGCGAGGAGGAGCCCGAGCTGCGGGCGACCGTGATGTCCTTCGGCTTCAAGTACGGCCTGCCGGTCGACGCCGACCTGGTCGCGGACATGCGGTTCCTGCCCAACCCGCACTGGGTCCCGGAGCTGCGCCCGTACACCGGCCTCAACGAGGAGGTCGCCGCCTACGTCTTCAACCAGCCCGGCGCCAAGGAGTTCCTCGACCGCTACGCCGAGCTGCTGCGGCTCGTCGCGGCCGGGTACCGGCGCGAGGGCAAGCGGTATGTGACCATCGCCATCGGCTGCACCGGCGGCAAGCATCGCTCGGTCGCGATGTCGGAGAAGCTCGCCGCACGTCTCGCGGCCGAGGGCGTGGAGACGGTGCTCGTACACCGGGACATGGGACGGGAATGACGGAACGTACACCGCGGCTGAGCAGGCTGCGCCGGGTGGTGCCGGAGGGCCGTTCGAGCCGTGCCGCGACCGACGCGCGGGCGGCTCGCCCCGTCGAGGTCCGCGGCGGCCGGGTCCGCCGGCGCGGCGCCCAGCCCAAGGTCGTCGCCCTCGGCGGCGGCATGGGCCTGTCCGCCTCGCTCGCCGCGCTGCGCCGGATCACCGGCGACCTCACCGCCGTCGTCACGGTGGCCGACGACGGCGGCTCCAGTGGGCGCCTGCGCGACGAGCTGGGGGTGCTTCCCCCGGGTGATCTGCGCAAGGCCCTGGCCGCGCTGTGCGGCGACGACGACTGGGGCCAGACCTGGGCCCGGGTCATCCAGCACCGCTTCCAGTCCCAGGGCGAGATGCACGGCCACGCGGTCGGCAACCTGCTGATCGTGGCCCTGTGGGAGCAGCTCGGCGACCATGTCCAGGCCCTGGACCTGGTCGGGAAGCTGCTCGGCGCGCACGGCCGCGTGCTGCCCATGTCCGCCGTGCCGCTGGAGCTGCAGGCTCTGGTCAAGGGGCACGACCCGGAGCGCCCGGACGAGGTCGACACCGTGCGTGGGCAGGCGACCGTCGCCCTCACCCCCGGTGAGGTGCAGTCCGTGCACCTCGTGCCGCACGACCCGCCCGCCGTCCCCGAGGCCGTCGCGGCCGTCCTGGACGCGGACTGGGTGGTGCTCGGCCCCGGCTCCTGGTTCTCCTCGGTCATCCCGCACCTGCTCGTCCCGGAGCTGCTGGACGCCCTCACCGAGACCAAGGCGCGCAAGGTCCTGTCCCTGAACCTGGCCCCGCAGCCCGGAGAAACCGAGGGCTTCTCCCCGCAGCGTCATTTGGAGGTTTTGGGGCGACACGCCCCTAAACTCGCCCTGGACGTGGTGCTGGCCGACGAGGCCGCGGTGCCCGACCGCGACTCGCTCACCGAGGCCGCCAAGCGGCTGGGAGCCGCGGTCGAGCTGGCGCCGGTGGCCCGGACCGACGGCAGCCCCCGGCACGACCCGGAGCTGCTGGCCGCCGCGTACGACCGTATTTTTCGGATGCATGGAAGGATCGGCCCATGGCGATGACGGCAGCGGTGAAGGACGAGATCTCCCGGCTCCCCGTCACCCGGACCTGCTGCAGGAAGGCGGAGGTCTCCGCCATTCTGCGGTTCGCCGGCGGCCTCCACCTGGTGAGCGGGCGCATCGTGATCGAGGCGGAGCTGGACACCGCGATGGCGGCCCGACGGCTCAAGCGGGACATCCTGGAGATCTTCGGTCACAGTTCGGAACTGATCGTGATGGCGCCCGGCGGCCTGCGCCGCGGCTCGCGCTACGTGGTGCGCGTGGTCGCGGGCGGCGACCAGCTGGCCCGCCAGACCGGCCTGGTCGACGGCAGGGGCCGCCCGATCCGCGGCCTGCCCCCGCAGGTGGTCTCCGGGGCCACCTGCGACGCGGAGGCGGCCTGGCGTGGGGCCTTCCTGGCGCACGGGTCGCTGACCGAGCCCGGCCGTTCCTCCTCCCTGGAGGTGACCTGCCCGGGCCCGGAGGCCGCGCTCGCGCTGGTGGGCGCCGCACGTCGGCTCTCCATCGCGGCGAAGGCCCGCGAGGTGCGCGGGGTGGACCGGGTCGTCGTACGCGACGGTGACGCGATCGGCGCCCTGCTGACCCGGCTCGGTGCGCACGAGTCCGTGCTGGCCTGGGAGGAGCGCCGGATGCGGCGCGAGGTGCGGGCCACCGCCAACCGGCTGGCCAACTTCGACGACGCCAATCTGCGCCGCTCGGCCCGTGCCGCCGTGGCCGCCGGTGCCCGCGTCCAGCGCGCTCTGGAGATCCTCGGCGACGAGGTGCCCGAGCATCTCGCGGCCGCCGGGCGGCTGCGCATGGAGCACAAGCAGGCCTCCCTGGAGGAGCTGGGCGCTCTCGCCGATCCGCCGCTGACCAAGGACGCGGTCGCCGGCCGGATCCGCCGTCTGCTGGCGATGGCCGACAAGCGCGCCGCCGATCTGGGCATCCCGAGCACGGAGGCCAACCTCAGCGAGGAGCTGGCGGACAACCTGGCGGGCTGACCCGAAACACCGTCAACTCGCCGGTGCCGACGTCCATTCGGGTGATCGGCACCGGCGTTTGCGTGTCCGTGAGGCACCCTTGACTCGATCATGAAGTGACATGAGCCTGGCAACCTGTTCGCCGCTGTGGCGGACCACCGGTAGGGGGGTTCATGAGACACAGAGCGAGATCGATCCTCGCTGTCGGCACGCTCCTGATCGGGGGAGCGAGCCTTGCACCCATCGCCCAGGCGCAGAGCGGAAGTCCGGGCCCGTCCGACCCCGACGCGGTCAAGGTCTTCCGAGCAGACGTCACCCCGAAACAGATTCCCCTGCTCCTCAAGGCCGGGCAGGACGGCCAGGAACTCGGCGAGCAGGTGGCCGGGCACGGGAAGACCACCGTCGAGGTCTACCTCACCGGCAAGCAGGCCGGGAAGCTCGAGAAGCAGGGCGTCCACCTCACCGAGCACGCCCTCTCGGCCAGGGCCGAGGCACGTGTCGAGGGCGCCGCCCAGGGCGTGTTCCGGCCCTACGGCGGAAGCGGAGGTCTGGAGCAGGAGATCGTCCGGACCGGGCAGGCCCACCCCGGCCTCACCAAGGTCGAGTCCATCGGCAAGACGATCAACGGCCAGGACATCCTCGCGCTCAAACTGACCAGGAACGCGCAGAAGTCGAAGGACGGCTCCAAGCCCGCCGTGCTGTACATGTCCAACCAGCACGCGCGCGAGTGGATCACACCGGAGATGACCCGGCGTCTGATGCACTACTACCTGGACAACTACAGGACGGACCGGCGCATCAAGAAGATCGTCGACTCCACCGAGCTGTGGTTCGTCCTGTCGGCCAACCCCGACGGCTACGACTACACGTTCAAGGACTCCACCACCCGCCTGTGGCGCAAGAACCTGCGGGACGTCAACGGCGACGGCGTCATCGGCGCGGGTGACGGCGTCGACCTCAACCGCAACTTCCCTTACAAGTGGGGCTACGACGACGAGGGTTCGTCCCCGAACCCCACCAGCCAGACCTACCGCGGCGCGAGCCCCGAGTCCGAGCCGGAGACCAAGGCGCTCGACGCCTTCGAGAAGCGCATCGGTTTCACCTACGGCATCAACTACCACTCCGCGGCCGAACTCCTCCTCTACGGCGTCGGCTGGCAGGTCGCCACACCCACACCGGACGACGTGCTCTACAAGGCGCTCGCCGGCACACCGGACAACCCGGCGATCCCGGGCTACCGCTCACAGGTCTCCTCGGAGCTGTACACCACCAACGGCGAAGCGGACGGCCACGCCTCGAACGTCAACGGCATGGCGATGTTCACCCCCGAGATGTCGACCTGTGAGACCGCGTCGAACATCGACCCGAACGACGCCTGGAAGCCGGACGACTGCCAGTCGGTCTTCAACTTCCCCGACGACGAGAAGCTGATCCGGCAGGAGTTCGAGAAGAACGTCCCGTTCGCGCTCTCCGTCGCCGAGACCGCAGCCCACCCCGACCGGCCGGTGTCCTCGGTCGGCCTGAGCGCCGCCGACTTCACCCCGGCCGCGTTCTCCACGTCGTACGGGCGGGGTGCGGACCAGGAGGTCTCGGTCGTCGTACGCAAGGCCGTGCGCGACAAGGAGCTCAAGTACCGCGTCAACGGCGGCCGTACGTGGGACCGGACGCTCAGGCCCTGGAAGGGCGGCGAGACCTACGGCGGCGAGGACAACCTCTACTTCGACGAGTACCGGGCCAAGGTCCAGGACGGCGAACCGGGCGACAAGGTCGAGGTGTGGTTCACCGGGAAGACGAGGAGCGGCAAGAAGGTCTCCAGCTCCCACTTCACCTACACCGTCGCCGAGCGGCCCCGTGCCGACACCCTCGTCGTCGCCGAGGAGGGTGCGGCCGCCACGCAGGCGCAGACGTACGTGGACGCGCTGAAGGCGGCCGGGCACAGGGCGATCGTCTGGGACGTCGCCACCCAGGGCGCGCCCGACGCGTTCGGTGTGCTGGGGCACTTCAGGACCATCGTGCACTACTCGGGTGCCAACGGTCCGGGCAACGCCACCCAGCTCCAGCTGCGTGCCTACCTCAACGAGGGCGGCCGGCTGATCGAGGCCGGCGAGCTGGCCGGCGGCAGCGTCGACCTCGGCGGCGGCACCCTCTCGGACGACTTCAGCCAGTACTACCTGGGCGCCTACAGCCGTACGTCGACCAAGGGGGCCACCGCCTTCACCGGCTCCGGCGGCCTCGACGGCTACACCGGCGCCCTCGGTGACACGCCCGGCAACCCGCTCGACAAGGCCGGCACCTACGGCGTCACCTCGGACGAGCTGCCCGCCGCCACGTACCCGCAGTTCAAGAGCGCGGGTGCGGGCCGGTTCGCCGGGACCGTCAGCCCGTACGGCCCGTACTCCGGCTCCTACATGGCAGCGGCCCTGCACACCGACGACGCCTACAAGCGCCTCACCCGCACCATCGACCTCACCGGGGTCACCGCCGCCGACCAGCCGGCCCTGCGCACCCGGCTGTTGTGGGACACCGAGCCGGGCTACGACCACGCGGTCGTCGAGGCCCACATCGTGGGCACCGACGACTGGACGACCCTCCCGGAGGCCGGCGGTGCCACGAAGACGGCCGTACCGGCCGAGTGCGGGGCCGGGTTCCTGATCGGGGAGCACCCCTGGCTCAGGCACTACCTCACCCTCGCGGACAACGCCTGCACCGCGACCGGCACCACCGGTTCGTGGCACAGCCTCACCGGCAGCTCCGGCGGCTGGCAGCAGGTGAGCTTCGACCTGAGCGCGTACGCCGGCAAGTCCGTCGAGATCTCGGTCAGCTACATCACCGACCCGGGCAGCGGCGGGCACGGCGTCCTCGTCGACGACGCCTCGCTCGTGGTCGGCGGCGCGGCGAAGGAGACCGAGGGCTTCGAGTCGTCCCTGGGGGCCTGGAAGGCGGCCGGACCGCCCGCGGGCAGCCCGGCGGTCCTGAAGGACTGGACGCGCACCGGAACGCTCTTCCAGACGTACGGAGCGGTCACCACCGCGGACACCGTTCTGCTCGGCTTCGGTCTGGAACAGGTGCCGTCGGCGGCCGACCGGGCGGCCCTGCTGAGGAAGGCGTTCGGCTCGCTCAACAGATGAGACAGCCGTATTCAACATGTGAGCGGGACCCCCACTCAACAGTGCGCGAAAACGGCACTCATCAGGTGAGCCGACCCGCTCACGAACGAGTGAAAAGAGCGCCAACGGGCGGCGGCATTACGTAACAAAGAGCGGCATAACGACCGCCGATCCGAGGTGGTCCGTACCCTACTGGCCGGTACGGACCGCCTGCCCTTTTATGCGGCATCTCGATGTCACCGCGGGGCCCCCGGAGGGGTAGGGTCGGGGGTGGTCGGGGACATCCCAAATACAGCTCGCCGGCACCGCATGGCCGGCGTACCAACGAGGAGATCGGTTCGTGACGATCCGCGTAGGCATCAACGGCTTCGGCCGTATCGGGCGTAACTACTTCCGCGCACTGCTGGAGCAGGGTGCCGACATCGAGGTTGTGGCTGTCAACGACCTGGGTGACACCGCGACCACCGCTCACCTGCTGAAGTACGACACCATCCTGGGCCGTCTGAAGCAGGAGGTGTCCCACACCGCCGACACCATCACCGTCGACGGTCACACCATCAAGGTGCTCTCCGAGCGCAACCCGGCCGACATCCCCTGGGGCGAGCTGGGCGTCGACATCGTCATCGAGTCGACCGGCATCTTCACGAAGAAGGCCGACGCCGAGAAGCACATCGCCGGCGGCGCCAAGAAGGTCCTCATCTCGGCTCCGGCCAAGGACGAGGACATCACCATCGTGATGGGCGTCAACCAGGACAAGTACGACCCGGCGAGCCACCACGTCATCTCCAACGCCTCCTGCACCACCAACTGTGTGGCGCCGATGGCCAAGGTCCTCGACGAGAACTTCGGCATCGTCAAGGGCCTGATGACGACGGTCCACGCGTACACCAACGACCAGCGCATCCTGGACTTCCCGCACTCGGACCTGCGCCGTGCCCGCGCCGCCGCCGAGAACATCATCCCGACCACCACGGGCGCCGCCAAGGCCACCGCCCTGGTCCTCCCGCAGCTCAAGGGCAAGCTGGACGGCATCGCCATGCGCGTCCCGGTCCCGACCGGCTCGGCCACCGACCTGGTGGTGACCCTCCAGCGCGAGGTCACCAAGGACGAGGTGAACGCCGCGTTCAAGAAGGCCTCCGAGGACGGCGACCTCAAGGGCTACCTGTCCTACACCGAGGACCAGATCGTCTCCTCGGACATCGTCGGCGACCCGGCCTCCTGCACCTTCGACTCCTCCCTGACCATGGTCCAGGAGGGCAACTCGGTGAAGATCCTCGGCTGGTACGACAACGAGTGGGGCTACTCCAACCGCCTCGTGGACCTGACGGTCTTCGTCGGCAACCAGCTCTGATCGGCCGCAGCAGGCCGCTGATGCGTCACGCAGGGCTCGGGCAGCGCACCGTCGCGCTGCCCGAGCCCTGACGCGCGTGCAGGCCGCCCCGGCCGACCTGCGAAGATCGGCCCTCGTAGGAACAAGAGCCCTCAGGAGTCCCCTCTCATGAAGACCATCGACGAACTTCTCTCCGCGGGCGTGGACGGCAAGCGGGTCTTCGTCCGTGCCGACCTCAACGTCCCGCTCGCCGACGGCGTCATCACCGACGACGGCCGCATCCGCGCTGTTCTGCCCACCGTCAAGGCCCTGGCCGAGGCGGGCGCCAAGGTGGTCGTCGCGTCGCACCTGGGCCGTCCCAAGGGCGCCCCGGACCCCGCCTTCTCGCTGCTGCCCGCCGCCGAGCGGCTCGGTGAACTCCTCGGTGCGCCGGTCGCGTTCGCCCAGGACACCGTCGGCCCCGCCGCCCACGACGCCGTGAACGGCCTGCAGCCCGGCCAGGTCGCGGTCATCGAGAACCTGCGCTTCAACGCCGGCGAGACCTCCAAGGACGACACCGAGCGCGGCGAGTTCGCCGACCGGCTCGCGGCCCTCGCCGACGTCTACGTCGGTGACGGCTTCGGCGCGGTGCACCGCAAGCACGCCTCGGTCTACGACCTCCCGGCCCGTCTGCCGCACTACGCCGGCTACCTGATCGCCACCGAGGTCGGCGTCCTGAAGAAGCTCACCCAGGACGTCGAGCGCCCCTACGTCGTCGCGCTCGGCGGCGCCAAGGTCTCCGACAAGCTCGCCGTCATCGACGAGCTGCTCGGCAAGGCCGACCGCCTCCTCATCGGCGGCGGCATGGCCTACACCTTCCTCAAGGCCAAGGGCTACGAGGTCGGCATCTCCCTCCTCCAGGAGGACCAGGTTCCGGCCGTCACCGAGTACATGGAGCGCGCGGAGAAGCAGGGCGTCGAGCTGCTGCTCCCCGTGGACGTCGTGGTCTCCCCGGAGTTCCCGGACCTGAAGGCCAAGGCTCCCACCGAGAACACCGTGGTCGACGCGGACAAGATCCCCGCAGACCAGGAGGGGCTGGACATCGGCCCCAAGACCCGAGAGCTGTACGCCTCGAAGCTCGCCGACGCCCGGACCGTCTTCTGGAACGGTCCCATGGGTGTCTTCGAGCACCCCGACTACGCCGAGGGCACCAAGGCGGTCGCCCAGGCCCTCGTCGCATCGGACGGCTTCACCGTCGTCGGCGGCGGTGACTCCGCCGCGGCCGTGCGTACGCTCGGCTTCGACGAGAAGGCATTCGGCCACATCTCGACCGGTGGCGGCGCCTCCCTCGAATACCTCGAGGGCAAGACGCTCCCCGGCCTCGCCGCACTGGAGGACTGACCTCAATGAGCACGCGCACGCCGCTGATGGCGGGCAACTGGAAGATGAACCTCAACCACCTCGAGGCCATCGCGCACGTCCAGAAGCTCGCCTTCGCCCTGGCCGACAAGGACTACGAGGCCGTCGAGGTCGCCGTCCTGCCGCCCTTCACCGACCTGCGCTCCGTGCAGACCCTGGTCGACGGCGACAAGCTCAAGATCAAGTACGGTGCCCAGGACCTCTCGGCGCACGACTCCGGCGCCTACACGGGCGAGATCTCGGGCCCGATGCTGGCCAAGCTGAAGTGCACCTACGTGGCCATCGGGCACTCCGAGCGCCGCCAGTACCACAACGAGACCGACGAGGTCGTGAACGCCAAGGTCAAGGCCGCCTACAAGCACGGTCTGACCCCGATCATGTGCGTCGGCGAGGAGCTGGAGGTCCGCGAGGCGGGCAACCACGTCACCCACACCCTCGCCCAGGTCGAGGGCGGTCTGAAGGACCTCCCGGCCGAGCAGGCCGAGACCATCGTGATCGCCTACGAGCCCGTCTGGGCCATCGGTACCGGCAAGGTCTGCGGCGCCGAGGACGCCCAGGAGGTCTGCGCCGCGATCCGTGCCAAGATCGCCGAGCTGTACTCCCAGGAGCTGGCCGACCAGGTCCGCATCCAGTACGGCGGCTCCGTGAAGTCGGGCAACGTCGCGGAGATCATGGCGCAGGCCGACATCGACGGCGCCCTGGTGGGCGGTGCCTCGCTGGACGCCGACGAGTTCGTCAAGATCGTGCGCTTCCGCGACCAGTGAGTATGCGCTAGACGCGATCCGTCGTACCCTGGCGGGGGCACAGCCGCGGTGCTGTGTCCCCGTCGTCCATCCGAATCCGAGGAAGTTGGTCCAGCCGTGGTTTTGGGGTTCTCGATCGCCCTGATCGTCTTCAGCCTGCTGCTGATGCTGCTGGTGCTGATGCACAAGGGGAAGGGCGGCGGCCTCTCCGACATGTTCGGTGGCGGCATGCAGTCGTCCGTCGGTGGCTCCTCGGTCGCCGAGCGCAACCTCGACCGCATCACCATCGTGATCGGTCTGCTGTGGTTCGCGTGCATCGTCGTCCTCGGCATCCTGATGAAGACGAACAGCTGATCGGCATCTCGCAAGCACATACATTCCGTACGTAAGGCCCCATGTTCGGTACGCGCTCGTGAGCGCGGCCTATCATGGGGCTTGCGTCTAGATGTGGGGCCTGTAACTCCAATCACTGGACGCGCGTTGGGCCTTACGTAGACTGAGGCGCTCGCGGCGAAGCGGAACGCCGACTCGCTTCGCGGCACCATTACGCAGGGAGTTACACCGTGGCAAGTGGCAACGCGATCCGAGGAAGTCGGGTCGGGGCGGGGCCGATGGGCGAGGCCGAGCGCGGCGAGTCCGCGCCGCGTCTGCGCATCTCCTTCTGGTGCTCCAACGGGCACGAGACGCAGCCGAGCTTCGCCAGCGACGCACAGGTGCCCGAGACCTGGGACTGCCCGCGCTGCGGCTTCCCGGCCGGCCAGGACCGGGACAACCCGCCGGACCCGCCCCGCACCGAGCCGTACAAGACGCACCTCGCGTACGTACGGGAGCGGCGCAGCGACGCGGACGGCGAGGCGATCCTCGCGGAGGCGCTCGCGAAACTGCGCGGCGAGATCTAGGACTTGTCATCGGCCGGGTGCCCCACGGTGCCTGGCCGAAGTCGTTCCTCCCCGCACGTCCGGCCGACTGTCAGTGGCACCCCCTACGGTTTGCGTGAAGGCGTGAACCGCGAGGGGGAGTTGTGACGGCGGTCGAGGTGGCGGAGTCAGGTGCACCGGCGTGGCGCGGGGGATTCGGGCGGCTGTGGAGCGCCGCGGTGCTCTCCAGCTTCGGTGACGCGCTGCGCACGGCCGCGCTGCCGCTGCTGGCCGCCTCGCTGACCGACGAGCCCCTGCTCATCGCCTCGGTCACCGCCTGCGGCTATCTGCCCTGGATCGTCTTCGGACTGCTCGGCGGCGCCGTCGCCGACCGGGTGGACCAGCGGCGGGCCATGTGGACGGTGGACGCGCTGCGGGGCCTGCTGGTCGCGGGGTTCGCCGTGGCCGTCGCGCTGGGGCAGGCCTCGATCGGCCTGCTGATCCTGCTGGCCTTCACCCTGACCACGCTCCAGACGCTGTTCGACAACGCGTCGACGGCCCTGCTGCCCGACCTGGTGGAGACCGAGGCGCTCGGCAGCGCGAACGCCCGTCTGATGACCGGACAGCGGATCGCCGGCGGACTGCTCGGCGCGCCGGCCGTGCCGCTGCTGATCGCTGTCGGGGCAGCCCTCCCCTTCGCCGTCGACGCGGCCACGTTCCTGGTGGCCGCCGTCCTGGTCGCCACCCTCCCGGTCACCCGGCGGGCGGCCGGCCCCGGGGGCGGCACCCTGCGCCGGGACATCGCGGACGGACTGCGCACACTGTGGCGCGACGGCGCCCTGCGTGGACTCTGTGCCGCCACCGCCCTGTGCAACATCGGCATGGGCGCACTGCTCGCCACCCTGGTCGTCCTGGTCACCGGCTGGCTGGACGCGGGGCCCGCGGGATTCGCGGCGGCGGGCACCGCCGTCACCCTGGGCAACCTGGCCGGAGGGCTGGTGAACGGCCGGCTGGTGGACCGCCTCGGCCGACCGGGCTCGGTCCTGCTCGCCGGCGCGGTGCAGACCGGGGCGCTCCTCGTCATGGGCACCGTGCGCAGCCTGGCCGTGCTGGTGGGGGCGCTCGCCGTCTTCGGGGTCATGGGCATGGTGTGGAACGTGAACACGACGACCCTGATGCAGGAGCGCAGCCCCGCCGGGCTGCTCGGCCGGGTCGCCGCGGCCTTCCGGACCCTGGCCTGCGCCGGAGTGCCCCTGGGCGCCCTGCTGGGCGGTGCCGTCGCGACCGCCTGGGGCCGCAACACCCCGCCGCTGCTCACCGCCGGCTTCTTCGTCCTCGCCGTCATCGCGCTGATACCCGCGCGCAAGCCGGACGTACCTGTTGTTGCCCCGCAGGACGGCGCCGCAACAGCTCAGGGCACCCACTGATCAACTAGGTTGGAACCGGCAGCGGGGCAAGGTACGCAGCAGGACAGGTTGCAGGAAAGAAGGCTGAAGTCGGATATGAACGCAGACGGACGTACCAGGCTCAACCAGACGCCCGAGTGGACCGCTCTCACCAAGCATCGGGAGGCGCTGGCCGACACCCATCTGCGGGAGCTGTTCGCCGCCGATCCGGAGCGTGGCGCCGGATACACCCTGCAGGTCGGCGACCTGTACATCGACTACTCGAAGCACCTGGTCACCGACGAGACGCTGCGGCTGCTGCGCGAGCTGGCCACCGCGACGGACGTCTTCGGCCTGCGGGACGCCATGTTCCGCGGCGAGAAGATCAACGTCACCGAGAACCGGGCGGTGCTGCACACCGCGCTGCGCGCTCCGCGGGACGCGGTGATCGAGGTCGACGGGGAGAACGTCGTCCCGGCCGTGCACGCCGTGCTGGACAAGATGAGCGACTTCGCCGAGCGCGTGCGTTCGGGTGCGTGGAGGGGACACACCGGCAAGCGCATCAAGAACGTGATCAACGTCGGCATCGGCGGCTCCGACCTGGGTCCCGCGATGGCCTACGAGGTGCTGCGCAGCTTCACCGACCGCGACCTCACCGTCCGCTTCGTCTCCAACGTGGACGGCGCCGACCTGCACGAGGCCACCCGCGACCTGGACCCGGCGGAGACCCTGTTCATCGTGGCGTCCAAGACGTTCACCACGATCGAGACGATCACCAACGCCACCTCGGCCCGGAAGTGGCTGCTGGACGCGCTCGGTGCCGAGTCCGCGGTGGCCAAGCACTTCGTGGCCTTGTCGACCAACGCCGAGAAGGTTGCCGAGTTCGGCATCGACACGGCCAACATGTTCGAGTTCTGGGACTGGGTCGGCGGCCGCTACTCCTACGACTCCGCGATCGGCCTGTCCCTGATGATCGCCATCGGGCCCGACCGGTTCCGGGAGATGCTCGACGGCTTCCGTCTGGTCGACGACCACTTCCGCACCGCGCCCGCCGAGTCCAACGTGCCGTTGCTCCTGGGCCTGTTGGGCATCTGGTACGGCAACTTCCACGACGCCCAGTCGCACGCGGTGCTGCCGTACAGCCACTACCTCTCCAAGTTCACCGCCTATCTCCAGCAGCTGGACATGGAGTCCAACGGCAAGTACGTGGCGCGGGACGGCAAGCGGGTCGAGTGGCAGACCGGCCCGGTGGTCTGGGGCACGCCCGGCACGAACGGACAGCACGCCTACTACCAGCTCATCCACCAGGGCACCAAGCTGATCCCGGCGGACTTCATCGGCTTCGCCGAGCCGGTCGCCGAGCTGAGCGGTGAACTCAAGTCCCAGCACGACCTGTTGATGGCCAACTTCTTCGCCCAGACCCAGGCGCTCGCCTTCGGCAAGACGGCCGAGGAGGTCCGCGCGGAGGGCGTGCCGGAGGAGCTGGTCCCGCACAAGACGTTCCCGGGCAACCGGCCGACGACCACGATCCTCGCGCGCGAGCTGACCCCGTCCGTGCTCGGCCAGCTGGTCGCGCTCTACGAGCACAAGGTGTTCGTCCAGGGCGCCGTCTGGAACATCGACTCCTTCGACCAGTGGGGCGTGGAGCTGGGCAAGGTCCTCGCCAAGCGCGTCGAACCGGCCCTGACCGAGGGCACGGAGGTCCCCGGCCTGGACGCCTCCACGAAGGCCCTGGTCGCCAAGTACCGGGAGCTGCGCGGCCGTAGCTGACCCGCACGCCCGAGCGCTGCCGCGGACGATTCTCCTGTGCGCTTTCTGCGCGTGAGACGCAGGGGGTTCGCCGCGGCGGCCGCGGTGGCCGTGCGGGGAGTGCCGGCGGCGGGCTGCGGCAGCGGATCGGCCGGCAGAACCATGAAGTACCGCTCGCTCGTCACCGCCGCCCACAAGGCGTACGTATGTTGAAGTTCGGGGCTGGGCCGGGGCAGCGGCAGGACGCCGATTCCGGGGCGGCGGAACCGGGCTCAGGCCACCGCGCTCAACGTGTCCGCCAGGCGGCGGCGCGCCGCCCGCGCCGCGGGGAGGGCGGCCAGGGCCGCGGCTCCCAGGACGGCGCCCGCGTCCAGCAGGAGCAGCAGGCCCGGCGAGGGCGACTGGGCGATGCCGGCGCCGATGCCGTTGGAGCTGCCCTGGGCGTCGATCAGCCGGTGCGCCAGCGGCAGCCCGAGGGCCGTACCGGCGAGGACCGCGGCCAGGGCCGTGCAGGTCGTCGCCGTGACGGTGATCGCGGTGATCTGCCGCGGGGACATGCCGATCGCTCTGAGGGCGAGCATGTCCCGCTCGCCCTCCCGGACGCTTCCGCCGATCGCGGTGAGCAGCTCGACGAGCCCGATGAGAGCGAGCACGGCGATCAGCCCGGCGACGACGGCGCGCAGGGGGGAGAGCCCGTCGGCCGGGTTGGTCGCGGCGTGCACGTCCAGGTGTCCGTTACCTGCTGTGGCCAGGGCGGAGGCGACCCGCTGCGGGTCGGCGCCCGGGCGCAGCCGCAGCTGGTAGAAGGCCGGGGACAGCCGCGGGTCGTTCTCGCGCAGGGTGTCCAGGGAGGTCGTCACGACCCGGCCGGCGTTCTGCGGTTCGATGCTGCGGCCCACGATGTGCAGGATCTGCGGCTGCTCGCCCACCGTCATCCGCACCCAGTCGCCGACCCGCACATGCAGCAGGTCCAGCAGGCCCTGGCCGGCCACGGCCTCGTCCGGTCCGTGCGCGGCCCGGCCCTCGGCGAGGGTGTAGGGGTACGGCTGCGAACCGGTGCCGAGGCCGCGCAGCGCGATCGTCCCGGTCTGACCGGGGACCAGTGCGGCGAGCTCGACGCCCGGGTAGGCGGCGGTGACCTGGTGGTTCGCCGCCAGCAGGGCTCGTACCTGCGAGTCGCTCAGGTCGCCGTCCGAGCGGAGGGCGAGCGCCGTCGGCAGACCCACCCGTTCCGGGCTGCTGTGGAAGCGGTCGATGGTGGTCCACGCGCTGAGCGCCACCACGATCAGCAGCAGCGGCAGCGTCAGCCGGGCCACACCGGCCAGCGACCGGCCGCGGCCCGCGAACGCCTTGTGGCAGCCCAGCACCAGTGCGGCCGGCAGTCGCAGCCCCAGGGCACGGCGGGCCAGGCCGGTCAGCCGGCCGCCCGCCGGAGCCGACGGGCGGGGCACCGGCACCGGAGGCACCCGGCCCGCCCGCCAGGCCGCGAGTCCCGTGGTCAGGCCGATGAACAGCACCGCTGCCACGGGCACGGCGGACAGCGCCACGGTGTGCCCCGGCAGCCCCTGCCACACGCCCACCGCGTCGCCGAGCCGCCCCGGGATCCGGGTGCCCAGACTCTCGGTCACCGCGGCCGCGGCCACCGAACCCAGTGCGGCGTACGCGAGGTGCTGGAGCAGGAAGATCCGTACGACCTGGCCCGGCGTGAAGCCGATCGCCTTCAGCACCGAGATGTCCCGCAGGTGGCCTCGGATGCGGGTGCCGATCGCCCCGTGCACCGCGAATCCCGCGGCGACCAGCGCGCCGAGCCCGAACAGGCCGAGCACCTGGCCGAGGAGCCGGTTCTCGCCCTGCGCGTCGGCCCGCGCCTGCTGCCAGGTGGAGACCTCGCCGACCGCGCCCGCGCCCAGCACGGTGACGGCACGCTGGACCGCGTAGTCCGTGTCGGCAGGGTCCTTCAGGCGCAGCCCGGTCACCTGGCCGCCGGGGGCCCGCACGGCGGACGGCAGCGCCCAGACGAGCCCCGGCTGGGCGCCCGGGCTGTAGCCGGGCTCGGCGCTGTCGGCGATGCCCTCGACGGTCAGGGTGCGGGCGGTACCGGGGAGGGTCAGGGTGTCGCCGGGCTCGGCCAGCAGGGCCCGGGCCAGGCGGGTCTCCAGGACCACGCCGTCCGGCTGCGCCGGGTCCAGCCAGCGGCCGGCCGTGAGCAGCGGGCGTCCGACGGAGGGCAGGTGCGGGGTGCCGCGCAGCTCCACGGCGGCCCGGGTGCCGCGGGAGGCGACGGTGGCGGCCTCGGTCCGGTAGGGGCCGGCGACGGACTCGACGCCGTCCAGCCGGGCAAGCCGCTGGGCGTCGGCGGAGGCGGCCGTGTGGATCCAGACGTGGGCCCCGCGTGCCTGGGTGAAGGTCCGCTGCCACGGGTTGGTGGCGTAGCCGAAGAGGGCGGCGGCCAGCAGCAGCGAGGCGACGATGCCGGCGGTGGCGAGCGTGATGAACAGCGCCTCGCCGCGGTGCGTGCGCAGATCGGAGTGGGCCCAGCGCAGGGTGGCTCGCACGGCTCAGCCCCCGGCCCCGGTCGGTCGGCGCGCCATCAGTCCCTCAGCTCCAGCACACCCGAGGTCCCGGGTTTGCGGGACGGGGTGCCGTCCAGTGCGGCGTCGTCGGCTATGCGGCCGTCGAAGAAGCTGATCACGCGGTCGGCGGCGCTGGCCAGCCGGGCGTCGTGGGTGACCAGCACGATGGTCTGGCCGCGCCCGTGGAAGCGGGACAGCAGCCGCATCACCTCACGGGTGCCCTTGCTGTCGAGGCTGCCGGCGGGCTCGTCCGCGAGCAGCAGCGGCGGGTGGTTGACCAGGGCGCGGGCGAGCGCGACCCGCTGCTGTTCGCCGCCGGACAGCTCGCCCGGCATGCTGCGCTCCTTGCCCTTCAGACCCAGCTCGGACAGGAGGGTCTCGCGCTCGGCCCGAGCCCGCTTCGGCGGGACGCCGGCGAGCAGGGCGGGCAGCTCGACGTTGTCGGCGACCGACAGGTTCGACACCAGGTTGAAGAACTGGAAGACGATCCCGATGGCCTTCCTGCGCTCCACCGCCCAGCGCGCCTCGCTGAAGGAGTCCGTGCACCGGCCGTCGAGCCAGATGCTGCCCTCGTCCGGCCGCTGCAGGCCGCCGAGCAGGTGCAGCAGTGTGGACTTGCCGGCGCCGGAGGGTCCGGTGATCGCCACGAACTCGCCACGCTCGACGCTCAGGTCGACCCCGCGGACGGCACGCGCGGGCGCGCCCTCGCCGTGGTGGGTCTTCACCAGACCCTCGGCGCGCAGCACAGGAGCGTGGGCGTCGCTCACTCCAGCTCCTCCAGTTCCTCCTGGCACCGCTCCAGCCAGTCGAGGTCGGCCTGCAGGTGCAGCATCGCGCCCTCTATGAGCAGATGGGCGATTCGGTTGTCCCGGTTCTCGGCCGCGGCCAGTTTCGACAGGTTGCGCATGGTGTTGAGGTACTGGCGCCGCTGCTTGTTGATGAGGGCGATCTGCTCGACGAGACCGGCCTGCGGGGCGAGCGCGAGCTTCATGAAGAACTCGTCCCGGACCCGCGGCTCGTCCTCGGTCTCCTCGAACCAGGCGTGCAGCGCCTCCCGCCCGGCGTCGGTGAGGTGGTAGACCTTCTTGTTGGGTCGGCTGGACTGCTCGACGTCCTCGCCCTCGATCAGTCCCGACTTCTCGAGGCGGCCGAGGGTCACGTAGATCTGGCCGACGTTCGGCTGAGGGTACGCGGAGCCCAGCAGTTGCTCAAGGTCCTGCTTCAGCTCGTAGCCGTGGGCCGGGCCGCGTGCGAGGAGTGCCAGGAGGGGCAGGCGCACTCGTGCTGTCCTCCTGTTCTCGTAATGTGCTCCAGGCCCTAGTATCGCCCATACCTAACAGGTATACATGGCCTCTGACCGTCGGGCGAGGGTGCCCGTGGCCGGGTGTACGTGTTCAGGGAGGAACCTATGCGGTGGATGCGCGCCGCCGGTAGGGGGCTCCTGGTTCTGGCCGTGGTCGTGTCCGGGTACACGGCTTCCGGCGTGCACGCCGACGAGCGCGACCGGAGCGGTCCGCTCACCCTGGCCACCGCCGGTGACCTCACCGGCTACCTCGGTCCGCTCCTGGAGGGCTGGAACCGTACGCATCCCGCGGAGAAGGTCACCCTCGTAGAGCTGCCGGACTCCGCCGACGAGACCCACGCGCAGATGACCACCGACCTGCGCGGCGGCGACCGGGGTCGGTTCGACGTCCTCAACATCGACGTCAACTGGACCTCGGAGTTCGCGGCCGCCGGCTGGATCCGCCCGCTGCCGCGCGACCGCTTCCCGCTGAAGAGCTTCCTGCCGCCAGTCGTGGACACGGCCACGTACGACGGGCGGCTGTACGCCGTGCCGTACGTCACCAACGCAGGGCTGCTGCTGTACCGCAAGGACGTCCTCGCCAAGGAGGGCGTGCCGCCGCCGCGCACCTGGGCCGAGCTGGAGCACGACGCGAAGACCATCGCGCCCAAGTACGGCCTCGACGGCTACGCGGGCCAGCTCCTGCCCTACGAGGGCCTGACCGTCAACGCGGCCGAGGCCGTGTACTCGGCGGGCGGCTCCATCCTCGGCGACGAGGGCACCCGCGTCACCGTCGACTCGGACGCGGCCCGCGAGGGCATCGGCTTCCTCGCCCGCGGTCTGCGCGAGGGCTGGATCCCGAAGGCGGCGCTGACGTACAAGGAGGAGGAGTCCAAACAGGCCTTCCAGGACGGCCGGCTGCTCTTCCTGCGCAACTGGCCCTACGCCTACGCCGTGGCCTCGGCCAGGGGCTCCAAGGTCGCCGGCCGGATCGGCGCCGTACCGCTGCCCGGGCCCGACGGGCCGGGGAAGAGCGTCCTCGGCGGCTCCGACCTGGCCGTCAACACCCACGCCCGGCACCCCGACTCGGCCGCGCGCCTGATCGCGTACCTCACCAGCGAGGGCGTCCAGCGCCAGGTGCTCACCCGGGGCTCGCTGCCTCCCGTACGCGCCGCGCTCTACGAAGACCCCGCGCTCGTACGGAAGTTCCCCTATCTGCCGACCCTGCGCACGGCCGTTCTCACGGCCGCTCCGCGCCCCAAGAGCCCGCACTACGACCAGGTCAGCCTGGTGGTGCAGGCGGTCGTGCAGGACGCGCTGACCGGGCACGAGACGCCCGAGGCCGCGGTGCGTCGACTGGCGCGCGAGCTCGCCGCCGTCTCCAGCCGCTAGTTACTTGTTAAGTAACGCGGACATCTCATCTGGCTGCAGAGTGCCCCATTGAGTCCGTATTTGTAACCCCAACTCCGCAGTAGCATTCGTTCTTTTCATTGACACCCTCGTGACACGCCTACCTAACATGCATGCATAACTGCTGCCCTTCACAGAGACAGGCCACAGGGTTGAACAGGCATCATTGGTGGCGTGACGCGGTGATCTACCAGGTCTACGTCCGCAGCTTCCTCGACAGCACCGGCGACGGCATCGGCGATCTGGCCGGAGTCCGCGCGGGACTGCCGTACCTGAAGAAGCTCGGCGTCGACGGGATCTGGCTGAGCCCCTTCTACCCCTCGCCCCAGCACGACCACGGCTACGACGTGGCCGACTACTGCGGAGTCGACCCGCTCTTCGGCGACCTCGCCGAGTTCGACCTGTTGATGGCGGCCGCCCGGCAACTCGGCGTCAGGGTGCTCCTGGACATCGTCCCCAACCACTGCTCCAGCGAGCACCCGTGGTTCCGCGAGGCCCTCGCCGCCGAGCCCGGCAGTCCGGCCCGCGCCCGCTTCCACTTCGCCGACGGCCGCGGCCCGGACGGCAGCGAGCCGCCCAACAACTGGCACGCCATGTTCGGCGGCCCGGCCTGGACCCGGGTCACCGAGGCGGACGGCCGCCCCGGCCAGTGGTACCTGCACATGTTCACGCCCGAACAGCCCGACTGGAACTGGCGCAACCCCGAGATCCCCGCCGAGTTCGACCGCGTCCTGCGCTTCTGGCTGGACCGCGGCGTGGACGGGTTCCGCATCGACGTGGCCGCCGGCCTCTACAAGCACCCCGAACTGCCCGACTCCGACGACCCGGAGGCCGACGCCCGCACCCGCGACTCGGTCAACCCGCTCGCCTGGAACCAGCCCGAGGTGCACGACGTGTGGCGGCACTGGCGCGCGGTGTGCGAGGAGTACACGGCGCACGACGGACGCGAACGGCTGCTGGTCGGCGAGGTCTCGGTCCCCACCGCCCGCGAACACGCCCGGTACGTCCGCCCGGACGAACTCCACCAGGCCTTCTTCTTCGACCTGCTCGGCGCGGCCTGGGACGCCGACGCCTTCCGCAAGGTCGTCTCCGAGGCGATGCAGGACATAGCCGGCACGGGTTCCACGGTCACCTGGGTGCTCAACAACCACGACCAGGTCCGCACCGTCACCCGCTACGGCGAACCGGCCACGGAGGGCAGCGGCCTCGGCGCCGCCCGGGCCCGCGCCGCCGCGCTGCTGATGCTGGCGCTGCCCGGAGCCGCGTACATCTACCAGGGCGAGGAGCTGGGCCTGCCCGAGGTCGTCGACCTGCCCGACGACGTGCTCACCGACCCGATCTTCCACCGCACCGGAAGCCGCGCCCGCATCCGCGACGGCTGCCGGGTGCCCCTGCCCTGGTCCGGGCAGGCCTCCCCGTTCGGCTTCACCTCCGGCGCGCAGAGCGCCAAGCCGTGGCTGCCGCAGCCCGAGTACTTCGCCGAGTACGCCACCGACCGCGCCCTCGCCGACACCCGCTCGTTCTGGCACCTGTACCGCGACGGCCTCCAGCTGCGGGCCTCACTGCCCCAGTTGGGCGAGGGCGCGCTGCGCTGGCTGGACACCCCGCCGGGCGTCCTCGCCTTCGTCCGCGGCGACGGCCTCGTCTGCGCCGTCAACTTCGGTACGTCCCCCACGCCCGCGCCGGCCTCCGGCACCCCCCTGTTGTCCAGCGGTCCCTGTCCGGCCGGGGTGCTGCCCGGCTCGACGGCCGCCTGGTGGCTCAGCGACTCCAACCTCTGAGCCTCCGTCAACTCACACCCCTCGAAGGGACATCAACGATGATGCGACGCCGTACCACCCTGCTCACCAGCTGCACCGCCCTCGCCCTGGCCCTCGGCGCGACCGCCTGCGGCGGCGGCCCGGTCACCGCGGGAGGTGGCGACAAGGCGCTCAGCGGCCAGACGGTCACCGTGGCCGGCGTCTGGTCCGGCAGCGAGCAGAAGAACTTCCAGAAGGTGCTCGACGCGTTCACCGCGAAGACCGGCGCCAAGACGCAGTTCGTCTCCACCGGCGACAACGTCTCCACGGTCGTCGGCAGCAAGATCGAGGGCGGCAACGCGCCCGACGTCGTGATGGTCCCGCAGGTCGGCGTGCTCCAGCAGTTCGCGCAGAAGGGCTGGCTCAAGCCGCTGTCCCCGACCGCCGAGCAGACGGTCGACGCCGACTTCGCGCCGGTGTGGAAGAAGTACGGCAGCGTCGGCGGCACCCTCTACGGCCTCTACTTCAAGGCAGCCCACAAGTCGACCGTCTGGTACAGCCCCGACGCCCTCGCCCAGGCCGGCGTCAAGCCGCCCAAGACCTACGACGCGATGCTCAAGGCCGGGCACACCGTCTCCGACTCCGGGCTCTCGGCCTTCGCCGTCGCAGGTCAGGACGGCTGGACGCTCACCGACTGGTTCGAGAACATCTACCTCTCCCAGGCCGGACCCGAGAAGTACGACGCCCTCGCCGCCCACAAGCTGAAGTGGACGGACGCCTCGGTCGTCGAGGCGCTCACCACGCTCGGCAAGCTCTTCAAGGACAAGCAGCTGATCGCCGGCGGTCAGAAGGAGGCGCTGAACACCGACTTCCCCAGCTCGGTCGAGAAGGTCTTCGGGCCCAAGCCCGAGGCCGGCATGGTCTACGAGGGCGACTTCGTCGCCGGTGTCGCCCACGACCAGTTCCAGAAGACCATCGGCAAGGACGCGAACTTCTTCCCGTTCCCCCCGGTCGGCGGCGGCAAGGCACCGGTGGTCAGCGGCGGCGACGCGGCCGTCGTCCTCAAGGACGGCAAGAACGCCAAGGCCGGCATGAAGCTCCTGGAGTACCTGGCCACCCCGGAGGCGGCGGCCGTGTGGGCGAAGGCGGGCGGCTTCCTGTCCCCGAACAAGAAGCTCGACCTCGCCTCCTACAGTGACGACGTCACCCGGGCCACCGCCAGGTCCCTCGTCTCGGCCGGGGACTCGGTCCGCTTCGACATGTCCGACCAGGCACCGGCCGCCTTCGGCGGCACCAAGGGCGCCGGCGAGTGGAAGCTGCTCCAGGACTTCCTGCGCGACCCCTCCGACCCGAAGGGCACCGCGGCGAAGCTGGAGTCCGCGGCGGCCAAGGCCTACCAGGGCTGAGCGGACAGATGACAGCCACCACACTCGCCAAGCGACAGGCGAACCCGCGGGCCGCGGACGCGGCCCGCGGGCGCCGCGGCCGGCGGCGCGCCCGGACCGTCGCCCTGCTCTTCGTCTTCCCCGCCCTGCTCCTGCTCGGCGCTCTCGTCGTCTACCCGGTGCTGTTCTCCGTCGGCCGCAGCTTCTTCGACGCCTCCGGCACCCGGTTCGTGGGCGGGGACAACTACGCCGAGATGTTCCGCGACCCGGCGACCCTGAAGGCCATCCGCAACACCACCATCTGGGTCGTCGTGGCTCCGGCCCTGCTCACCGGCCTCGGCCTGATCCTGGCCGTCCTGGTGGAGAAGGTGCGCTGGGCCACCGCCTTCAAGCTCCTGCTGTTCATGCCGATGGCCGTGTCCTTCCTCGCCGCCGGCATCATCTTCCGGCTCGCCTACGACGAGGACCCGGACAAGGGCGTCCTCAACGCCGCCGTGGTCTCCGTCCACGACGCCTTCACGGGGACCTCGTCGTATCCGACGGCCCGGGCGCGTGACGGGCAGGGCCTCAGCCAGGGCCGGGACGGCTCGTATCTGACGGACGCCGACCTGTCCCCGGGGCACTCGGTGGCCCTCGGCCTGGTGGGCGTACTGCCCAAGGACCTGCCGAAGGGCACCTCGCCCGCCTACCCGGCCGCGGCCCGCACGGCAGCCGCCGACGAACTGCGCGGCGTGGTCTACCTGGACTTCACGCCCGGCGGGGGAGGAAAGCAGGGCAGGGTCGACCCGAAGGAGAGCGGCCTGCCCGGCATGAAGGTCGAGGCGCTGCGCGACGGAAAGACGGTCGCGAGCACCACGTCCGCCTCCGACGGCTCCTTCCGCTTCTCCGGGCTCGACCGGGGCCCGTACACCGTGAAGCTGCCCGCCTCCAACTTCGCGCCGCCCTACCAGGGAGTCTCCTGGCTCGGCCCGACGCTCGTCACACCGGCCATCATCGGCGCGTACCTGTGGATCTGGACCGGCTTCGCGATGGTGCTGATCGGAGCGGGTCTTTCGACCCTCCCACGGGACGCGCTGGAAGCCGCCCGGATGGACGGCGCGAACGAGTGGCAGATCTTCCGCAGGATCACGGTCCCGCTGCTCGCTCCCGTGCTGACCGTCGTGTTCGTGACCCTCGTGATCAACGTGATGAAGGTCTTCGACCTCGTCTACATCATCGCGCCGGGACCGGTGCAGGAGGACGCCACCGTCCTTGCGACCCAGATGTGGCTGGTGTCCTTCGGCGGCGGCAACAACCAGGGCCTGGGCAGCGCCCTCGGCGTGCTGCTCCTGCTCCTGGTGATCCCGGCGATGGTCGTCAACGTCCGCCGCTTCCGAAGGAGTCAGCGATGAACTCGGTCATGAACACGGTCAGGCGCGGCCTGGGCAACGGACTGGTCCAGGCGTTCCTCGTGGTGATCGGCCTGGTCTGGCTGACCCCGCTGGCGGGACTGTTCGTGTCGTCCCTCCGGTCGGCCCAGGACACGGCGAAGGGCGGCTGGTGGACCGCCCTGGCGAGCCCCGGCCAGCTGTCCTTCGACAACTACTCGGCGCTGCTGAAGAACTCCGGCATGACCCAGGCGTTCTGGAACACCGTGCTGATCTCGGTGCCGGCGACCACCCTGGTCGTCGTCATCGCGGCGCTCGCCGGATACGCCTTCGCCTGGCTGGACTTCCCCGGCCGCGAACCGCTGTTCCTGCTGGTGGTGGCCCTGTTGGTGGTGCCGGTGCAGATCGGCCTGCTGCCGGTGGCCAAACTCTTCGGCCAACTGGGCCTGTTCGGCACGATCCCCGGTGTGGTCCTGTTCCACGTCGCCTACGGTCTGCCCTTCGCGGTGTTCCTGCTGCGGAACTACTTCGCGGAGATGCCGAAGGAGATGCTGGAGGCCGCGCGCATGGACGGCGGCAGCGAGTGGCGCATCTTCACCCGTCTGGTCCTGCCGGTGGGCCGTCCGGCCATCGCCAGCCTCGCCATCTTCCAGTTCCTGTGGGTCTGGAACGACATGCTGGTCGCCCTGCTCTTCGCCGACAGCTCGTCCCAGCCGCTGACGGTCGAACTCCAGTCCCAGATCCGCCAGTTCGGCAGCAACATCGACGTCCTGGCCCCGGGCGCCTTCCTGTCCCTGATCGTGCCGGTGGTGGTGTTCTTCGCGTTCCAGCGGCACTTTGTGCAGGGGGTGATGGCGGGGTCGGTGAAGTAGGGGTGGCGGCGCCTGGCGCCGCCACCCCTCGGTTCACGGCGAAGCCGGCGGGTACAGCGACCTGGGCAGCTGCGAAGCCGCAGCCGCGTCCAGCAGCCACAAGGTGCGCTGCCTGCCGTACGCGCCCGCCGCCGGTGCCTGGACCTCACCCGCGCCCGACAGGGCGATGGCCACGGCCTGGGCCTTGTCCTCGCCAGCCGCGAGCAGCCAGACCTCACGGGCCGAGCGGATCGCCGGAAGGGTCAGCGAGACCCGGGTCGGCGGCGGCTTGGGGGCGCCGTGGACGCCGACCACCGTCCGCTCCGTCTCGCGCACCGCAGGCAGCTCCGGGAAGAGCGAGGCCACGTGGGTGTCCGGGCCGACACCCAGCATCAGGACGTCGAAGGAGGGAACGGCCCCGTGGTTCTCCGGGCCGGCCGCCTTCGCCAGTTCCGCCGCGTAGGCCTCGGCGGCCGCCTCCACGTCGGCACCGTACGGTCCGTCGGAGGCGGGCATGGCGTGCACGCGCTCCGGGTCCACCGGCACGGCGTCCAGCAGGGCCTCGCGGGCCTGCGTGACATTGCGCTCCGGGTCGCCCTCGGGGAGGTAGCGCTCGTCGCCCCACCAGAGGTCGAGCCGGCTCCAGTCGACGGCGTCCCGGGCCGGGGCCGCCGCCAGCGCGGCCAGCAGGCCGTTGCCGTTGCGGCCACCCGTGAGGACCACGGACGCGTGGCCCCGGGAGGCCTGCGCGTCCACGATCTTCGTGATCAGACGGGCCGCGGCCGCCTGCGCCATCAGTTCCTTGTCGTGGTGCACGACCAGCTGCGGAGTGCTCACTTCGCCGTCGCCTTCTTCGCCGGGGCCTTCTTGGCGGCCGCCTTCTTCGCGGGCGCCGCGGCGACCTCTGCCTCGGCCTCCGCCACCGGCTCGGCCGCGGCGGGCCCGGTGCCCGGGTTCAGCCGCTCCACGCCGTAGCGCAGCGCCGACGCGTAGGTGTCGTCCGGGTCCAGCCGGCGCAGCTCCTCCGCGATCAGCTCGGCGGTGTCCCGCCGCTTGAGCGCCACCGCGCGGGCCGGCTGGCCGTCGATGGCCAGGGTGGCCAGCGAGCCGTCGGCCCGGTCCAGGACGATCGGACCGCAGCTGGTGTCGATGCGGACGGCGGTCAGACCCGGTCCCGAGGACAGCGAGCGCTTGACGGGGACGTCCAGCCGGTCCGCGAGCCACATCGCCAGCAGCTCACAGCTCGGGTTGAACTCCTCGCCCTCCACCTCGACGGCCTTCACCTCACAGACCACCTGGTCCAGGGCCGCCGCCAGCATCGAGCGCCACGGCGTGATCCGGGTCCAGGACAGGTCGGTGTCGCCGGGCGTGTAGGCCTCGGCACGGGCGGACAGCTCCCGTACCGGCTGCTCGGCGGCGTAGGTGTCGGTGACCCGGCGCTGGGCGAGCGCGCCCAGCGGGTCCTTGGCCGGGTCCAGCGGGGCGTTCACCGGCCACCAGACGACGACCGGGGCGTCCGGCAGCAGCAGTGGCAGGACGACCGAGTCGGCGTGGTCGGACACCTCGCCGTACAGCCGCAGCACCACCGTCTCGCCGGTGCCCGCGTCCGCGCCCACCCGCACCTCGGCGTCCAGCCGGGACGACGTACGGTCGCGCGAGGTGCGGGAGACGCGCTTGATGACCACCAGCGTGCGCGAGGGGTGCTCGCGCGAGGCGTCGTTGGCGGCCTTCAGGGCGTCGTAGGCGTTCTCCTCGTCGGTGACGATGACGAGGGTCAGGACCATGCCGACGGCCGGGGTGCCGATGGCGCGGCGGCCCCTCACGAGCGCCTTGTTGATCTCGCCGGCGGTGGTGCCGGTCAGGTCTATCTTCATGGCCGGCGCCAGCTCCGTCCGTCTCGTGCGAGCATCTCGTCCGCCTCGGCGGGGCCCCAGGTGCCCGACGGGTACTGCGCGGGCCTGCCGTGCTTGTCCCAGTACTGCTCGATCGGGTCGAGGATCTTCCAGGACAGCTCGACCTCCTCCGTGCGCGGGAAGAGGTTGGCGTCGCCCAGCAGCACGTCCAGGATCAGCCGCTCGTAGGCCTCCGGGCTGGACTCCGTGAAGGACTCGCCGTAGGCGAAGTCCATGGACACGTCCCGGATCTCCATCGAGGTGCCCGGCACCTTGGAGCCGAAGCGGACCGTGATGCCCTCGTCCGGCTGGACACGGATGACGACCGCGTTCGAGCCCAGCTCCTCCGTCGCCGTGTGGTCGAAGGGGGAGTGCGGGGCCCGCTGGAAGACGACGGCGATCTCGGTGACGCGACGGCCGAGACGCTTGCCGGTGCGCAGATAGAAGGGGACACCCGCCCAGCGGCGGTTGTCGATCGCCAGCTTCACGGCCGCGTAGGTGTCGGTCTTCGACTTCGGGTCGATGCCGTCCTCTTCGAGGTAACCGGTGACCTTCTCACCGCCCTGCCAGCCCGCGGCGTACTGCCCGCGGACGGTGGAGCGGCCCAGGTCCTTCGGCAGCCGGACGGCCCCGAGCACCTTGGTCTTCTCGGCGGCCAGCGCGTCCGCGTCGAAGGAGGCGGGCTCCTCCATCGTGGTCAGCGCGAGCAGCTGGAGCAGGTGGTTCTGGATGACGTCACGGGCGGCGCCGATGCCGTCGTAGTAGCCGGCGCGGCCGCCGATGCCGATGTCCTCGGCCATGGTGATCTGCACATGGTCCACGAAGGACCGGTTCCAGATCGGCTCGAACATCGTGTTGGCGAAGCGCAGCGCCAGGATGTTCTGGACGGTCTCCTTGCCCAGGTAGTGGTCGATCCGGAACACCTGGTCCGGCTCGAACACCTCGTGCACGACCTTGTTCAGCTCCTCGGCCGACTCCAGGTCGTGGCCGAAGGGCTTCTCGATGACCGCGCGGCGCCAGGAACCGCCGGTCTGGTCGGCCAGCCCGTGCTTCTTCAGCTGCTGGATGACCACGGGGAAGGAGCGCGGCGGCACCGACAGGTAGAAGGCGAAGTTGCCGCCCGTGCCCTGTGCCTTGTCCAGCTCCTCGATGGTGGCGCGCAGCCGCTCGAACGCGTCGTCGTCGTCGAAGGTGCCCTGGACGAAGCGCATCCCCTGGATGAGCTGCTGCCAGACCTCCTCACGGAACGGCGTACGCGCGTGCGCCTTGACGGCGTCGTGGACCTCGGCCGCGAAGTCCTCGTTCTCCCACTCGCGGCGGGCGAAGCCCACCAGGGAGAAGCCCGGCGGAAGCAGACCCCGGTTCGCGAGGTCGTACACCGCGGGCATCAGCTTCTTGCGGGACAGGTCGCCCGTGACGCCGAAGATCACCAGGCCCGACGGCCCCGCGATACGCGGGAGCCGTCGGTCGGCGGGGTCACGAAGCGGGTTCGCTCCGGAACCAGCAAGGGGTGACAACTCAGCCCTCCGAGGGGGCGAGGCGCTTCAGCTCCGCCTCGGTCGACTTCAGCAGGTCGTTCCAGGACGCCTCGAACTTCTCGACGCCCTCGTCCTCCAGGACCTGGACCACGTCGTCGTACGAGATCCCGAGCTTCTCGAGCGCGTCGAGGTCGGCGCGGGCCTGCTCGTAGGTACCGGCGACGGTGTTGCCGGTGATCTCGCCGTGGTCCTCGGTGGCCTCCAGGGTGGCTTCCGGCATGGTGTTGACCGTGTTCGGCGCGACCAGGTCCGTCACGTACATGGTGTCCTGGTACGCCGGGTCCTTCACGCCGGTCGACGCCCACAGCGGACGCTGCTTGTTGGCGCCCGCGTTCTCCAGTGCCTTCCAGCGGTCGGAGGAGAAGACCTCCTCGTACGCCTGGTAGGCGAGGCGGGCGTTGGCGACGGCGGCCTTGCCGCGCAGCGCCTTGGCCTCGTCGGTGCCGAGCCCTTCCAGGCGCTTGTCGATCTCGGTGTCCACGCGGGACACGAAGAAGGACGCCACGGAGTGGATCAGGGACAGGTCCAGGCCCTTCTCGCGCGCCTTCTCCAGGCCCGTGATGAAGGCGTCCATGACCGCGCGGTAGCGCTCCAGGGAGAAGATCAGCGTGACGTTGACGCTGATCCCGTTGCCGATCGTCTCCGCGATCGCGGGCAGACCCGCCTTGGTGGCCGGGATCTTGATCAGGGTGTTCGGGCGGTCGACCAGCCAGGCCAGCTGCTTGGCCTCGGCGACGGTCGCCCGGGTGTTGTGGGCCAGGCGCGGGTCGACCTCGATGGAGACCCGGCCGTCCTGGCCGTCGGTGGCGTCGAAGACCGGGCGCAGGATGTCGGCGGCGTCCCGGACGTCCGCCGTGGTGATCATGCGGATGGCCTCGTCGACGGTGACCTTGCGGGCGGCGAGGTCCGACAGCTGCCGCTCGTAGCCGTCGCCGCCGCTGATCGCCTTCTGGAAGATCGTCGGGTTGGTGGTGACGCCCACGACGTGCTGCTGGTCGATCAGCTCGGCGAGGTTGCCGGACGTGATCCGCTTGCGCGACAGGTCGTCCAGCCAGATCGCGACGCCTTCCTCGGAGAGGCGCTTGAGTGCGTCTGTCATGGAATTACATCTCCTACGTGTCGTATGTGAGCGTCAGCGCTGGGCGTCGGCGAGGGATTCCCGGGCCTTCGCGGCCACGTTCTCGGCAGTGAAGCCGAACTCGCGGAAGAGGACCTTGCCGTCCGCGGACGCACCGAAGTGCTCCAGGGAAACGATGCGGCCGGCGTCCCCGACGTACTTGTGCCAGGTGAGGCCGATGCCCGCCTCGACCGCGACACGGGCCTTCACGGACGGCGGCAGCACGGAGTCCCGGTACCCCTGGTCCTGCTCCTCGAACCACTCCACCGACGGCATCGACACGACCCGCGTCGGCACCCCGTCGGCCTGCAGCTGCTCGCGCGCCTCGACGGCCACGTGCACCTCGGAGCCAGTGGCGATCAGGATCACCTGCGCGTCGCCGCCGTCGGCCTCGAACAGGACGTAACCACCGCGCGCCGCCTCGTCGTTGGGCTCGTACACCGGCACACCCTGGCGGGTCAGCGCGAGGCCGTGCGGGGCGCCCTTGCCGAACTCCTTGGTGTAGCGCTTGAGGATCTCGCGCCAGGCGATCGCGGTCTCGTTGGCGTCCGCCGGGCGGACGACGTTCAGACCGGGGATCGCGCGCAGCGAGGCCAGGTGCTCGATGGGCTGGTGCGTCGGGCCGTCCTCGCCCAGACCGATGGAGTCGTGCGTCCACACGTACGTCACCGGCAGGTGCATCAGGGCCGACAGACGCACCGCGTTGCGCATGTAGTCGGAGAAGACGAGGAACGTACCGCCGTAGACACGGGTGTTTCCGTGCAGCGTGATGCCGTTCATCTCCGCGGCCATGGAGTGCTCGCGGATGCCGAAGTGGATGGTGCGGCCGTACGGGTCCGCCTCCGGCAGCGGGTTGTCCGCCGGCAGGAACGAGCTGTCCTTGTCGATGGTCGTGTTGTTCGACCCGGCGAGGTCGGCGGAGCCGCCCCACAGCTCGGGGACGACCGCGCCCAGCGCCTGCAGCACCTTGCCGGAGGCGGCACGCGTCGCGACGCCCTTGCCCGGCTCGAAGACCGGGAGCTTCTCCTCCCAGCCGGTGGGCAACTCGCCCGCGCTGATCCGGTCGAACTCGGCCGCGCGCTCGGCGTTGTTGTCGCGCCAGAGCTGGAAGGACTTCTCCCACTCGGCCTTGGCCTCGCGGCCGCGCTCGAGGGCCTCGCGTGTGTGGCTCAGCACCTCGTCGGAGACCTCGAAGGACTGCTCCGGGTCGAAGCCGAGGACGCGCTTGGTGGCCGCGACCTCGTCGTCGCCGAGCGCCGAGCCGTGCGCGGCCTCGGTGTTCTGCGCGTTCGGGGCCGGCCAGGCGATGATCGAGCGCATCGCGATGAAGGACGGCCTGTCCGTGACCTTCTTCGCGGCCTCGATCGCGTTGAAGATGGCGTGCGGGTCGAGGTCGCCGTCCGGCTTCGGGGCGATCCGCTGCACGTGCCAGCCGTAGGCCTCGTACCGCTTGACCGTGTCCTCGGAGACGGCCGTCTCGGTGTCGCCCTCGATCGAGATGTGGTTGTCGTCCCACAGCAGGACCAGGTTGCCGAGCTTCTGGTGACCGGCGAGCGAGGACGCCTCGGCGGAGATGCCCTCCTGCAGGCAGCCGTCACCGGCGATGCAGTAGATGAAGTGGTCGAACGGGGACTCGCCCTGCGGGGCGTCCGGGTCGAACAGACCGCGCTCGTAGCGGGCGGCCATGGCCATGCCCACCGCGTTGGCCACACCCTGGCCCAGCGGGCCCGTGGTGGTCTCGACGCCCTTGGTGTGCCCGTACTCCGGGTGGCCCGGGGTCTTCGAGCCCCAGGTGCGGAAGGCCTTCAGGTCGTCCAGCTCCAGGCCGAAGCCGGCCAGGTAGAGCTGCGTGTAGAGGGTCAGGGACGAGTGGCCGGCGGACAGCACGAAGCGGTCGCGGGCGACCCACTCCGGGTCGGCCGGGTCGTGCCGCATCACCTTCTGGAAGAGGGTGTACGCGGCCGGAGCCAGGCTCATCGCCGTACCGGGATGGCCGTTGCCGACCTTCTGTACGGCGTCGGCGGCCAGGACGCGAGCGGTGTCCACGGCCCGCTGGTCCAGCTCGGTCCACTCAAGGTCTGTGGTGGTCGGCTTGATGCTCACCCTGGGTCAGGGCTCCTCTCCACATGTCGGTCGCCGGTCTTCGGGGCATGCGCCCACCCGGCCGCCGGTGCACTTCTGCCCACCGGCCGTTGTTGAGCCTACCCCCGTAAGGACGTGCATTTTTTCGAGTGATTCCAGACTGCCGGGACTCTCGGAGATCCGCCTCCCGACTGGCCGAGGACGCATTCGGCACATGAATACGGAGCCGCTCATCTGACTGCTCAATCGAGCCCTGAGACCCCTCTAATGCGTCGGCCGCCAACACGACCCCACCCCCGCGAAGGCCGAGGTATGGGCAACGTCTAAAGTGGCGTGGTACGCGCGAGCCTTTACCCCGACTTCACACGGGGAGGCTTGCTGGGATGTCTCTGTCAGGGGTGTGCGTGACGGCCGTCGAATCCCGTCCAGCGGGTGCGCTCGGGACGAGCCAAAGCCCGGTTCACCGGCCGTTCGGGGCCCGTGTCAAGGCGTTCGTGGCTCTGACCAAGCCGCGGATCATCGAGTTGCTGCTCATCACCACCGTTCCGGTGATGTTCCTGGCACAGCAGGGTGTACCCGACCTGAAGCTGGTCCTGCTCACCTGCGTCGGCGGCTACCTGTCGGCGGGCGGCGCGAACGCGCTGAACATGTACATCGACCGGGACATCGACGCCCTGATGGACCGCACTTCGCAGCGCCCGCTGGTGACCGGCATGGTCAGCCCGCTCGAGTGCCTGGTCTTCGGCATCGCCCTCGCGGTCGTCTCGACGCTGCTGTTCGGGTTGACCGTCAACTGGCTGAGCGCCTGGCTGTCACTCGGAGCGCTCCTTTTCTACGTCGTCGTCTACACGATGATCCTCAAGCGGCGTACATCGCAGAACATCGTGTGGGGCGGCATCGCCGGCTGCCTGCCGGTGCTGATCGGCTGGTCCTCGGTCACCAATTCGATGTCCTGGGCGCCGATCATCCTCTTCCTCGTCATGTTCTTCTGGACGCCGCCGCACTACTGGCCGCTGTCCATGAAGGTCAAGGAGGACTACGCGCGCGTGGGCGTGCCGATGCTCCCGGTCGTCGCCTCCAACAAGGTGGTCGCCCGGCAGATCGTCGTCTACAGCTGGGTGATGGTCGCCGTCTCCCTGCTGCTGACCCCGCTCGGCTACACCGGCTGGTTCTACACCCTGGTCGCCCTCGCGGCCGGCGGCTTCTGGCTGTGGGAGGCGCACGGGCTGCAGAACCGGGCGAAGGCCGAGGTGACCGGTGCCAAGCTCAAGGAGATGCGCCTCTTCCACTGGTCGATCACCTACGTGTCGATCCTCTTCGTCGCGGTCGCGGTGGACCCCTTCCTGCGCTGACGGACCGTCGTACGTCACAGGTCACAGGGCCCTGCTCTCGCCAGCCGATCTACCCGTGAGTAGCATCCTGGCCATGGCAGACACGCAGCAGGTTGACCCGAAGGCCGAGCGCATCGCGGCCCGGCTCGCGAAGCAGATCAGCGCCTTCTCCAAGGCCCACGGCGGTGCCGAGGGCCAGGTGGCCCACATCGGCGAGCGCGGCGCCCGGATCGTCCTCGTCGGCGAGGACGGCGGCTGGGGCGACCTGGTGGCCCCCAGCACCGAGATCGCCGAGCAGGCGGTGCAGCAGGCGGGCATCACGGTCCACGAGTCCTTCGACGGCGAGTTCGCGGCGAAGGTGAAGACGGGTCCGTACGAGTGGAAGCGCATGGCGGGCATCCAGGTCGGCGGCTCGGCCAACAGCTGAGCAGCCGGCCAAAAGAGGCGCGGGGCTGTGTCGATGCGCGGCTGCGCCGCGTGGGCGCGAGCGGCCACGCATCACACGCAGCCGCCCGACAACGCGTACGCCCGAGCCGAACCGCGACCTCGAACCCCGTTCACCCGTTAGGACGTGTAAGACCACGTCCCACGGGGAGTCCGGATGATCGAAACGCCGTCCCTCGTGGACCAGTACTGCCACGGCGTACTGAGAACGGAACTGGGCCTCGGCACCTTCGAGGCCCAGCTCGCACGCACCGAGGGCCCGCCCGCGCCGGGCACCACCCTCTTCGACACCCAGACCGGTTTCGCCGTGAGGCGCTGGTGCCCGCCCCTCCTCGGCCTGGAACCCCACTGCTCGCCCGCCCGCTATCTCGCCCAACGCCGCGAGCTCGGCACGCTGGAAGCCGGCCGCAGGCTGCTGCGGGGCAGCGGCATCACCACCTATCTCGTCGACACGGGCCTGCCCGGTGACCTCACCGGCCCCGCCGAGATGGCCTCCACGGGCCACGCCGAGGCCCGCGAGATCGTCCGGCTGGAGCTGCTCGCGGAGCAGGTCGCCGACACCTCCGGCACGGTCGAGTCCTTTCTCGCCAACCTCGCCGAGTCGGTGCACGGAGCCGCCGCGAACGCCGTCGCCTTCACCTCCGTCGCGGGCGTACGGCACGGTCTCGCGCTCGCGCCGGAGCCGCCAGGACCGGGCGAGGTGCGCGGCGCGGCGGGCCGCTGGCTGGCCGGGCGGCGGGTCGGCGGCGAGCTGACCGATCCGGTGCTGCTGCGGCACCTGCTGTGGATCGCGGTCGCCTCGGGACGGCCCCTGCAGCTGCACTCCGGGCTCGGCGAGCCGGGCTCGCGCATCGACCGTACGGACCCGGTCCTGCTCACCGACTTCGTCCGGGCCACGGCCGGGCTCGGCACGGATCTGATCCTGCTGCACAGCTACCCGTACCACCGCCACACCGCCCACCTGGCCGGCGTCTTCCCGCACGTGTACGCCGACTCGGGCGCGGCCCTGGTCCGCACCGGTGCCCGTGCGGCCACGGTCCTCGCCGAGATCCTGGAGCTGGCCCCCTTCGGCAAGATCCTGTTCTCCAGCGGTGCCCACGGCCTGCCCGAGCTGCACGTCGTCGCGGCCCGGCTGTTCCGCGAGGCGCTGGGCCGGGTGCTGGGCGGCTGGGTCGCCGAGGGCGCGTGGTCCCTGGGGGACGCGCAGCGGGTGGCCCGGATGGTCGCGGCGGACAACGCGCGGCGGGTGTACGGACTGGGGTGAGCTGTACAGACTGAGGGGATGGACACCGAGACGTTACTGGCCCGCTTCCTCCGTGAACTGACGGCACTGAGGCCCGTCGCCGTCTGGGCGCACGGCTCGCTCGCCGCGGGCGACTACCAGGAGGGTCGCAGCGACCTTGATCTGATCGCGGTGCTGCCTCACTCCGTGACCCCGCGCGTCGTATGGAAGGTCGCGGTGGTGCATGCCCGCATGCGTGCCCAGCCCCTCGCCGCCAAGATGCACTGCACCTATCTGACCCCGGACACCGCGGACGACACCGCCCGCCGCCATCTGACGTGGGCGCACGAGCAGCTGTTCAAGCGGCCGGTCACCCCGGTGACCCGGCGGGAGCTGCACACCTTCGGGCGGGTGCTGCACGGGCGCGTGCCCGCCGGGCTGCTGCCGCCGGTGCCGGACCGGGAGCTCGGCGACTTCGTCGTACGCGACCAGCGGGACTTCTGGCGGCCCGCCGTCGACAACGTCCCGCTGTGGACGCGGGACGTGTGGGTCGACCTGGGGATGATCACCTTCGCCCGGGCCACCGTCACCGCGCGGGACGGCCGGCTGATCTCCAAGCGCGAGGCCCTGGACATGCTGCCCGGCCTGGGTGCACCCGTCGAGGTCGTCGAGGACATCCGCCGACGCCGCTACGGCGACTGTGCGCCGCCCACCGAGGAATGGACGGCTCGTCGGGCCCGGCTGACCCGGGACTACCTGGGTCCGGCGATCGAGGCGTTCACGGAGTCGTACGACTGAGCGGGCAGACCGGCCGTCGCATCCGGGCGTTCCCGCAGCGACAGCAGGACGCGCAGGACACCGATCCACACCAGGCACGAGCCGAACATGTGGAGGCCGACGAGCACCTCGGGCAGGTGCGTGAAGTACTGGACGTAGCCGATCACACCCTGCGCGAGCAGGATCAGGAACAGCTCGCGGGTGCGGTCGAGGGGGCCCTTGGGGGCGTCGACGGCCTTGAGCACGAACCACAGGGCGAAGGTGAGGGTCACCACGATCCAGGCGAGCACGGCGTGCAGCTTGCTGACCGTCTCCCAGTCGATCGGGATCCGGTCGACCTCGTTGGAGTCGCCCGCGTGCGGCCCGGCCCCGGTCACCACCGTGCCGACCGCGATGAGCAGCCCGGACGCGGCCACCAGGAACCAGACCAGCTGCTGCACGGCCTTGCCGACCAGCGGCCGCGGCGCCGCGTCGCCCTCGCGGGTGCGCTGCCACATCACCGTGGCGACGGTGATCAGGCCGGTCGAGAGCAGGAAGTGCGCGGCGACCGTGTACGGGTTCAGGCCCACCAGGACCACGATGCCGCCGAGCACCGCGTTGCCCATGACCACCCAGAACTGCGTCCAGCCGAGCCGGGTGAGGCTGCGCCGGTACGGCTTCTCGGCGCGTGCCGCGATGATCGCCCAGCCGATGGCGGCGCACAGCACGTACGTCAGCATCCGGTTGCCGAACTCGATGGCACCGTGGAAGCCCATCGCGCTGGTGGTGGTCAGCGAGTCCTCGGTGCACGTCGGCCAGGTCGGGCAGCCGAGGCCCGAGCCGGTCAGGCGTACGGCACCGCCGGTGACGACGATGACGACCGACATCACGAGCGCGGAGAGCGCCGCCCGCCGGACCGTCCGGGGGTCCGGGGTCCAGCGTGCGGCGATGAAGGCGAGCGGGTTGCGCAGGGCCGCTACGGCGTCGGCGCGGGTCAGCTTTGGCACGTGCACCATCGTAGGCCGCCGCTTGTGCACTCTTTCACGAGGGTCCCGTGCCGGGACTACTCCCAGCGGAAGAACCGCCCTGCCGCGGCGAGCCCCACGACCGCCCACACGGCGAGGATGCCCAGGTCGCCCCACGGCATCCCGGCGCCGTGCTGGAGCACGTCCCGCAGGCCGTCCGAGAGGGCCGAGATGGGCAGCAGGCCGAGGACGTGCTGCCCGGCCGAGCCGAACTTGTCCAGCGGCACGATCACGCCGCCGCCGACGAGCAGCAGCAGGAAGACCAGGTTGGCGGCGGCCAGCGTCGCCTCCGCCTTCAGGGTGCCCGCCATGAGCAGGCCGAGCCCCGAGAAGGCGGCCGTGCCGAGGATCAGCAGGAGCAGGACGGCGAGGGGGTTGCCGTGCGGGGACCAGCCCAGCGCGAAGGCGATCACCGTCAGCAGGATCACCTGGAGGACCTCGGTGACCAGGACGGACGCCGTCTTCGCGGTCATCAGGCCCCAGCGCGGCAGCGGGGAGGAGGCGAGCCGCTTCAGCACGCCGTAGCGGCGCTCGAAGCCGGTCGCGATGGCCTGCCCGGTGAACGCCGTCGACATCACGGCGAGGGCCAGGATGCCCGGGGCGAGGAAGTCCACCGCCTTGCCCTTGCCGGTGTCGACGATGTCCACGGAGCTGAAGAGCACCAGCAGCAGGGTCGGGATCACGACCGTCAGCAGCAGCTGCTCGCCGTTGCGCAGCAGCATCTTCGTCTCCAGCGCCGCCTGGGCCGCGATCATGCGGGGGAGGGGCGCCGCACCCGGCTTCGGGGCGTACGTACCGGTCGCGGTCGTCATGAGCGCAGCTCCTTGCCGGTCAACTCGAGGAAGACATCTTCCAAGGTGTGCCGCTCGACCGAGATCCGGTCCGGCATCACCCCGTGCTGGGCGCACCACGAGGTCACCGTGGCCAGCAGCTGCGGGTCGACCTTGCCGACGACCCGGTAGCTGCCCGGGGTCAGCTCGGCGGCCGTGCAGTCGGCCGGGAGCGCCTTGAGCAGGGAGGCCACGTCCAGACCGGGACGGCCGGTGAAGCGCAGGGTGTTCTCGGCGCCGCCCTTGCACAGCTCCTCCGGGGAGCCCTGGGCGATGACCCGGCCGCCGTCGATGATCGCCACGTCGTCGGCGAGCTGCTCGGCCTCGTCCATGTGGTGCGTGGTGAGGATCACGGAGACGCCGTCGGCGCGCAGGTCCTTGACCAGGTCCCAGGTGGCCCGGCGGGCCTGCGGGTCGAGGCCGGCGGTCGGCTCGTCCAGGAAGGCCAGCTCAGGGCGCCCGACGACGGCCATGGCGAGCGCCAGCCGCTGCTGCTGGCCGCCGGACAGCCGGCGGTAGCTCGTGCGGCCGCAGGAGCCGAGCCCGAGGCGTTCCATCAGCGCGTCCACGTCCAGCGGGTGCGCGTGCAGCTTGGCCACGTGGCGCAGCATCTCGTCCGCTCTGGCGCCGGAGTACACGCCCCCGGACTGGAGCATCACGCCGATGCGCGGACGCAGCTCGGCGGCCTGCCGCACCGGGTCGAGGCCCAGGACGCGGACCGTGCCGGAATCCGGCTTCCGGTACCCCTCGCAGGTCTCGACCGTGGTCGTCTTCCCCGCCCCGTTGGGGCCGAGCACGGCGGTCACTCCCGCCTGGGCCACCAGGTCGAGGCCGTCCACCGCGGTCTTCGTGCCGTACCGCTTCACCAGGGCCTGGACCTCGATGAGCGGGTGCGGCGCGAAGCGTCTCGTCGAGAGGCGGTGGTCGGGAGACGGGCGGGCGGGCTCACTTCGCATGGACCCAGAGTCTAGGGAGGCGCCGAGCCGCTCAGGCGCGGGGGTGCGGGAACTCCTCCTCACGGGGCCGGTGCACGGCCAGCCACCGCTCGGCGTAGGCCACCGCGTCCGCCACCGGGAACAGCCGGGCGTCGGCCGCGCCGACCTGGCCGCGTACGACGGGACGGTCCCGTTCGAAGTCGTGGCCCAGCTCGTCGAAGCGGTCCGAGGTGATCGACACCTCGGTCACCGTCTCCCAGCCGCCGCCCGGTGCCGGCCGGCCGACCGGCACCAGCGGGGACGGTATGCGGTACTCGGCCAGGTGGAAGCTGGTGCAGGCGTCGTAGCCCGCGCCGAGCAGCAGGACCCGGGCGCCCAGCCGCTCCAGCCGGGCCAGCGGGCTGTGCTCGCCCAGCCGGCAGTCGGGGGCGTGGCCGTCGACGATCTCCGCGGCGCGGGGCCCGAGCGCGGCGAAGGAGGTCTGCGGGTGGGCGCTGCGCAGGGCGCCCGGCCAGGTGCGGACGGTCTCCGGGATCACCCCGACCCCGCGCGAGGGAGTGACCAGCGGGTCGTAGGCGGGCATCGTGGCCCGGATCCTGTCCCACCACTCCTCGGGTACCGGAGGGGCGCTCCACACGGCCGGGTCGGACAGGTCGCCCGACTGGGTGGGCACGACGAGCGTGCCGGCGGGGCCGAGCGCGTCGAGGAGTCCCTGGACGACCGCGACGGGGCCTCCGTTGACCCAGCCGAGGGAACTCAGCGAGGAATGTGCGAGGAGGATCTCGCCGGTCTCGACACCCAGCAGACGCAGCTGCGTGGAAACCGTGTCGCGAGTGACAAGAGGGCCGGTCGGAGGGGGTGTGGGCATGGTTCGGGAGTCTTCCCGACGGGCGTGTGAGGCGCCACCTGTTTGCTGTCCCGGCCCTGCCCGGACGATCACCGGACGGCCGGCGAATGATCGATCAGAAGATCATTTCCGCAGGTCAGATTAGGTATGCCTAAGTGACGCAGGGCACCGCCTGATGATCCGCACCGCGCTTGTCAGGCTCTGAAGAATTACGCAACAATGGCGTTGTGAAAAACGTCGGCGAGGCTCGGGAGACCCCGGTGGGTACCCCCCAGGAGGAGCTCGCGACTGGGGAGCGCTCGACGCGCAACCGGGTCGCGCGGTCCATCCTGGACCACGGCCCGTCGACCGTCACCGAACTCGCCGGACGTCTGGGCCTGACCCCGGCGGCCGTACGGCGGCACCTGGACGCGCTGGTCGCGGACGACGTCGTCGAGGCGCGCGAGCAGCGGGTGTACGGCACGCGCACGCGGGGTCGTCCCGCCAAGGTCTTCGCGCTGACGGACTGCGGCCGGGACGCCTTCGACCAGTCGTACGACAAGCTAGCCGCCGACGCCCTGCGCTGGATCGCCGAGCAGGAGGGCGGAGCCGAGGCGGTCGCCGCCTTCGCCCGCGCCCGGATCGCCGCCCAGGCGGGCGCGTACCGCAAGGCGATCGAGAGCGTCAGCCCCGACGAGCGCACCGAAGCGCTGGCCAAGGCCCTGAGCGTGGACGGGTACGCTGCTACGGCGCGCAGCGCACCGGTCGGCGAGCAGCTGTGCCAGCACCACTGCCCGGTCGCCCACGTGGCGGAACAGTTCCCGCAGCTGTGCGAGGCGGAGACGGAGATCTTCGCCGAGCTGCTCGGGACCCACGTCCAGCGACTGGCGACGATCGCGCACGGCGACGGCGTCTGCACGACGTTCATCCCCAAGATTTCCAAGACCAGCGACAACGCATCTGCTAGCACGGCCGGGAGGAACCCCGCATGACTCTCCCCACGGAGACTGCCCACCCCGAACTCGAGGGTCTGGGCAAGTACGAATACGGTTGGGCCGACTCCGACGAGGCCGGCGCCTCTGCGAAGCGTGGTCTGAACGAGGACGTGGTCCGGGACATCTCGGCGAAGAAGTCCGAGCCGGAGTGGATGACCAAGCTCCGTCTCAAGGGCCTGCGCCTCTTCGAGAAGAAGCCCATGCCCAACTGGGGCTCGGACCTCTCGGGCATCGACTTCGACAACATCAAGTACTTCGTGCGCTCCACGGAGAAGCAGGCGGAGTCCTGGGAGGACCTGCCCGAGGACATCAAGAACACCTACGACAAGCTGGGCATCCCGGAGGCCGAGAAGCAGCGCCTCGTCGCCGGTGTCGCCGCTCAGTACGAGTCGGAGGTCGTCTACCACCAGATCCGCGAGGACCTGGAGGAGCAGGGCGTCATCTTCCTGGACACCGACACCGCGCTGAAGGAGCACCCGGAGCTCTTCAAGGAGTACTTCGGCACGGTCATCCCCGTCGGTGACAACAAGTTCGCCTCGCTGAACACCGCGGTGTGGTCGGGCGGCTCCTTCATCTACGTCCCGCCGGGCGTCCACGTGGAGATCCCGCTCCAGGCCTACTTCCGTATCAACACGGAGAACATGGGCCAGTTCGAGCGGACCCTGATCATCGTCGACGAGGGTGCCTACGTGCACTACGTCGAGGGCTGCACCGCCCCGATCTACAAGTCGGACTCGCTGCACTCCGCGGTCGTCGAGATCATCGTCAAGAAGAACGCCCGCTGTCGCTACACGACCATCCAGAACTGGTCGAACAACGTCTACAACCTGGTCACCAAGCGCGCCGTGGCCTACGAGGGCGCGACCATGGAGTGGATCGACGGCAACATCGGCTCCAAGGTGACGATGAAGTACCCGGCCGTCTACCTGATGGGCGAGCACGCCAAGGGCGAGACCCTCTCCATCGCCTTCGCGGGCGAGGGCCAGCACCAGGACGCCGGTTCCAAGATGGTCCACATGGCGCCGAACACCTCGTCCAACATCGTCTCCAAGTCGGTGGCGCGCGGTGGCGGCCGTACCTCGTACCGCGGCCTGGTCGAGATCGGCGAGGGCGCCGCCGGCTCGAAGTCGAACGTGCTCTGCGACGCGCTGCTGGTCGACACGATCTCCCGCTCCGACACGTACCCCTACGTGGACGTCCGTGAGGACGACGTGTCCATGGGGCACGAGGCCACCGTCTCCAAGGTCTCCGAGGACCAGCTCTTCTACCTGATGAGCCGCGGTATGACCGAGTTCGAGGCGATGGCGATGATCGTGCGCGGCTTCGTCGAGCCGATCGCCAAGGAACTGCCCATGGAGTACGCGCTGGAGCTCAACCGGCTGATCGAGCTGCAGATGGAGGGCGCGGTCGGTTAATCACCGGCCCGCAGTCCCCGTCAAGCCACTTACGCAAGAAAGCGAGCATTACGACAGCCATGGCTGAGGCTCAGAACATCCCGGTGGGCTCCACCACCGCCGGCCAGATCGCGGTGGCCGCCGAGTCGACCGTCGCCACGCGCATGAGCGCGCCCCCGTCCTTCGACGTCGCGGACTTCCCGGTCCCGCACGGCCGTGAGGAGGAGTGGCGGTTCACCCCGCTGGAGCGCCTGCGCGGGCTGCACGACGGCACCGCCGTCGCGAACGGCGAGGGCGTGAAGGTCACCGTCGAGGCCCCCGAGGGCGTCACCATCGAGACCGTCGGCCGCGACGACGCGCGGGTCGGCAGGGCGGGCACCCCGGTGGACCGCGTGGCCGCCCAGGCGTACTCGGCGTTCGAGCAGGCCGGCGTGGTCACCGTTCCCAAGGAGACGGTGCTCGCCGAGCCGATCCGGATCGCCGTGCACGGTGCGGGCGGGGTCGCCTTCGGCCACCAGGTCATCGAGCTGGGTGCCTTCGCCGAGGCCGTCGTCGTCATCGACCACACCGGCGACGCGGTGCTCGCCGCCAACGTCGACTACATCCTGGGCGACGGCGCCAAGCTGACCGTCGTCTCCGTCCAGGACTGGGACGACAAGGCCGTGCACGTGGCCCAGCACAACGCCCTGATCGGCCGCGACGCGTCCTTCAAGTCGGTCGTCGTGACCTTCGGCGGCGACCTGGTCCGCCTGCACCCGCGCGTCACCTACGCGGGCACCGGCGGCGAGGCCGAGCTGCTCGGCCTGTACTTCACCGACGCCGGGCAGCACCAGGAGCACCGCCTCCTGGTCGACCACAACACCCCGCACTGCAAGTCCAACGTCGTCTACAAGGGCGCGCTCCAGGGCGACGACGCGCACGCGGTGTGGATCGGTGACGTGCTCATCGAGGCCAGGGCCGAGGGCACCGACACCTACGAGATGAACCGCAACCTGGTGCTGACCGACGGCGCGCGGGTCGACTCGGTGCCGAACCTGGAGATCGAGACCGGCGAGATCGTCGGCGCCGGCCACGCCTCCGCGACCGGCCGCTTCGACGACGAGCAGCTCTTCTACCTGATGGCCCGCGGCATCCCGGAGCACGAGGCCCGCCGTCTCGTCGTCCGTGGCTTCTTCGCCGAGCTGGTCCAGCAGATCGGTGTCGCGGACATCGAGGAGCGCCTGCTCGCGAAGATCGAGGAGGAGCTGGAGGCTTCGGTCGCATGACCTTCGTACGCGCCTGTGGGCTGAGCGAGCTGGAGGAGGACACCCCGAAGCGGGTGGAACTCGACGGCACGCCCGTGTCCATCGTGCAGACCGAGGGCGAGGTCTTCGCGATCCACGACATCTGCTCCCACGCGAACGTCTCGCTCTCCGAGGGCGAGGTGGAGGACTGCCAGATCGAGTGCTGGCTGCACGGCTCCAGCTTCGACCTCCGCACCGGCAAGCCGTCCGGCCTTCCCGCGACGCGCCCCGTCCCCGTATACCCCGTAAAGATCGAAGGGGACGACGTGCTCGTCTCCCTCACCCAGGAGTCCTGAGGCACCCATGGCAACGCTTGAAATCCGAGACCTGCACGTCACCGTCGAGGCCGACAACGCCACGAAGGAGATCCTCAAGGGCGTCGACCTCACCGTGAAGCAGGGCGAGACGCACGCCATCATGGGCCCCAACGGCTCCGGCAAGTCGACCCTCGCCTACTCGCTCGCGGGTCACCCGAAGTACACGATCACCGGCGGCACCGTGCTGCTCGACGGCGAGGACGTCATGGAGATGTCCGTCGACGAGCGCGCCCGCGCGGGCCTGTTCCTGGCGATGCAGTACCCGGTCGAGGTCCCCGGCGTCTCGGTCTCCAACTTCCTGCGCACCTCCGCGACCGCCATCCGCGGCGAGGCCCCCAAGCTGCGCACCTGGGTGAAGGAGGTCAAGGAGGCCATGGAGCGCCTCAACATGGACCCGTCCTTCGCCGAGCGCAACGTCAACGAGGGCTTCTCCGGCGGTGAGAAGAAGCGCCACGAGATCCTCCAGCTCGAGCTGCTCAAGCCGAAGGTCGCGATCCTCGACGAGACCGACTCCGGCCTCGACGTCGACGCGCTCCGCATCGTCTCCGAGGGCGTCAACCGCGTCCGTGAGACCGGCGAGGTCGGCACCCTGCTGATCACGCACTACACGCGCATCCTGCGCTACATCAAGCCCGACTTCGTCCACGTCTTCTCCGGCGGCCGGATCGTCGAGTCCGGCGGCGCCGAGCTCGCCGACAAGCTGGAGGACGAGGGCTACGAGGCATACACGAAGGGTGGCGTATCCGCGTGACACAGCTGCCGGGCCTCCTCGACACCGAGGCGATCCGCAAGGACTTCCCCGTCCTGGACCGACTGATCCACGACGGCAAGAAGCTCGTGTACCTGGACAACGCGGCGACCTCGCAGAAGCCGCGCCAGGTGCTGGACGCCCTGAGCGAGTACTACGAGCGCTACAACGCCAACGTCCACCGCGGTGTGCATGTGCTCGCCGAGGAGGCCACGGCGCTGTACGAGGGCGCGCGCGACAAGGTCGCCGCGTTCATCAACGCGCCGAGCCGCGACGAGGTGATCTTCACCAAGAACGCCTCCGAGTCGCTGAACCTCGTGGCGAACATGCTGGGCTGGGCCGACGAGCCCTACCGGGTGGACCACGAGACCGAGATCGTCATCACGGAGATGGAGCACCACTCCAACATCGTGCCGTGGCAGCTGCTGGCGCAGCGCACGGGCGCGAAGCTGAAGTGGTTCGGCCTCACCGACGACGGCCGGCTGGACCTGTCCAACATCGACGAGATCATCACCGAGAAGACGAAGATCGTCTCCTTCGTGCTGGTGTCGAACATCCTGGGCACGGTCAACCCGGTCGACGCGATAGTCCGTCGCGCCCAGGAGGTCGGTGCGCTGGTCTGCATCGACGCCTCGCAGGCCGCCCCGCACATGCCGCTGGACGTGCAGGCCCTGCAGGCCGACTTCGTGGCCTTCACCGGCCACAAGATGTGCGGTCCGACCGGCATCGGCGTTCTCTGGGGCCGCCAGGAGCTGCTGGAGGACCTGCCTCCCTTCCTGGGCGGCGGCGAGATGATCGAGACGGTGTCGATGCACTCCTCGACGTACGCCCCGGCCCCGCACAAGTTCGAGGCGGGCACGCCCCCGATCGCCCAGGCGGTCGGTCTCGGTGCCGCGATCGACTACCTCAACTCGATCGGCATGGAGAAGATCCTCGCCCACGAGCACGCGCTCACCGAGTACGCGGTGAAGCGCCTGGCAGAGGTCCCGGACCTGAGGATCATCGGCCCGACCACGGCCGAGGACCGCGGGGCGGCGATCTCCTTCACGCTGGGCGACATCCACCCGCACGACGTGGGCCAGGTTCTCGACGAGCAGGGCATCGCGGTCCGTGTGGGTCACCACTGCGCGCGGCCCGTCTGCCTCCGCTACGGAATTCCTGCGACCACGCGAGCGTCGTTCTATCTGTACTCCACGCCGGCCGAGATCGACGCACTGGTCGACGGCCTGGAGCACGTACGGAACTTCTTCGGCTGAAGGGCGTGCTGAAAAGGTGAAGCTGGACTCCATGTACCAGGAAGTCATCCTGGACCACTACAAGAACCCGCACGGGCGTGGTCTGAGGGATGGCGACGCCGAGGTGCACCACGTGAACCCGACGTGCGGCGACGAAATCACCCTTCGCGTGAAGTACGACGGAACGACGATCAGGGACGTCTCGTACGAGGGCCAGGGCTGCTCCATCAGCCAGGCCTCGGCCTCCGTGCTGAACGAGCTCCTCGTCGGCAAGGAACTGGCCGACGCGCAGAAGATCCAGGAGACCTTCCTGGAGCTGATGCAGTCCAAGGGCAAGCTCGAGCCCGACGACGCGATGGAGGACATCCTGGAGGACGCGGTCGCGTTCGCCGGTGTCTCCAAGTACCCGGCCAGGGTCAAGTGCGCCCTCCTCAGCTGGATGGCGTGGAAGGACGCGACGGCCCAGGCCCTGGGCGGGGCCGACGCCGAAAGGAAGACGGCATGAGCGACACCGTGGAGACGAAGCCGGCCTCGGAGGAGGAACTCCGCGAGGCCCTGTACGACGTCGTGGACCCCGAGCTGGGCATCGACGTCGTCAACCTCGGCCTGATCTACGGCATCCACATCGACGACGCGAACATCGCGACGATCGACATGACCCTGACCTCGGCGGCCTGCCCGCTGACCGATGTCATCGAGGACCAGGCCAAGTCCGCCACCGACGGCCTGGTGAACGAGCTGCGCATCAACTGGGTCTGGATGCCCCCGTGGGGCCCCGACAAGATCACGGACGACGGCCGGGAGCAGCTTCGGGCGCTCGGGTTCAACGTCTGAGACCGTCCGGGACAAGCGCGTACGTGAAGCGGCGGCACCTTCGAGGTGCCGCCGCTTTCGTCTGCTCAGGCGAGCCCGTCCACCAGCAGGAACGCCGAGTCGGCCCGGTACAGGTCGGTGTTCTGGTACGGGTCCAGCTTCAGCTGGAAGTTCTGGTGACGCAGGAAGCGGCCCGGGTAGTTGACCGACTCCAGCATGGTCGCGCCGGCGAGGGGCGACGTGCGGGGGCAGAACGTGGCGTCCTGCTCGAACAGGCGGGAGCCGTCGTCGTGTTCGGCGCGCAGGAGGAAGTTGCGATGGCGCAGGTAGTCGCCGTCGGCCGTGGCGAAGGAGTAACAGCGGGCGTCGGACAGGCCCTTGACGAGTTCGAAGGTGGCGGCGCGGCGGACGGAGGGTGAGCCGGGCCGGTCGAGCTTCACGTAGTCGCCGACGACGTGCCAGTAGCGGTCGGGGTAGTTCACGGAGCGGACGGAGCGCCGGTCGGCGGTCGGCTTCGGGGAACTGCCGTGGTGTGCCGGGGACTTGGCGGGGGTGGGCCTCGAGTCGGCCGGGTGGGTGGGTGTAGGGGACTCGGTCGTGGCGGGTGCTGCCGAGGCCATGCTCGTCCTCCCCTTCGGCGGAGCGGGCGTACTCGCCGAAGGGGAGGCGAAGGAGAGCAGGCCGGGGCCGCTGTCCGTGGAGGCTCCGGCCGCGGGCTGGGTGGCCCGCTGTTCGCGGGTCTGACCGGTCACGGCCATCGCCGCCACACAGGCCGTGACCGTGGCCACGGCAAGTGCGCCTGCCAGCCAGAGTCTTCGGGTGCCGGGGGTCCGGGAGGTGTCCGGGTTCCAGCCGTTCTCCCAGGGCCGGCGTTGCGGGGAGTGGGGGGTGTTTTCAGGCATGCGGTTCTCCACCGCCGCCCGGGGCGGCGGCCGGGGTGTGTGGGTGAGGTGAGTGAAGTGTGAAGCCGAAGTGGTGCCGAGGGCTGCACATTAGTGGAGTGGGGTGCCATGGCGAGCGGTTTCTATGAAACTGAAACTTTCTCGTTGTGTACGGCCGTACACAACGCTGGGTACGCTTGTCCTCATGGGATACCTGTTGCTCGCCGGTGCCATCGCCGCCGAGGTCGCCGCCACGACGGCGATGAAGTACAGCGAGGGCTTCAGCAGGCTCGGGCCCTCGCTCGTGACGGCTCTGGGCTACGTCGTCTCCTTCGCGCTGCTCGCCCGGACGCTGAAGACCGTGTCGATCGGCACGGCGTACGCGATCTGGTCCGGGGTCGGCACCGCGACCATCGCCGTCATAGGCCTGATGCTGTTCGGGGAGGGGCTGAGCGCGACCAAGGTCGCCGGGATCCTGCTGATCGTCGGGGGAGTGGTGGTGCTGAACCTGGGCGGGGCGCACTGATGCCCCGCCGTTACGACCCCGAGCGGCGGCAGCGGATCATCGACGCGGCGATCCGGGTCGTGGGGGACAAGGGCATCGGCGGGCTGAGCCACCGCACGGTCGCCGCCGAGGCGGACGTGCCGCTCGGTTCCACGACCTACCACTTCGCCACCCTGGACGACCTCCTGGTGGCCGCCCTGTGCCAGACCAACGAGGGCTTCGCCAAGGTGCTCGACGCCAGTGAGGTGCTGGCCGACACCGACGGTGATCTCGCGGCGGGCCTCGCCCGGATCCTCGGCGAGTGGCTGGGCGGCGACCGGCCGGGTGTCGAGCTGGAGTACGAGCTGTATCTCGCGGCCCTCAGGCGCCCCGCCCTGCGCCCCGTCGCCGCCCGGTGGACCGAGGAGACGGCCGCGCGGCTCGCCGGGCGCACCGATCCGGTGACGGCCCGGGCGCTGCTCGCGCTGATGGACGGCATCTGTCTGCAGGTGCTGCTGACGGGCGGTTCGTACGACGAGGAGTACGCGCGCGAGGTGTTGAAGCGGGTGATTCCCTGATCACCCGCGTGTTCACCGGTCGAGCGACGACTTCCGGAAAACCGTGAACTCTCCGATGCCCATCGGGGAACAGGAGGTGACACGCACTCACCGACGAATCAGGGGAGCCTTGTGAGCGGACCACCGCCGTCCACGGTACGGACGGAGGACGACGCGGAGATAGTCGCGCAGTCGCTGGAGCAGCCGGAGCTGTTCGCCCTGCTCTACGACCGCTACGCCCCCGACATCCACCTCTACGCGGCTCGCCGCTTGGGCGACACCGCTGCCGACGACATCACCGCCGACACCTTCCTGGTCGCGTTCCGGATCCGGTCCCGCTACGACCGTGCGCGCCCCAACGCGCGTCCCTGGCTGTACGGCATCGCCGGAAACCTCATCGGCAAGCAGCGCCGCGCCGAGGTGCGGGCGCTCAGGGCGCTCGCCCGCACCGGCCACGACCCGATCGCCGAGTCCTGGGGCGAGTCCTGGGTCGAGGACACCGACAGCCGGATCGCGGCGCAGGGCCCCCTGGCCGGCGCCCTCGCCGGGCTGTCGGCGCCCGACCGGCACGTCCTGCTGCTCGTCGCCTGGGCCGAACTCACCTACCAGGAGGTCGCGGAGGCGTTGGACATACCGGTCGGCACGGTTCGCTCGCGGCTCAACCGGGCGCGACGCAAGGTACGTACGGCGCTGGGCGCCGATCCCGCATTCGTGACCGACGCGGCGGAGGTGGCGTAGCGATGGACGAGATGACCGAGGTGCGCGAGCTGCGCGCCCACGCACCGGTGCCCGACCGGGCCCGGCTCGCGCCGGGACGGGCGCGGCTCACCGAGGCCGCGCGGGCCGGGGAGCTGCGCCGCGCTTTGTGGCGACGGCGGGAGTTCGTGATCGTCGCGGTCGTGGCCGCGGTGACCGCCGTCGCCGTCACCGCCGCCCTGCTGGTGGGCGGGAAGGGTACGGGACGCAAGGTGCAGCCCGCGGCCACGCCGGGCGTGCGCTTCAAGGGGGTGAGCGCCGCCGAGTTCCTGCGGCAGGCCGCCGACGCGGTCGAGGCACAGCCGGACGGCGCCGTTCCGACGGCGAAGCAGTGGATCTACACCAAGTCGGCGCAGGAGCCTTTGGACAAGTCCCGGAGCCCGCTGGGCGAGCAGGAGAGCTGGATCCGGTACGACGGCTCCGCCAGCGCCTCCCGGATGGGGGACGAACCGCTCGACATCACCAAGATGCACCTGGAGAACGGCGGCGAGGGCGACGACCGCTCGCCGCGCGAGATGTACCGGGTCCTCGTCGCCCTGCCGGCCGACGGTGAGGGGACGCTGAAGGCGCTCCGTGAGCAGAACGCCATCGCCGACAGCAAGGGAGTCTCCCAGGCACGGAACGACTACGTCGAGATCAGCGTCCTGCTGTCGGCCGACGTGATGCCGGCCAAGGGCCTGGCCTCTCTCTACCGCGCCCTCGCGCTCGTGCCGGGCGGGAAGGTCACCGGCCACCTCGTCGAGACCGCCGCCGGAGGCCGGGCGATCGCCCTGGACTACGGCCGCGATAAGAACCCCAAGACCGGTGAGTCGATGCATGACCAGTGGCTGATCGACCCGAAAACCTACCGGATCGTCGGCATACGGCTGGTCGACGGCGGCAAGGTCCGCGGCGGCAACTCGGTCGTCACGACGGCTGTGGTGAACCAGGCGGGCGACCGCGGCTGACCACCTACGATCACGGGCGGCCCGCACCACAGGGGAGTGCGGGCCGCCCGTGTCCCGCCCCGGCGGGAGAGACACCGCAGAGACGATTCCGCCCGGCACATGAGACGTCCTGCTCACCGGTTCGCGGGTACGACCCCCCTCGCGTTAGTTTTCCCTCATGACCGACACGAACGCTCCCCGCACCACCGGCGCCGTCGCCGCCGGCCTCGCCACCCTCGCCTCCGACGGCACCGTTCTCGACACCTGGTTCCCGGCCCCCGAGCTCGTCGCTGTGACTGCCGAGGGCCTCGGCCCCGCCGGCACCGAGCGGCTCTCCGCCGAGCAGGCCGCCGAGCTGCTCGGCAGCGGCGCCACCGCGGCGATCGGCCCGGACGCCCGCCGGGGCGTCGAGGTGGTAGCGGTCCGTACGGTCATCGCCTCCCTCGACGACAAGCCGCTCGACGCGCACGACGTCTACCTGCGCCTGCACCTGCTCTCGCACCGCCTGGTCAAGCCGCACGGCCAGAACCTGGAGGGTATCTTCGGGCACCTCGCCAACGTCGCCTGGACCTCGCTCGGCCCGGTCGCCGTGGACGACGTCGAGAAGGTGCGGCTGAACGCCCGCGCCGAGGGCCTGCACCTCCAGGTGACCTCGATCGACAAGTTCCCGCGCATGACGGACTACGTCGCTCCCAAGGGTGTCCGTATCGCCGACGCCGACCGGGTCCGCCTCGGCGCCCACCTCGCCGAGGGCACCACGGTCATGCACGAGGGCTTCGTGAACTTCAACGCCGGCACGCTCGGCACCTCCATGGTCGAGGGCCGTATCTCCGCGGGTGTCGTGGTCGGCAACGGCTCGGACATCGGCGGCGGTGCCTCCACCATGGGCACGCTGTCCGGTGGCGGCAACGTGATCATCTCCATCGGCGAGCGCTGCCTGATCGGTGCCGAGGCGGGTGTCGGCATCGCGCTCGGCGACGAGTGCGTGATCGAGGCCGGCCTGTACGTCACCGCGGGCACCCGGGTGACGATGCCCGACGGTCAGATCGTCAAGGCCCGCGAGCTCAACGGCGCCTCCAACATCCTCTTCCGTCGCAACTCGGTCACCGGTGTCGTCGAGGCCCGTCCGAACAACGCGGTGTGGGGCGGTCTGAACGACATCCTGCACAGCCACAACTGACGCAGGCGACAAGAATGATCAACGGCGGCCGCAGATGCGGCCGCCGTTGCTGTTCGTGTGTGTCCGTCACAGACCCAGGGAGATGGCCAGCCGGGTCAGCTCGGCCGTGCTGTTGATGTTGAGCTTGGCCCGGATGCGGCGCAGGTAGGCGTCGACCGTGTGCTTGGAGAGTCCCATGTGGCGGGCGGTCTGCAGGTAGGTGCGGCCGGCCGCGATGTGCCCCAGGGTCTCCCGCTCACGCGGAGCCAGCTCGGGGGCGGGGGCTTCGGCGATGGTCGTGGTGAGAGTGAGGCTCATGGGAATTCCTTCGGCGGGTCGACTCGGTCGTCGCTGCTCGCATCCTCGGAAGCAGTGGGCAAATGTCCGAATACCGGCTTTTCGCCCTCTTTCTTCGAGTTTGAGATGGTGACGTCATGGCCGTGTCCGCCGACTGTCACAGCCGTGTCACGAGCCCGCCCAGAGCGTTTGCCAGCGCCGTGAAGTCCTCCTCACGCAGCCCGAGCCGCGGATCGACGTGGTGCAACAGCGCAGGTCCGGGGTGGTGCGCCGCCGTGTAGGCGGTGTCCGCCGGACTCTGCTCGTCGTCCACCCAGACGAAGGGGCGCCCCGCCGCGTACGCCACGATCGCCGCCGTCTTCCAGTGCTCCCCGCCCGGCCGCTCGGCGAACAGGTCGGCGCCGAAGTCGACGTACGGCAGCTCGGGCAGGCCGACGACCGGCGCGATCCAGCGGTTGGCCTCCGCCATCCAGGTCGTCGCCCAGCACAGGTCGTAGCCGAGCGACAGCAGTGCCGGGCCGTGGGACGGGTTCAGCCAGACCCGCAGGGGGCGGCCCGGGTGCAGGGACGCCCTGATCGTCGTGTAACCCTCGGGGCGGCGTTCCGGCCTGGCCGCGTACGGGTTGAGGGGGCCGTCGACGTCCAGGAACAGCAGGGGACGGGTCATGGGGACACCGTACGGCGACGGGGCCGGGTGATCTTCTGAATTTTCCGTGGCGGGGAGGCATAGCGGCGGGTCGCCCCGCACGTCACATGGGGTACAGGGCTCGGACAGCAGGTCGGCCCGGGGGAAGAGAAGGTGACGATGGATGCCCAAGCGCAGGAGAGTTTTCGACAGTTCGTGGCCGGCAGGTCCTCGGCGCTGCTGAAGACGGCCGTCCTGCTGAGTGGCGGGGACCAGCACGCGGCCGAGGATCTGCTGCAGAACGCGCTGGTCAAGGCGGCCGGGCGGTGGCAGCGGATCGACGAGCCGGAGGCCTATGTCCGGCGGATCCTCTACCGGCAGCAGGTCAGCCGCTGGCGGCTGAAGTGGCGGCGCCGTGAGGTCACGGTCGCCGAGCTGCCGGAGGCCGCCGCGGCCCCGGACGCCTCCGGCACCGCCGAGCTGCGCCTCGTGCTGCGCACCGCCCTGTCCCGGCTCACCGCGCGCCAGCGCACCGTGCTGGTGCTGCGCTACTTCGAGGACCTGCCCGAGGCCGACGTGGCCCGGCTGCTCGGCTGCTCCGTCGGCACCGTACGGTCCACCACCCACCGCTCCCTGGCCCGGCTGCGCACCCTCGCGCCCGAGCTGGCCGCGCTCGGCCCGGACGGCAACGACCAGCGGCCGTCCCGTGACTTCTCGCCCGTGGAGGTGCGTCCGTGAACGTCGAGGAACTGGTACGCGACTCCCTGAAGGAGATGGCGGGACAGACGCAGCCCGCGTCCGCGAACCTCGCCGACCGGGTGTTCGTGCTGCGCCGCAGGCGTCGTACCCGCCGGATCTCCGTGGTCGCCGCGTCCGCCGCGGCCGTGGTCGCCGTCGCCGTGGGTGTGCCGCTGCTCGACGCCGGTGGCCGGGACGTACGGCCCGCGGTCGTCTCCGACGGCCGGGTCGTGGCCCACCCCGACCAGTCGCCGCCGCGCGAGCTGATCGGCGCCGGGGACACCCTCATGGCCGGGTACAGCACTCCGAAGACCGTGAAGCTGGCCAACAAGGACTGGATCTACACCCGGACCTACCGGCTGCTGGATCCCGGGACCGGCACCTACAAGAAGGACGACCGCTGGTCCTTCGTGACCGTCGCGCCGGGCGCGCGCACGGCCGCCGTGCTGGAGCGCGAGCTGCCCGCCACCCGGGTGGGGCTCCTCGACCTGGCCAGCGGCGAGGTCAAGCGGTGGATCCCGGTGCCGCAGGGCGCCGGCGGGGCCGCCTTCTCGCCGGACGGGACCAAGCTGGCCGTCACCACCTACGCCAAGAACCCCGACCGCGCCTTCTGGAGCGCCAAGGTCGAGGTCAACTCCAAGATGGAGCCGCAGGGGGTGCCCAGCCGGACCGGGTTCACCCTGATCGACGTCGCCTCGGGCACGGGGCAGTGGCACAAGCTGCCCTTCTGGAAGGACAAATATGGGATGGGCGGCAACGCACGCACGGATATGGAGTTCAGTCACGACGGGAAGTACCTCTGGGAACCCATGACCGAGAAGCCGTACCGCCAGTACCACGCCCTCGACGGCACCGACGTCCCGACGCCCGCCGCGGAGAAGCACGTGGCGCCCTACGTCGACGCCGGCCTCTCGCCCGACGGGAAGTACGCGGCGGGTGACTTCGCCGGGCGGGGCAACGAGATCGCCTCCGCCATCATCGACCCGCTCACCGGCAAGATGGTCACCAAGGTTCCCGGTCAGCAGCTGCTGGCCTGGGCCGACGGCAAGCGGCTGATCGCGTGGGGCATCGGCGGCGACGGCAACGAGTTCCACCAGCGGCTGGTCCTCGTCACCGTGGGCAGCGACAAGGTGCAGCCGCTCAGCGGCTTCCGCTCGCCGAAGTTCAACGGCGGCGGCCGCTGGGAACCGCTGTTCACGACCCGCTGACCAGCTCCTCGTACCGTGCCAGCAGCCCGTCGGCCGTCTCCCGGCCGGCGGGCAGCAGCGGTGCCCGCACCGGGCCCGCGGGCAGGCCGAGTTCACCGAGGAGCGCCTTGGCGGTGACCGTGCCGGGCAGGCCCGCGTCCATCATCGCCTCGATCAACGGCGTGGCCCGCAGCTGGAGTTCGCTCGCGCGTGCCGTGTCACCCGCGTCGAACGCGTCCAGGACGGCCGCGATGTGACCCGGCACGGCGTTGGCGACGGTGCTCACGCACCCGGCGGCACCCACCGCGTACAGCGCGAGGACGTGCTCGTCGCAGCCCGCGTAGTACGCCAGCTCCGTGTGCGCCAGCACCTTCTGGGTGCCGAGGAAGTCGTAGGAGCAGTCCTTGACCGCCACGATCCGCGGGTGCCCGGCGAGGCGGATCATCGTCTCGGGCTCGATCCGGGTGCCGGTGCGGCCCGGGATGTCGTAGAGCATCACCGGCAGCCCGCTCGCGTCGGCGACCTGGCGGAAGTGCGCCTCCAGCGATTCCTGCGGCGGCCTGCTGTAGTACGGCGTCACCACCAGCACACCGTCGGCGCCCGCCTTCTCGGCGGCGAGGGCCAGCTCGATCGTGTGCCGGGTGTCGGCGGTGCCGACGCCCGCGACCAGCGGGACGCCGGCGCCGACCGTCTCCCGCACGGCCGCGATCAGCGCCGCCTTCTCCGCGTCCGTGGTGGTCGGCGACTCACCCGTGGTGCCGTTCAGCACCAGGCCGTCGCAGCCCTCGGCCACCAGCCGGCCGGCCAGCCGCCGCGCCCCCTCCACGTCGAGCGTGCCCGCCTCGGTGAACGGGGTGATCATCGCGCAGAGCGTGCGGCCGAAAGGCCGGCGTCGATTCGTCATGGGAGTAGTCTCGGCAGGGCGACGGTGAAGCTCTACTTAATTCTACTAAGGAGTATTGCTAAGCATCCCTGATGAGTCGAAGGGGTGGGCGACCGAAGGCCCTATGGGCAATTCGGCCGTTCATGCGTCACCATGGGCCGGGACGGTCATCGATGTCGGTCATGGGAGGCACCATGAAGCTCGGCAAGGCACTGGCCACCGGGGTCGCCGAAGAGCGGCCGCTCGTCCACGAGGAGGAGCCCCAGCTCCCCGAGGAGACCACCCTCAGCGCACCGGTCGAGCCGGCCCGCGAAGAGGTGCCGGCGGCCCGATGAGGCTGCGGCTCCCGGCCGAACGCCCGGCGGAGCCGCCGACCGGATACAAGATCGCCCGCCCGGTGCTGTCCCAGGACGGCACCCGGGCCGGGTTCACCGGCGTGTCGCTGGGCAGCGCGCTGCCGTACGGCGTGCTCGACGACGCCACCTGCGTCTACGGGCGCAGACACCGCGCGCCCGCGCGCCTGTGCGACTGCGGCTTCCACTGCGTGCACGACCGGGCGGCCGCCGAGGCACTGCTGTGCACGGCGGAACACCGGGCCGCGGTCCTGCTGGAAGTCTCCGTGCTCGGCGCGTACATCCGCTTCGAGCGCGGCTTCCGCTACGCCCGCCAGCGGGTGCGCACGGCGACCGTCGGCCCCTGCGTCTGTGGCGCCACCGCGGTCGCGCTCGCCGCCGACGACGACTGGGGCAGGCCCGGCTGGAGGGGTCTCGCCCCCGCGTGCGCGGGCTGTGCACGGGGTCGTACGTCCGTCTCGCTCGCCGGATTCGCCCGGCTGGCCGGGGAGGGCCTGCGGGTGACGGCGGGCGGTGTGGGTCCGTCGGCTCCGGAGGCCGGGTTGACGGCCGACGGCGAGCTGGGCGTACCCGAACTCGTTGCGGAGGCAGCCCTGTTGCAGGCCCGGCTCGACTGGTTCCAGACCCAACTCGCACGGCTCGGCGACCGCGGGGCCGGGGGAGCGGAGCACGACTGACGGTCTTCGGTGGGGGTACCCGGATGTTCCGCAGGGAGAGGAGGCGGAACACCCTGCCGGCGATGTGATCAGGAAAGGGCACACCGATGAAGCACAACATCCCGCACGGCTCGGGCGCCAAGGGCCCCGACGAGCTGCGGCACCAGTTCGAACAGACCCGCAGCCGGCTCGGCCACAGCGTCGCCCAGTGGAAGGACAGGGCCGACGTGAAGGGCCGGGCGTCCACCCGGGCCGCCGACCTCAGGGACAAGGCCGGCGCCATGACCGTCCAGCTGCGCACGAGCGCCGCCGCACACCCGGGCCCCCTGCTGATCGCGGGCGCGGCGGGTGCCGCCGCCCTGGCCACGGCAGGCGTGCTGCGCCGTCGGCACCACTGACCGCGCCCCGGCCCACGGCGGCACGACGGCTCCGCACACCCTCCCACCGAAAATTCTGCCCACCTGGACAAAAAAAGTTTTCGGTGCGAGGGTGGACGCATGCTGGACGTGACCGTGATCGAGGACCCCGAAGCGGCGGCCGTATCGCTCGACCCGATTCGGGCCAGGCTGCTCGCCGAACTGGCCGCCGGACCCGCGTCGGCCGCGATGCTGGCCGGGAAGGTCGGACTGCCCCGGCAGAAGGTGAACTACCACCTCAAGGCGCTGGAGCGGCACGGCCTGGTCGAGCTGGCCGGGGAGCGCCGCAAGGGCAATGTCACCGAGCGGCTGATGCGCGCGACCGCCGCGTCGTACGTCATCTCGCCCGCCGCGCTCGCCCCCGTGCAGCCGGACCCGGAGCGCTTCCGTGACCAGCTCTCCGCGCGCTGGCTGCTGGCGCTCGGCGCCCGCCTGGTGCGGGACGTCGGCGCGCTGATCACCGGCGCCGAAAGGGCCCGCAAACGGCTGGCGACCTACGCCCTGGACGGCGAGGTCCGCTTCGCCTCCGCCGCCGACCGCGCGGCCTTCGTGCAGGAGCTGACGGCGGGCGTGAGCGCACTGATCCGCAAGTACGACGCCCCCGACGTCGAGGGCGGCCGCGACCACCGGATCGTCGTCGCCCTCCACCCCACGGTCAAGGACCAGCCCACCCCCGAACTGGATCGGTAAGCAGCAGGAGCCTCACCATGTCCAAGGAATTCGAGATCGTCCGCGAGTTCGAGGTCGACGTCCCGCCCGAGAAGGTGTGGGAGGCGGTCACCACCGGAACCGGCGGCTACCTCTGGCCGATGGACCCGCCCGAGCCCCGGGTGGGCGGCAGCGGACCCTTCGGGTCCACCGTCACCGCCTGGGATCCGCCCCACCGCTACACCAACCGCAGCGAGGACGTCGGCTTCCCGGTCCAGTCGGTCAACCAGCTCGACTACACGATCGAGCCCCGCGACGAGGGCCGCCGCGCCTGGGTGCGCTACGTGCACAGCGGCATCTTCACCGACGACTGGAACAACCAGTACGACGGCGCGAGCAAGCACACCAACTTCTACCTGCACACCCTGTGCGAGTACCTCACGCACTTCGCGCCCAGGCCGGTCACCTTCGCCCAGCTGGAGGGGCCCGCGGCCTCGCAGTCCCCGCGGGCGCTCGCCGCCGTCGGCCACGCGCTCGGCCTGGCGGACGACACGGCCGCGGGCACGAAGGTCGGCGTCCAGGGGCCCGGCGGGCAGACCCTGGACGCCGTACTCGACTACCGCAACCCGTACTTCATCGGGCTGCGCACCGACAACGCCCTCATCCGCTTCTTCGGACGCGGCCACTGGGGCGCGCCGCTCGGCATCAGCGTCCACGACTTCGCGCCGGACGCCGACGCCCGGGCGAACGAGACCGCCTGGCAGGACTGGCTGAACGGCGTGTTCGGCCAGTCCTGAGGTCCCCGGACCGGGTTACGGGCGGAACCGCAGCACCTGCGGGTCGTGGTCGGAGATCTGGTCGTTGAACTCCGAGTTGATGTGCACGCTGTCGTACTCGAAGTCACAGCCGCGCCGGATCGCCGGGCTGACCAGGATCTGGTCCAGGACCTGCTGGTTGCCCTGGTAGTCGTAGGTGTAACGCTCGCTCTTCGGCAGCGACTTGATCGCCGACCACAGCTCGCCGTCGCCCTCGAGGATCTTCGCGGTCTCGGAGAACTCGAAGTCGTTCATGTCGCCGAGCGCGATGACGTTCGCGTTCTTCTGCACGGACAGGATGTCCTTGACGAACGCGTTCACCTCGGTCGCCTGCGCGTGGCGCTGGATCTCCGAGCTGCGCACCGGCGGCTGGTACTGCGCGGTCAGACCCTGGTCGCCGCCCTTGGAGTTGAGGTGGTTGGCGATCACGAACACGGTCTTGCCGCGGAAGACGAACTCGCCGGCCAGCGGCTTGCGGCTGCTGTTCCAGGCCGCGTTCGCCGGGTCGATCCGGCCCGGCGAAGCCGTCAGCTGGGCCTTGCCGTTGACCTTCGTGACGCCGACGGCGGTGGTGGAGTCGCCGCCCGCGCGGTCCACGAAGGACACCCGCTCGGGGTTGAACAGGAACACCTGGCGGATGTTGCCGCCGGGCTCGCCGCCGTCCTGGTCGTTGACCGGGTTGATCGAGCGCCAGTCGTACTTCGGGCCGCCCGCCGCGACGATCGCGTCGATCAGCTTGTTCACGGTCTGGCTCGCGTCGACCGTGCCGTCGTCCTTGGCGCCGTTGTTGTCCTGGATCTCCTCCAGGGACACGATGTCGGGCGACTGCAGGTTGTTCACGATCGCGGCGGCGTGCTTGTCGAAGGTGGCGTCCGACGGGTCGAGGTTCTCGACGTTGTAGGTCGCCACCGCCAGCTCGCGGCTCGACTGCTTCTGCGTGGTCTCGCGCTCAAGGCCGCCGCTCTCCAGCGTGCCGAGCTTGCTCGCGACCAGGGTGTAGCCGCCGAACTGGTTGAAGTCCAGCGGGCCGGTGGTGGCGCCCTCCAGGGTGTCGCCGACGTTCGCCTTCGGGAAGTCGGCGGTCGCGCCCAGCGACTGGATCTGCAGCCGGCCGGTGTTCTGGGACGCGTAGGAGCCGTAGACCGTGCCGCCGCGGCGGTTGCGGTGCTCCCACGGCTTCACCGTGACCCACAGCTCGCTGTACGGGTCGGTCGCGGTGACCACGCGGGTGTCCTCGACCTGGACGTTCATGCCCTCCAGGGACTCGTAGTAGTCCAGGGCGTACGCCGACGGGTCGAGCGTCAGGCCGTTGATCGAGCCGGCGGCGGCGGTGTCGCCCTGCGGGGCGTACGTGTCCGGCACCGAGTCCTCGTCGATCACGACCGGCGCCGGGACCGCGTTGCCCGTCGAGACGGTGGTGATCGTCGGCTTGGTGATCTCCGTCACCGACTGGTTGCCGGAGGAGGCACCCCCCGGGACGTACTCGGAGACCGTGCCGGTCACCGTGACCGAGTCGCCGACGGCGACCTTCGGTGCGGAGCTGGTGAAGACGAACACGCCCTCACTGGTGGCCGGGTTGTCGTCCGGGGTCGGGTCCTGGATCCAGAAACCTCTGGAGGAGCCGTAGGTGCGCGTGGCCGTGACGACGCCGGGCACGTCCGTGACCTTCTGGCCCGCGAACGGGGATATCCGGGTCGTGCCCTGGACGTCGTGGATGCGCACCGAGTCGGCGTGCGCGGGCGAGGTGAGGACGACGGCCGACGCGGCGGAACAGACGGCGGCGACGGTGAGCGCGGCGAGGCGCGCGGAAGACCTGCTCGGCAAGGGGATCCCTCCGGGGGCGTACGTGAGCGCCGGGACGAGGTGGTGACGGAAGCGTGTGGGGCATGTAGCCCTGTGTGACACGCGTAGAGCAGAGTGAACAGTTGTCCCCCCAACTTCTACGCGCGTCAATCTCCTGCCTGCGCCCGGGAGTTGTCAAGGTTTCGGCCATGTACGAGAGCCGGCGGGGAGATGAACCGGGCGGCATGGGTGGAAATCCGTCTAGGCTGAGCGGTCGAGTCCTTTCACGGTCCGAGGAGAACCAGCCGATGTCAGACAGCTCCCCCCTGCCGCCCGTACGGCTGCACCCCGAAGCGGAGCTGGCGCGCGCCGCGCTGTCCACGCCGTTGCTCTCCCGTGCCGCCCGCCTGGCCCGCTGGGCCGGACCCGACACCCGCGTGGACGCCGGTGGCGGACTGGTGGAGGAACAGCTTCCGGCCGCCGCCGAATTGCTCGGACTGAGCGGGGACGACGCCGCCGCGTACGCCAGCGAGGCCTGGCGGGTGGCCGTGGACGCCGGACTGGTCGAGATCACCGACGAGGAAGCCGGGACCGTGGCGGCCGGGGAGGAGCTGGCGCTGCTGACCGGCGGCTCCCCGCACGACGTGCTCACCGTCTGGCGCTCCGCCCTGGAGACCGTCGTCGCGGACGCGAGCGTGCCCGACCTGGACGGTCTGGTCGACGCTATGGACGAGGGCGGCGAGGTCGATTTCTCGTCACTCGACTGGGACCCGGAGGCCGAGGCGGAGTTCCTCGACGGCGTCCTCGGCAACCTCTACCTGCTGACCGTCAGTGAGGACGGATCCGGCGTCGCTCCGGTGCCGTTGCCCGCCCTCGCCGCCTCGATGATCGTCCCCAGCGACATGGGCGAGCCCACCAACGACGTCCTGGAACAGGTCTCCGACGCGATGATGCGCCTCGACGACCAGTTCCGGATGCTGGAGCCGATCGGTCTGGTGGAGTACCAGCCCGTGGACGAGGCGCTGATGGCCGACGGGGAGGAAGAGCCCGCGGCCCCGATGGACGACACCGACGTCTCCCGCTACGGCATGGTCCGGCTGACCCCGCTCGGCGCCTACGGGCTGCGGGCGCGGCTGCTGGAGGCCGGGTTCGAGGCACCCGCGGTCGGTGAACTCGCCGACAAGGGCGCCGACGTGCTGCTCGACGGCACCGCCCACTTCGGACAGTCCGCCGCCCAGGCCGAGATCGAGCACTGGCTGGCCCGGCGGGAACCGCTCGCCGCGGCACGGGAGTTGCTGGCCGCGGCGCGGGGTGCCGACGCCGGGGCGCCGTTGCGCAGGCTGCGCTGCCAGCAGGCGCTGTCCCTCGTCGGCCCGGAGGCCGAGGACGCGCTGCGGGAGGTGCTGGACGACCCCGAGCTGGGCGGGCTCGCCCGGGTGTGGCTGAGCGAGCGCGGCGCCTCCGACGTGCCCGCACCCTCGCAGGAGCTGGTGTTCTGGCTGACCGTCGACACACTGGCCGCGCAGCTCCAGGCCGAGGGGAACTCCGAGGAGCTGCAGGCGCTGGTGGAGGGGCTCGCCGAACAGCACAGCGGGTTCTTCGCGGCGGCCTGGCGGGTGGAGCACCCCGCCACCGCGGACGTGCTGGAGGCGATGGGGCGGCTGCACCCGGACAAGAAGGTGGCGAAGGAAGCGCGCAAGGCCGCCTTCAAGGCGCGGTCGGCACACGGGGGTTGAGCGGCTCGGCCGATCGCGGACGGTTCGGGCACGGCCCGATGGTGACGGCGATGGTGATGGCGACGGCGTGGTCGAACGCCGTTGCGGCGGAAAAGAGCTGGTGACGCCGGGGAAGAACATGGCCGGTGTTTTGGGTGGCCATGGGTCTGTGCATACGGATTCATGGAACAGGGGTCTCTGAAGTAGCCCGGTGTTCAACCGCCGTTCAAAAGGCGGCGGGAGCGTGAGCGCCGCAACGAGGTCGCCACCCTCCACCCGGCACGCCCACCGTCACAGGAGACACCATGTCGCTCAGCCGCAGGGACTTCGCCAGGAAATCCGCGATCACCGGTGCCGGAGTCGCACTGGCGGGCAGCGTCGGCGCCCTCGCCACCGCCCCGAACGCCCTCGCCGCCACGGACGACATCGAGACCGTGGACGGCGAGTCGGCGCACGGGCACCACGGCGTCGGCTACGGCCCGCTGATCCCGGACCCTGACGGTATCCTCGCGCTTCCCGAGGGCTTCACGTACCGGGTCATCACCTACAGCGGCAGGACCAAGCTGGAGTCGGGTGAGTTCACCCCGTCCAACCACGACGGCACCTCCACCTTCGACGGCCCCCGCGGCGCCACCCTCCTCGTCAACAACCACGAGCTGAAGGGCCCGCGCGCCGGCTGGAAGTACCCGGTCCCGCTCACCGAGGGCCTCGTCTACGACCCCGCCGCCTCCGGTGGCTGCACGGTGGTCGAGGTGCGCCGCGACCACGTCGCCGAGTGGGTCGGCATCGCCGGCACCTCCACCAACTGCGCGGGCGGCAACACCCCGTGGGGCACCTGGCTGACCTGCGAGGAGACCGAGGACAAGGCCGGCCAGAACGGCATGACCAAGGACCACGGCTACGTCTTCGAGGTCGACCCCGAGGACCGCCGGGCCAACCGGGACCCCAAGCCCGTCAAGGCGCTCGGCCGCTACGCCCACGAGGCCGTCGTCGTCGACCCCAAGCGCGGCCACCTGTACCTCACCGAGGACGCTGCCGGCCCCAACGGCCTGCTCTACCGCTGGACCCCGCCGGAGGGCTACCGCCACGGCCGCGGCAAGCTGCGCACCCTCGCCGACGACGCGGGCGTCCTGCAGGCCTTCAAGTGCTTCGACTCCGGCGGCAAGTTCATCGACGACCTCTCCCGCGCGACGAAGATCGGCACCGTCTACGGCGTCGACTGGGTGGACGTCCCGGACCGCGACGCGAGGACGACCTCCGTCCGCAAGCAGTTCACCGAGGGCCAGGTCACCCGCGCCCGCAAGCTCGAAGGCATGTGGTGGGGGGACGGCGGCACCTACATCGTCTCCTCCTACGCCCGTACCGAGAGCCCCGTCCAGCACGACGGCGCCGTCTGGTTCTACGACCCCAAGCGCCGGACCCTGACCCTCAAGGTCCTCCTCGGCGTGAACCCGGACCCGTCCGCCGACAACGGCAACTTCGACGGCCCGGACAACATCACCGTCTCCCCGTACGGCGGCCTGGTCATCGCCGAGGACGGCGAGGGCGTCCAGCACCTGTTCGGCGCCACCGAGAGCGGCCGCACCTACCCGATCGCCCGCAACGACCTGGCGATTACACCAGCCGCTACCGCGGCGGGCGGCACCGCGGAGAAGCCCGAGTACAGCGAGTTCACCGGCGTCACCTTCTCGCCCGACGGCCGCACCCTGTTCGCCAACATCCAGGAGCCCGGCATCATGCTCGCCATCACCGGCCCCTGGAAGCGGCAGAAGTGCGACTGACGTCCCCGCAGTAATTAATTCGCTCGCTCGTCCCGCGGCTCCCCTTCTAGAGTGATCCACGTCCAGGTGCGACAGGCAGGACCTACTTCCACTCTTAATGGGGAGGCCGCGGGTTCGAGTCCCGCCACCGGCTCCACGGGCCGGTGTAGCTCAGGGGATAGAGCACCAACCGTCGGTTCCGCCGACCTCGATCTCTGGACACCGAAAACTTCATGCACCTCCCGGTGCGCAGGCTGCGGTTACTTCTTTTGAAAAGAGAATCGACGACCGCCGCCGAATTGATCTCGGGAGGCGCAGCACATGGTGGGTGTCCGGTGCGCAGGCAGCGGTTACTTCATGGGATCGGGCGGTTGCGGGTTCGAATCCCGTCATCGGCTTCGGGCCGGTGTAGCTCAATCGGTAGAGCACCTGGGAAAGTCCGCCGCCGAGTCCTGATCTCGGACACCCTCCATTTGCTGTGCCTCCCTCCGAAACACGAATGAATTCGGGGGAATTCACCATGGCGCGATTCAACGCGCGTGCCGCCAAGGCACAGCTGAAGTCGGCGGTGACGTCGACGGGCCGTATCCTGCGGACCTACGAGGGCGGCCGGGGTCAGGAGCGCGATCCGCGCTCCGAACTCTTCCTTCTCGCGGTCTCCAACTTCGTCTCGCAGGACACCTTCTACGAGAGCGGCGCCGACCGCGACGACCGGTTCACCCGCCTCCTCCGCGACCTCGCGGTCAGCGACCCGGAGTGGACGGCCGGCCTGCTCGGCTGGCTGCGCGGTGAGGGCAACATGCGGACGGCCTCGATCGTGGGCGCCGCCGAGTACGTGCACGCCCGGCTGACCGCGGGCGCGACCGACGGCCCGTCCAACCGACAGGTCGTGGCATCCGTGCTGCAGCGCCCGGACGAGCCCGGCGAGCTGCTCGCGTACTGGACGGCGACGTACGGACGCGCGGTCCCCAAGCCCGTCAAGCGCGGCGTCGCCGACGCCGTACGACGGCTGTACCACGCCAAGTCGCTGCTCAAGTACGACACCGCGTCCAAGGGTTACCGCTTCGGCGACATCCTCAACCTGGTGCACGCGTCGCCGGAAGCGGACAAGCCGTGGCAGGGCGACCTGTTCCGGTACGCGCTCGACCGGCGGCACAACCCGGACACCGCCGTGCCGCCCGCGTCGAGCCCGGTGCTCACCGCGCACCGCGAGCTGATGGCGCTGCCCGTCGAGCAGCGGCGGGCGGTCGTCACCGCGCCCGGCGGCGCCGAGCGGCTGGCGGCGGCCGGTATCACCTGGGAGGCGCTGGCCGGCTGGCTGCAGGGCCCGATGGACAAGGCGGCCTGGGAGGCCGTGATCCCGTCCATGGGCACGATGGCACTGGTCCGCAATCTGCGGAACTTCGACGGGGCGGGGGTCTCGGACGAGGTCGCCGCCCAGGTCGCGGCGAAGATCAGCGACCCGCAGCAGGTGGCACGCTCGCGGCAGTTCCCCTTCCGCTACCTGGCCGCCTACCGGCACGCGCCCTCGCTGCGCTGGGCGTACCCGCTGGAGCAGGCGCTCGGCCACTCGCTGGCCAACGTGCCCGCGCTGCCGGGCCGGACGCTGGTGCTGGTCGACCGGTCGGGCTCGATGTTCTGGTCGCCGGTGTCCGAGCGCGACCGGCTCACCCGGGCCGACGCGGCGGCGATCTTCGGTACCGCGCTCGCGCTGCGGGCGGCGGACGCCGACCTGGTCGAGTTCGGCTCGACCAGCGCGAAGGTGGAGTTCCGCAAGGGCGAGTCGGTGCTGAAGATCCTGGAGCGCTTCGGCAACCTCGGTGGCACCGACACCACGGAGGCGGTGCGCCGGCACTACCAGAAGCACGACCGGGTGCTGATCGTCACCGACGAGCAGTACTCCCCGCACCAGCAGGGCGACCCGACCGCCCAGATCCCGTCCCGCATCCCGGTCTACACCTGGAACCTGGAGGGCTACCGGGCGGGCCACGGGCCGTCGGGCGCGGGCAACAGGCACACCTTCGGCGGCCTTTCGGACTCGGCCTTCCGGATGGTGTCCCTGCTGGAGGACGCTCGTGACTCCCGCTGGCCGTGGCAGGCCTGACCAGCGGCCGGTGCTGATCGTGGCCCGCACTTCCACGGGGGGTGCGGGCCACACCCTTGCCTGTGCCGCTACTGATATCTAACATTTCAGATCGTGGAGACGCTACGACCCGTTCCCCGCACCCTGCTCCGGGACCGCGCCTACGCGGCGATCCGGGACGCGATCGTGGCCGGGGAGATCGAGCCCGGCGCAGTGGTGCGCGACGCCGACCTCGCCGAGCGGCTGGGACTGTCCCGGGCGCCCGTGCGCGAGGCCTTCGCGCGCCTGGTGGACGAGGGGCTGCTGGAGAGCAAGCCGCAGAGTTACACCCGGGTCACCCCGCTCGTCGCCGCCGACGTACGGGACGCGGCGGCGGTGGTCGGGGCCATGCACGAACTGGCCACCCGGGTCGCCGTGCCCCGGCTGAGCCCGGCGGACCTCGACCGGATGCGTGCGGCGGGCGACCGGTTCGCCACCGCCGTGCGCACCGGTGACGTGGACGATGCCCTGCGTGCCGACGACGAGCTGCACGACGTCCTGGTCCGGGTGAGCGGCAACCGCGCGGCCGCCGCGACCGTCGCCCGCTACACCCCGCTCATCCGCCGCCTGGAGCGGCAGCGCTTCGGCGAGGGCGGCTCGTGCCGCTCGGCCGGGCTGCACGAGCGGCTGATCGAGGCCTGCGCCGACGGTGACGTGGACGGCGCGGTCCGGGTCACGGCGGACATCTGGCGCACCCTCGCAGACCTGGCCGACCCCGACTGAACCTGGAGGTCCCGTGTCCCTGTCTTCCTACGCCCGCTATCCACTGCTGTTCGGCCCCTCGCCCGTACACCCCCTGGAGCGCCTGACCGCCCACCTCGGCGGCGCCGCGCTGTGGGCCAAGCGGGAGGACTGCAACTCCGGGATCGCCTATGGCGGGAACAAGACCCGCAAGCTGGAGTACCTGGTCGCCGACGCGCTCGCGCAGGGCTGCGACACGCTCGTCTCGATCGGCGGGGTGCAGTCCAACCACACCCGCCAGGTCGCCGCCGTCGCGGCCCGCGCCGGGCTCAAGTGCGTGCTGGTGCAGGAGAGCTGGGTGGAGTGGCCGGACTCCGTGTACGACAAGGTGGGCAACATCCTGATCAGCAGGCTCGCCGGGGCCGAGGTGCGGCTGGTGCGGGCCGGGTTCGGGATCGGGTTCAAGGAGAGCTGGGAGCAGGCGCTGAGGGACGTGGAAGAGGCGGGCGGGAAGCCGTACGCCATTCCGGCCGGCGCCTCCGACCATCCGCTCGGCGGCCTCGGCTTCGCCCGTTGGGCTCATGAAGTCGCCGAACAGGAGAAGGAGTTGGGCGTCTTCTTCGACACGGTGGTCGTGTGCTCGGTCACCGGCTCGACGCAGGCGGGCATGGTCGCCGGATTCCGGTCCCTGGAGGAGGCGGGCGGCCGGCCGCGCCGGGTGCTCGGCATCGACGCCTCGGCCGAGCCCGCACGTACCCGCGGGCAGATCGCCCGGATCGCCCACGCCACCGGCCGACTCATCGGCGTCAAGGGTGAGTTGACCGTCGAGCTGGACGAGCGGTACCACGCGGGGACGTACGGGATTCCCGACGAGTCCACCCTGGACGCCATGCGGCTCGCCGCCCGTACCGAGGGCATGGTCACCGACCCCGTCTACGAGGGCAAGTCCATGGCCGGGCTCGTCGACCTCGTCCGGCGCGGCGAGATCGGCCCGGACTCGACGGTGCTCTACGCCCACCTGGGCGGCCAGCCCGCGCTCAACGCGTACAGCGCGCTGTTCTAGGCGGTACATGGTTCTAGGCGGTACACGGCGGGCGGCCCGGGTGCGGCCGGGCAGCGGCCGTCGGCGGGCAGGGTCATGATGGCGGTGTGCCCTGCCCCTCGACGCCCGGCCCGGGCGGCGCCCTCGCCCGTCCGGAGTCGGCCCCCACGCCCCGGACCGCCGTGGCCTGGCTTCCCCCGGCCGAACTGTGGCCCGCCATCCAGCGCATCCGAGCCGAGCACGACCCGCAGATCCGCCGCTGGCCACCCCATGTGAACCTGGTCTTCGGCTTCGTACCGGAGGAGGACTTCCCGGCGGCGCTTCCGCTGCTGGCCGCCGCGGCCGCCGCGTGCGAGCCCTTCGACATCCGGCTCAGCGGGGTCCGCTTCTTCCGTCACCGGTCCTACGCCACCGTGTGGCTCGACCCCGCGGCGGCCGGCGCAGCGCCCTGGACGGAGCTTCAGCGCACGCTCGCGGAGCCCTTCCCGTACTGCGTGGACCGCTTCCCGCGCTTCACCCCGCACCTCTCGCTCGGGCGCACCCACGTCCCGCGCGTCCTCGCGGCCGAATGCGCCGCCCGGCTCGACGTGCTGCACGCGCGCGTGGCCGGGATCGAACTGCTCTCCCGCCGCGGTGACGGCCCCATGCGGACGCGTGCCACGATCGGCCTGGGCACCGGCGAGGTGCGCCGTACTCCGGGGCCGGACCCGGTGGGTGGCGGGTACGAGCCGCCGGAGCGGCACTGACCGGACCGCGGTGAGCCTTTCGTGGTGCTCGATAATCTGCGGAGAGGATCCCCGGTCGGCGAGGAGCATCTGGATGGCGCAGGTCAGACCCATGCGTGCGGACGCTCGGCGTAACCACGAGCGGTTGCTGAAGGTGGCGGCCGAGGCCTTCGCCGAGCATGGGGAGAACGCCTCGCTGGACGACATCGCCAAGCGCGCCGGTGTCGGCTCCGGCACGCTCTACCGGCACTTCCCGACCCGGCAGGCGCTGCTGGAGGCCGCGTACGTGGACCGGATCCAGGCCATGGCGGCCCGGGCCGACGAGTTCGCCGCGGCACTTCCGCCGGGCGAGGCGCTGGTGGAGTGGCTCAACGAGGTGTGCGTCGGGACGATCCAGGTGCGCGGCATGAAGACGCTCCTGGGCTCGGCCGTCACCGACGGCAGCTCCGTCGCGGCCACGGCCTGTGGCACGCATCTGCAGGAGGCGGCGCGGCGGCTGGTGGAGGCGGCGCAGCGGGAGGGCAGCCTGCGCGGGGACGTCGAGCCGATCGAGGTGCTGCGGCTGGCGCATGGCGTGGCGTCGGCGTCGGAGCTGGCGAGCGGGCAGGGGCAGCAGATACGGCGCTATCTGTCCCTGCTCACGGAGGGGCTTCGCTCGCGCGGGGAGGCCTGACAACCGGGCGCCCCCTGACCGGCGGGGGCGCCGATGGCTGTGCCGTACGACCGCTTACAGGGCCCGTGCTCCCGGCTCGACCATGTTGCGTACCGTGCGTGCCTTCACGAAGTCGCCCATTGCCGTCATGTCCCACTCGCCGGAGAACTGGCGGATGAGCTTGGCCATCATGACGCCGGTCTGCGGTTCGGCGTTGGTGAGGTCGAAGCGGACCAGCTCCTCTCCCGTGGCCGCGTCCACCAGGCGGCAGTAGGCCTTGGCGACCTCCGTGAACTTCTGGCCGGAGAAGGAGTTGACCGTGAAGACCAGGCCGGTGACCTCCTGGGGGAGGCGGCCGAGGTCGACCGTGATCACCTCGTCGTCGCCCCCGCCCTCGCCGGTGAGGTTGTCACCCGAGTGTCTGATCGCGCCGTTCAGGATCGTCAGCTTGCCGAAGTAGCAGCTGTCGACGGCGTTGCGCTGCGGGCCGTAGGCGATGACCGAGGCGTCCAGGTCGATGTCCCTGCTGTGGAACGCGGGCTCCCAGCCGAGGCCCATCTGCACCACGGAGAGCAGCGGACGGCCGCCCTTGACCAGGGAGACGGTCTGGTTCTTCTGGAGGCTGACCCGGCCCTTGTCCAGGTTGATCTTCCCGGCGCCGGGCACCGGGGCGGGCGGAGCGGGCGGTGCCGCAGGAACGGGCGGTGCGACAGGTGCCTGCGCGGCGGGGGCCGGCGGTGCGGCCGGTGCCGCCGCCGGTGCCGCGGCGGGCTCCTCCACCGTCACACCGAAGTCCGTCGCGATGCCGGCCAGGCCGTTGGCGTACCCCTGGCCGACGGCGCGGGCCTTCCACTGGCCGTTGCGCCGGTAGATCTCCACGATCACCAGCGCCGTCTCCGTGCCGAGCTGCGGTGGCGTGAACGTGGCCAGGACCGAGCCGCCGTCCGCGTCCCGGATCGTGGCCGTCGGCTCGATGCCCTGGAAGGTCTGGCCGGCCGCGTCCGGGCTGGCCGTGACCACGATCTTCTCGATGTCCGGCGGCACGGCGCCGGTGTCGACCGTGATCGCGTCGGGCGCCGCGCCACCACCGGACGTGTACGTCACGCCCGGCCCGGCGGGCTGGTTGTAGAAGATGAAGTCGTCGTCGGAGCGCACCTTGCCGTCGCCGGTGAGCAGCAGGCCCGACACGTCGAGCCGCACCGGCGCGGAGACGTCCACCGTCACGCGGGCGGCCGACAGGGAGATGTTCGAGCCTGGGGTCATAGCTGTCATGCCTGAGGTAACGAGCGGAAGCGCTTTACCGTTCCCTTACCCGGGGAACGGCCCGCTCGGTTCGCGGCGACGACCTCGTCCAGCCAGGTCAGCGGATGCTCGGCGGGCCACGTCAGGAGCCGGTCCTGATCGGCGGGGTCACGGGCTTCGTGATAGCGGAAGACGAGGTCGTCGGCGTGGCGGCCGAGGATCTCGATCTTGCCGGTGGCGTGCGAGGCGACGAGGCGGAAGCGCTTGGCCAGGCCGTTGAGCCGGGCGCGGGCGGCCGTGATGATGTCCACGGCCTCCGCGAGCGGCACGGCGTAGCGCTCGTTGCCGTGGGTCGGCCGGCACAGGAACACGTAGTAAGGCGCCGTGCCGGTCGAGGCCAGACGCCGTTGCAGCCGGGCGAGTTCCTCGGGGTCGTCGTTGACGCCGCGCAGGAGGGGGGTCTGGTTGGTCAGGACGAGGCCCGCCTCCTGCAGCCGGGCCGTGGCGGCCAGGGCCTCGGGGGTGAGTTCCCGGCTGTGGGTGAAGTGGCACATCACGTGGGTGCGGGCGTCGGCGCGGGCGGCCGAGGCTAGGGTGCCGGCCAGCTCCGGAGTGATCCGCGCGGGGTCGAAGGCGGGGACCTTGGTGCCGATCCGGATGACGTCGACGTGGGGCACGGAGCGGACCTCGGCCAGCGCCGAGGCCAGCCGGGAAGGAGAGAGCATCAGGGGGTCGCCGCCGGTGAGGAGGACGTTGTCGATCTCCGGATGGGCGCGGATGTAGCGCACGCCCTCGCTGATGTCGAAGGTCGTCTCGCGTTCGGCGCTGTCCAGTTCGCCTTCCGGACGCAGATGGTGCGCGGGGTCGGTGGCGAGGGTGAAACGCTTGCGGAAGCAGAAGCGGCAGTAGGTCGCGCAGACGTCGGTGAGCAGCAGCAGGGCGGTCGGCGGGTACTTGTGCTGCAGACCGCGCACCCGGGTGTTGGCGGCCTCGTCGCTGGGGTCGAAGTCCAGGGTGTCGGACAGTTCCTCGACCTCCGGCATGACGATCAGCCGCAGCGGATCACGCGGGTCGCTCCAGTCGATGAGGCCGGCGTAGTAGGGGGTGATCCGGAACTCGAACTCGCGAACGACCGCCGCGCGCGCCCGGGCTTCGCCCGGGGGCAGGCCGTCGACCCGGGACAGGTCCCTGATCACCGCGTTCGGACGGTGCTCACGCGCCATTGCTCCCGCTCCCCTCTCCGTCGCCGCCCGCCGTGACCGTGGCCGCCGGGGCCTGTCCCGGCGCGGTTCCGGAGCCGGGCCCGGACGCCGGAGCGGGTGGTGGAACACCGTTCTTCAGCACCGTGCCCCGGCTGTACGTCACCGTCATCCATACGATGTCCCGAGCGCTCACGATCATCACGTGCGCCTCGGGAAGCGCCGTCTCCTCGGTCGCGCCGCTGGATCTGAGCCTGATCTCGCCGCGCAGCAGCAGATCACGGTCGCCGGTCTCGGCCGACATCCGGCTGTGGCTGAGCAGCGTCCCGGCCACATGCGAGCCGTCCCGCAGTCGGCAGCCGACGTAGATCCTCGAATCGACGTAGTCGTGGATACGGTGCCGGGCCGGATACGCCTGGAACGCCCACCACCACCCCGGCCGCTCGGCGCGGTTGTCGGTACGTCGGACCGCGGCAAGTCCGTAGCCCAGCGCGCTCGCGAGCCCCAGGAGCCCGGCTCCCCACAGCGCCACGGACAGTGCGTTCCCCGTCAGGTGGGCGGGATCGCCACGCAGTGCCTTCACATCGGGGACGGCGTGCGGCGCGAGGCGCGCGAACAGCAGGAACACGACGCCGACCACCCAGTCCGCCAGGACGCTCACGAGCACGATCGCGGTGGTCTCGGCCAGGGCCGAGCGATCGTAGGCCGGCACGTCACGGGCATGGCGGCGCTGGTACACGAATCCGGGGGCCAGCAACGTGAGGAACAGGACCAGGCCGGTCAGGTTGGTCGGCATCGAATCCTCTCGGAGCTTGGTCGACCGGGCGTGGACGAGGTGCCGAAATCAGGATCGATGTGACGGGGCCGGGGCCGTTTTCCGGGCCGGTGTCGATGGCCGTGGCAGTGGGTACAAGGCCTGGCACCCACGGTAGTGGCTCCGTGTCGAGACTGTCACCGGGCCTTCAGGTGCGGAGGTTTGTCCATGGCCGACGAAGCCGACGACGGCTTGAGTTGCGACCCATCCGACTTCGAAGGGGACGTCCCCGAGCTGCCCGAAAACGGCCTGCGCGGCGGCCATGCCACGGTCGGCGAGGAGGCGTTACCGGATTTCGCAGTCGGCATCCCCCTGCCGCCGGCACCCCCGGTGCCACCGGCGCAGCCACCCGACTCGGCGACGACGGACTGAGGGCGGGGTCCGATGGGGGGCGAGGGGGAAGTACGGCGCCCGACCGAGCGGTTGCTGGCCGATCTGCGTACGGCACTGGCCCGGTTCGGCCTGCTCAGCGACGAGGCGGAGGCCGCCGCGGTGCGGTTGATGGCGGTGACGGACCTGCGTCAGGAGTCGGAGGAGCGGACCGCACTGCTGCACTACTACTACAACAGGGCTTTCGACGACGGCCCGGCAGGCACCGCGGCGCTGGAAGTCTGGCGACGACTGCTCGAGGTGGTGTCTCCGGGATGGAACGACGACCTCGATCCGAACGACGACAGCACCGTCGTCTTCGACATGAGCACCGGAAGGATCATCGGCCCGGACGGCTCCCCACTGATGCCGGACGAGGCGGACGAAGTGTATGAGGCGAACGAGGCCGGCTACATCCTGCTCGGTCAGGTCCAGGAACTGATCGATGCCTACTACACCGAGGGTGACCCCTCGCTGCTGGTGCGTGCCGTGGCCAAGCTGCTGGAGTCCGACGGCACCGATCCCGCCCATCTGCACGCGGCAGTGGTTTTCGGTGCCGGGCTGGGCCGGATCGCCAGGACCGAGCACGACCCGCGGATGGCCGTGCTGTCGGTCACTCTGCTGGAGTGGGCCTGCGACCGGGACCCGGAACCGGACCCCCGGAACCTGGCCCAGCTCGGCAGCCACCTGGACACCCTCTACGACCTGACCCTCGACCAGGACACGATCCTGCGAGCCATCGAGGTGCGCCGCGCCGCCCTGGACATGGTGGACGAGGACTCGCCGGACCACCCCAACATCGAGGGCGATCTCTGCGCCGGGCTGTGGACCTACGGCCGGAACACGGACGTCACGGCGCTCGACGAGGCGCTGGCGCGACTGCCCCACGTCATCGCCCACCCCGCGCTGGACCCCTCGATACGGCCGGGATGGATCTGGAACCTGGGCACGGTTCTGCGCGATCGCGGAGTGCTGGCCTCGGACGGGGGATCGATCTCCGAAGCGATGGGTGTGCACGAGTGGGCGTTGCGCGAAGCCGAGGAGCACGGCTGGCCGGAAGAGCAGACGTTCGAGATCCGCTGGTCGCAGGCCACCACGATCCACAGCTGGTGGGCGTACTCGCACAATCCCGACGCGGGCGACGACTCCGTCCGTATGTTCCGGGATCTCCTGGACGAGATCCCACCGCACAGCCCGCGGCTGGCCCCGGCGCTCAACGACTTCGGTATCGCCCTGCAGTCCATGCCCTACGGCGACGGCTCGGCCGCCCGGGAGTCCGCAGCCGTGCTGCGGCACGCGCTGACCCTGATCGGACCCGGCGACGCGATACGGCCGCGCGTGCTGGCCAACCTGGTGGCCTCGCTGTGGGCGCCGGCCGACCATGGCACCGTCCTGTCCGCGGCCGAGATCGACGAGCTGACAGCCCTGGCCACCGAGTCGGTCGAGACGACTCCCGACGGCAGCCCCGAGCTCGGACACCGGCTCAACCATCTGGGCCGGGCCCACTCCCTCCGATTCGAGCGGCACCACGACAGCACGGATCTGGATGCCGCCGTCGAGGCCTACCGCCACTCGGCCGAGTACGAGTCCTCACCCCTGTGGGTGCGGTGGAACTCCGCCTACAGCTGGGTCGAAACCGCGACGGCGGCAGCGGCCTGGGAGTCGGCGGCGCAGGGCTGTGTCCGCCTGGTCGGGCTGATCCCGCTGGCCGGCGGCGAGTTGGTGCGGCGCCGGGACCGCGAGCTCCAGCTGATCAGACTGGGCGACGCGCTGCGGGACGGGGCTGCGGCCGCTCTCCATGCCGGGCAGGCCGAACTCGCGCTGCAATTGCTGGAATCGGGGCGGGGTGTGCTGCTGCGCCATGCGATGGTCCGGGCAGCCGCGGTCGAGGAGCTGCGCGAGAAGGCGCCCGCCCTTGTCGACACGTACGTGGCCCTGCGCAGGACCCTCGATCAGGACGACGGCTCGCTGCAGTTGGTCCGCTCCGTCGGGGACACGGCGCGCCGTGTCGAAGCCGCCCGGCATCTCCGGGACCTGATCGAGCACATCAGGACCCTGCCCGGTCTCGCGGACTTCCCAGCGACCGGGGCGTCCCCTGCGACTGACACGTCGACTCGGACCGCGGTGGTGCTGAACCTGAGCCGTTACCGCAGCGACGCGATCATCGTGGGAGCCGGTGGCGGCCGGCCGGTCGTGGTGCCCCTGCCGCTGGTGACGCCGGACAGTGTGGCGGCGCAGGTCAGTGCCCTGTACGGCGCGCTGGACCGGCGCGGTCCCACCAGGGCCGAGGGGGGAGGCGGGGAGGAGACCGAGCGGGCCGTGGCGTCCGTCCTCGCATGGACCTGGGACGCCGTTGTCGCGCCCGTCCTGGCCGCGCTCGGGTGGGACCACCGGTCGCCCGCGGCGTCGCGCCCGTGCCTGTGGTGGTCACCGACCGGCGCGCTGACGCTGCTTCCGCTGCATGCCGCGCTGCGGCCCGCCGACGGCTCCGCCGCGAAGCTGTGCGCGCTGGAATGCGTCGTCTCCTCCTACACCCCCACCCTCGCCGCGCTGCGGAAACCCGCGATGCCGGCCGCGCCGGCCCGGTCGGCGTCCGTGGTGGCGATACCGGTGACGCCGGGACAGCCGGACCTGCCGGGCGTACTGGCCGAGGCGAAGGCGGTGGCCGACTGCTACCCCGGCTCGGTTCCGCTCGTCGGGGCCGACGCGACGCACACCGCGGTGGCCTCGGCGCTGTCCCGTGCGGCGATCGCGCACTTCGCCTGCCACGGCGTCAACGTCCCGGACGACCCCTCCCGCAGCGGTCTGGTGCTCGCCGACGGCGCGTTGTCCGTGGCCGAGCTGTCGGTCCAGGACCTGGAGGGTCACGCCTTCCTGGCGTATCTGTCGGCCTGCGACACGGCCCGGGGCGGCACCGTCCTCACGGACGAGGCCATCACGCTCTGCGCCGGCCTGGTGCTGGCCGGATTCAGGCACGCGGTCGGGACGCTGTGGCCGGTCGACGACGCGGCGGCCGCGTTTCTCGCGGGCAGGTTCCACCAGGCGTTGGCCCGGCGGCTGAGCCGGGGTGAAGCCGTGGAGCCCGCCAGAATGCTGAACCGGCTGGCGGAGTGGGCCTCGGGAGGCTGGCCGGACCGGCCCAGCCGCTGGGCGACGCTGATCCACTTCGGCGGCTGAGCGGTCGCGGGCGGACATCCGCCCGCCTGCGACCTGCTACGGCACCACCACGATCTTCCGCCCCACGCCCGCCGCGAACTGCTCCAGCGCCTCGGGGTACCGCTCCAGCGGGATCCGGTCGCTGATGAACACCTCTGGGTCCAGCACCCCGTTCGCGAACAGTTCCGCGGCCCGCTCGAAGCTGTGCAGGACCGCCATCGAACCGGTGATGGTGATCTCCTGGTTGTAGATGCGGTACGGATCGATCGTCACGCGCGTCGCGTAGTCGGCCACCCCGAACTGCAGGAACGTGCCCGCCTTCGCCACCCGGTCCAGGCCGTCCTGGATCGCCGCCGCGTTGCCGGTCGCGTCGACGACCACGTCCCAGCCCTGGGGGCGGTCCAGTTCGTCCGCGTTCGCGGCGGACGCCGAGACGCCGAGGCGGCGGGCCGTCTCCAGGCGGGACGGGTTGAGGTCCACGACGTCCACGCTCGCCGCGCCGGTGCGCTTGGCCAGTTCCAGCATCATCAGGCCCATGGTCCCGGAGCCGTAGATCAGGACGTGGGCGCCGAGGCGGGCGCGGAGGACGTCGTAGCCGCGTACCGCGCAGGACAGGGGTTCGACGAGGGCCGCGTCCTGGGTGCGGACGTGTTCGGGAAGCTTCACGCAGTTCGCCACCGGCGCCACCGCGTACCGGGCCGCACCGCCCGCCGTCGTCACGCCGATCGCGGCCCAGCGCTCGCACAGGTTGTTGTGGCCGGTACGGCAGTAGCGGCACTCGTGGCAGTAGAGGGAGGGGTCCACGGCCACGCGGTCGCCTACTCCGACCTCCGTGACCTGGGTGCCGACCCCGACCACCTCGCCCGCGAACTCGTGCCCGGGGACGATCGGCAGCTTGGGCGCGAACTCTCCCTGGAGGATGTGCAGATCGGTGCCGCACAGGCCGCAGGCGGCAACCTCGACGACGACGTCGCGGGGACCTGGCGTCGGGTCCGGGACCTCGGTGACGACGGCGCGGCCCACGGACTCGATGACGGCGGCCTTCATTTCACGGCTCCCAACGACAGGCCCTGGACCAGCTTGTCCTGGGCGGCGAACCCCGCGGCGAGCACCGGCAGGGAGATGACGAGCGACGCGGCGCACACCTTCGCCAGGAACAGGCCCTGGCTGGTGATGAAGCCGGTCAGGAAGACGGGGGCGGTCTCGGCGACCACGCCCGTCAGGACTCGGGCGAAGAGCAGTTCGTTCCAGCTGAAGATGAAGCAGATCAGGGCGGTGGCGGCGATGCCGGGCAGGGCGATGGGGGCCACCACGCGGGCGAGGATCGTCGGCAGGCGGGCGCCGTCGATCTGCGCCGCCTCGATCACCGCCACCGGGACCTCGGCGAGGAAGGACTGCATCATCCACACCGCGATCGGCAGGTTCATGGAGGTGTAGAGGACGACCAGCAGCCAGATGTTGTCGAGCATCCCGGCGTTCTTGGCGAAGAGGTACACCGGCAGCAGGCCCGCCACCGCCGGCAGCATCTTCGTGGAGAGGAAGAAGAACAGGACGTCCGTCCACTTCTTCACCCGGCGGATGGAGAGCGCGTACGCCGCCGGGAAGGCCAGCAGAAGCACGCACAGCGTCGAGAACACCGACGCCATGGTCGAGTTGATCAAGGCCGGCCAGGGGCTCGCGCCGCCGCCCGTGCCGAAGAAGTCGCGGTAGCCGTCCAGCGTCAGAGCCGCACCGAAGGACGGGGGATTCGTAGCGGCGTCGGCCTCCGAGTGGAAGGAGGTCAGAGCCATCCATGCGATGGGCAGGAAGAACAGCAGACCGACCACCCAGGCCAGCAGGCCGAGGCCCACTCCGCGGCGGCTGCGGATGCGTATGGCGACGGCGCTCATGCGCGGGACACCTCCTCGCGGAACAGGGACGACACCACGCGCAGGGCGAAGGTCGCGATGACGATCGAGCCGATGACGACCAGGACGCCGGCGGCCGAGGCGAGGCCGTTCTCATGGGCCTGGTAGAAGCTCTGGTAGACGGTGTAGGGGAGGTTCGCGGTGCCCAGGCCGCCGGAGGTGATCGTGAATACCGCGTCGAAGTTCTGGACGATGTAGATCGAGCCCAGCAGGGAGCCCAGTTCGAGGTAGCGGCGTAGATGGGGGAGCGTGAGGTGGCGGAAGATCTGCCAGTCGCTCGCACCGTCCACCCGCGCCGCCTCGATCTGCTCGGGGTCGCGGCTCTGCAGTCCCGCCAGCAGGATCAGCATCATGAACGGCGTCCACTGCCAGACGAGCGAGGCCTCGATCGCGAGGAGCGGGGTGTTCGAGATCCAGTCCGGCTGGGGGCCTCCGACATAGTGCAACAACCCATTGAACAGTCCGTATTCGGGGTTGTAGAGCACATGCTTCCACAGCAGGGCCGCAGCGACGGGGACCAGCAGGAACGGGGCTATCAGCAGGGTGCGGACTACGCCGCGGCCCCGGAACCTCCGGTTGAGCAGCAACGCTATTGCGAGGCCCAGGACCAGGCTGACCATGACCACCGTGACCGTCAGCAGGACCGTCGTCCACACCGAGTGGCGCAGGTCCGGGTCGGTCAGGACCTGGCGGTAGTTGTCGACGCCGGCGAAGTGACGGGCCTTCGGATAGAGGGCGTTCCAGTCGAAGAACGAGATCACCACGGTCGCCACGAAGGGCAGCTGGGTCACCACGACCATGAAGACCAGCGCGGGCAGCAGAGGGGCCCGGACGGCCCACGCACGCATACGGTTCGGCCGCCGGGGCGCAGGCCGCGCAGCGGCGGCGGCGACCGGGGCGGAGGTCGTGACGGTCATGATCCCTCGTACTTCTTGGCGACGGCCTGGGCGAGCTGCTGCGACTTCTGCAGCGCACTGTCCACGGACTCCCGGCCGGCGATGGCGGAGCTGATCTCCTGGGAGACCTTGGTGCCCAGGTCGGTGAACTCGGGGATGCCGACGAACTGGATGCCGGGCGCGGGGCGGGGTTGCACACCCGGGTCGTTCGGCTTGGCACTGGCTATGGAGTTCCGGGTGACGTCCGCGAAGGCGGCCGCCTCCTTGCGGTACTCCGGGATGTCGTACGTCGACGAACGCTTGCCGGCCGGCACGTTGGCCCAGCCTGCCTTCTCGCCCACGAGCTTCTCGTAGTCCTTGCCGGACGCCCACGAGATGAACTTCCAGGCGTCGTCGGGATTCTTGGACGCCTTCTGGATGCCCCACGCCCAGGTGTAGAGCCAGCCTGAGCTGTCGGTCTTCTCGACCGGGGCCGGGACATAGCCGATCTTTCCCTTGACCGGGGAACCGGAGGCCTCCAGTGAACCCGCGCCGGACGTGGCGTCGTACCACATGGCCGTCTTGCCCTGCGTCATGTCGTTCAGGCACTCGGCGAAGCCGGACTGCGCGGCGCCGGACTCGCCGTGCCCCCGGACCAGGTCGACGTAGAACTGCGTGGCCTGCTTGAACTCCGTGGAGTCCACCTGTGCCTTCCAGTCCTTGTCGAACCAGGTGCCGCCGAAGGTGTTGACGACGGTGGTCAGTGGAGCCATCACCTCGCCCCAGCCGGGCAGCCCGCGCAGACAGATGCCCTTCATCCCGGACTCGGCCCCGTCCACCTTGGCGGCGAGGTCGGCGACCTGCTTCCAGGTGGGCTTGGCCGGCATGGCCAGGCCCTTCTTCTGGAAGACGTCCTTGCGGTACATCAGGAAGGAGGACTCGCCGTAGAAGGGCTCGCCGTAGAGCTTGCCGTCCGAAGCGGTGAGAGCCTGCTGCATCGGCTTGAGGATGTCCTGCTGGTCGAAGGCGGCGTCGTTCTTGACGTACGAGTCGATCGGGTGGAGCCAGCCGTTCTTGGCGTAGATCGGGATCTCGTAGTTGCTGAGCGTGGCGACGTCGTACTGGCCCGCCTGGTTGGCGAAGTCCTGGCTGATCTTGTCTCTGACGTCGTTCTCCGGCAGGACGGTGAAGTTCACCTTGATCCCGGTGTCCTTGGTGAAGTGGTCGGCGGTGAGTTTCTGCAACTCCACCATCTGCGGGTTGTTCACCATCAGGACGTTGATGGAGTGCGCGGAGGACCCGCCGCCGGCGCCCCCGGCGCCCGAGCAGCCGACGAGCAGTGGAGTGATCAGCGTTCCTGCGGCGGCCACGGCAAACAGTGCGCGAGGCGTTCGGCGGCTCTGGGTTTGCATGGAGTGCTCCTGGACGTATGGGTAGATAAGGGGCACCTGCGGCACGGGTGTGCCCCTGGGGGACTGTGTTCGGTTCTTCAGACCCGGATGACCTGCGGGCCCAGCAGGGAGTAGCGGTGGGCCTCGGCCGCCGGGAGCAGTGTGCTCGTCACGATCGCCTCCAGGGCGCCGACCTCGGCGAACCGGCAGAAGCTGACCGCTCCGAACTTGGTGTGCACGCCCGCGAAGACCGTCCTGCGCGCGGCGCGGATGGCCTGGGCCTTGACCTCGCTGACGGCGGGGTCGGGGGTGGTCAGACCGTGTTCGCGGGAGATGCCGTTGGCGCCGATGAAGGCGAGGTCGACCACGAAGCCGGACAGCATCCTGGTCGTCCAGTGGTCGACGGTCGCCAGGGTGCCGGAGCGGACCCGTCCGCCGAGGAGCAGGACCGACATGTTCTCGGCCTCGGCGAGGGCGCCCGCGACGGGCAGGGACGCGGTGACCACGGTCAGCGGCCGGTCCGTCGGCAGGGCCTCGGCGATGAGCTGCGGGGTGAAGCCCTCGTCGACGAAGACCGTCTCCGCGTCCCCCAGCAGCTCGGCCGCGGCGGCCGCGATCCGGCGCTTCTCGGGGACGTGGCTGGTGGCGCGGAAGGCGAGTGTCGTCTCGAAGCCGGCGCTCTCGACCGGGTAGGCGCCGCCGTGGGTGCGGCGGACCAGCCCGTGGTCCTCCAGGGCGCGCAGGTCGCGCCGGATGGTCTCCTTGGCCACGCCCAGCCGGGCGGCGAGTGCGGTGACGTCGACCGAGCCCGTGGCGCGCGCGGCCAGCACGATCTCGCGCTGGCGTTCTTCCGCCGTCCTCGTGCTCATGTCGTCACCCTCTTCCCTGTGGAGCTGCCCGTTCGGGCCCATGGGGGAAGTTCTACAGCGGGTGTGCGGCGCTGACCAGGCCTGTTGCGGGCTCGATACTGCCCGTGTGTGCCCGTTTGCGTAGCGGCGTGCCCGCCTCGGACCTGCGCGGCTGCCGGGCGAGAGGTGGGAGCGGGCGGCCCGGATGCCCGAACACGGTGGCGGGCGGGCCCGTTCGGTGCCCGCCCGCCGCGATGAGCGATCGTTTTCCGCCGCCTCGCCGGATTCCCGGTCCCGCCGGAGGCTCAGTACGGCCAGATCGGCGGATCGTTCACGAAGTGCCCGCCCAGGTGGCTGTGGGCCGGGTTCTCCGGGTCCAGCTCGCCCTGTTCGGCGATCAGCTTCTCGGCGTACGGCTCCGAGTCGTCCTGCGGCTCGTAGCCGAGTGACCGCGCGGTCGTGAGGTCCCACCAGAGGCGGGTGTTCGCCGAGGAGCCGTAGACCACGGTGTGGCCGACCTCCTCCGCGGTGAGGGCCGCGTGGAAGAGGCGGGCGCCGTCGGCCGGGCTCATCCAGACCGAGAGCATGCGCACGCCGGTCGGCTCCGGGAAGCAGGAGCCGATGCGCACCGAGACGGTCTCCAGGCCGTGCCGGTCCCAGTAGAGCTGGGCGAGGTCCTCGCCGAAGGCCTTGGACAGGCCGTAGAAGGTGTCGGGGCGGTGTGGGGTGTCGATCGGGATCAGCACTCTTGAATCAAGAGGTGTGCCCGGGCGCGGGGCCGGGGTGAAGCCGACGGCGTGGTTGGAGGAGGCGAAGACGATCCGCGGTACGCCTTCGAGGCGGGCGGCCTCGTACAGGTTGTAGGTGCCCTCGATGTTCGACTTCAGGATCTTCTCGAAGGGCGCTTCCAGGGAGATGCCCGCGAGGTGCAGGATCGCGTCCACGCCCCGCACCGCCTCGCGCAGCGCCTCCGGGTCGGTGAGGTCCGCGGTGATGGCGTCCGGCGCGCCCTCGACGGGGCGCACGTCGAACAGGCGCAGCGTGTAGCCGTACTCCGGCAGCAGGGACCGCATCAGGGTGCCGAGCCCGCCGGCGGCGCCGGTGAGCAGCACGGTGCGGGGAGCGGGCATCCTCGATCTCCTTGACGACAGCGGCCGCATGCGTGGACGTGATTCACATTCGTGGACACGCTAGGGAGCGCCGGCGGACCTAGTCAAGTGTGCCGTGGCGTGGGGAAATCCGTTGCTGTGTTGCGGGTTTGCCCGCTTGACCCGCTCCGAGACGGGCCCGTAGCGTGAAGGTGTTCAGAAATATAGACGCCGATCAGAAACGTGCACCGACTGGGAGCGCCCGTGACGCCAGCCCCTCTCGCCGCCCGGCTCCGCGACCCGAGCGGGCCGCTGTTCTTCCCCGTCACGGCCTACGGCCCGGACGGCTCCGTCGACCTCGATGTCTTCCGCACCCATGTGCGCCGGGGTGTCGCGGCCGGGGCAGCCGCCGTGTTCGCCTGCTGCGGCACCGGGGAGTTCCACGCGCTGCTGCCGGAGGAGTTCGAGGCCTGCGTGCGGGCGGCCGTCGAGGCGGCCGAGGGGCGCGTCCCGGTGATCGCGGGCGCCGGCTACGGCACCGCGCTCGCCGTCCGCTACGCGCGTCTCGCCGAGGACGCCGGCGCCGACGGGCTCCTCGCCATGCCGCCGTACCTCGTGCTGGCCGGCCAGGAGGGTCTGCTGCGGCACTACCGGGAGGTCGCCGCCGCCACCGCCCTGCCGGTGATCGTCTACCAGCGGGACAACGCCGTCTTCACCCCGCACACCGTGGTCGAGCTGGCCCGCACCGACGGCGTCGTCGGTCTCAAGGACGGCCTCGGCGACCTGGACCTGATGCAGCGGATCGTCAGCGCCGTCCGCACCGAGGTCCCCGGCGACTTCCTGTACTTCAACGGCCTGCCCACCGCCGAGCAGACCCAGCTCGCCTACCGGGCCCTCGGCATCACCTTGTACTCCTCGGCCGTCTTCTGCTTCGCCCCCGAGATCGCCCTCGCCTTCCACCGGGCCCTTCGGACGGGCGACCAGGACACCGTGCGCCGCCTCCTGGACGGCTTCTACCGCCCGTTCGTGGAACTGCGCGCCCAGGGCCGCGGCTACGCCGTCTCGCTCGTCAAGGCGGGCGTACGGCTGCGCGGCCTGGACGTCGGCGAGGTCCGGCCCCCGCTGCACGAGCCCGGCGAGGACCACGTCAAGCAGCTCGCTCAGCTGATCGAGCGCGGCCACGCGCTGCTGGAGGAGGACGCGTGAAGGCGTCGGCGTTCGTCTACCCCTGGGACGTCAACGGGGACCCCGAGGCCCCCGCCCGTATCGCCGCACTCGGCGTGGGGCAGGTGACCCTCGCGTCCGCCTACCACTCCACCCGCGCCCTGACCCCCCGCCACCCGCGCCACCGCATCGTCACCGCCGAGTACGCGGCCGTCCTGTACCCGGTCGGCAACCGCTGGGCCGGCCGCGGCCTGCGGCCGTACGCCGCCGGGCGCTGGGCCCCCGCGGACGCCTACGGAGAGGCCGCCGAGGCGCTCGCCGCGGCCGGGCTCGAGGTGCACACCTGGGTCGTCCTCGCGCACAACTCCCGCCTGGGCGCCGAACATCCGGACACCTCGGTCGTCAACGCCTACGGCGACCGCTACCCGTGGGCCCCCTGCATCGCCCAGCACGCCACGCGCGCGTACCTGGTCGACCTGGCCGCCGAGGCCGCCGTACGCCCCGGCGCGCACGGCACCGAACTGGAGTCCCTCGGCTGGTACGGGCTGCAGCATCTGCACGCCCACGACAAGACCTCCGGGGTCGGTCTCGGGGACGCCGGGCAGTACCTGATGTCGCTCTGCTTCTGTCCCGCCTGCCGCGCCGGGTACGCCGAACAGGGCCTGGACGCCGACGGGTTGGCGACCGCCGTACGCGACGCCCTGGAGCCGCTGTGGCGGGGCGCGACCGACGACGGGGGCTGGCCGACGGTCGAGAAGCTCCTCGGCCAGGACACCGCGGCCGCCACGCGCGCGTGGCGCGACGCCACCGCCCGCACCCTCCAGGAGCAGGCCGTCACCGCCGTACGCGCCGCCGCACCCGACGGCTTCCAGGTCCTGCTGCACGCGGACCCGGTGCCGTACCACTGCGGCGCCAACGTCGGCGTCGACCCGGCCCACGTCCTCTCCGTCGCGGACGGCGTGGTGGTGCCGTGCACGGGCGGTACGGACCTGCTGGCGCCCTTCGCCGAGCAGGCGCGCGAGGGGACGGTACTGGCCGCCAACTTCACGGTGGTCTCCGGGATGGGCGGCAGCCCCGGCACACTCGCGGCCGACGCGGCACGCGCGCGTGCCCGGGGCGCGACGGAACTGCGGCTGTATCACGCCGGGTTGGCGTCGGACGGGGACCTCACGGCGGTGCGCGAGGCGCTCGGCGCGCGCTGAGCCGCGAGCGCGGCGGCCGTCAGCAGCAGCGCCAGGCCGTAGAGGGGCAGCAGCAGCCCGGGGCCGGCCAGTTCGACCAGGCCGGCCCCGACGGCCAGCCCGACCACGTTCGGCGTGAACATCAGCGTGTGGGCGGTGGCGGTCGCCCGGCCCAGCAGCGGACCCGGGGTCTCCCGCTGCACGGCGGTGAGCGCGGCGATCAGCACGCAGGGCAGACCGAGGCCGACGGCGGCGCCGGCCAGCAGAGCCACCGGATCCGACGGCACGGCCCGCGCGGCCACTCCGGCCGCCGTCAGGGCGATCCCGGCCGCCGCGAACCGGCGCCCGCCCAGCCGCCGCAGCGCCGGCCCGGAGACCAGCCCGACCGCCACCGAGCCCGCCCCCTGGACGGCGTACAGCACACCCGCATAGGCGGGGGAGTGCCCGAGGCGGTCCACGACGGCGTACAGCGTGGTGCTGCCCAGCGAGGCGAGGAGCATCGTCGTACCGCCCGCCCGGACCAGCGGACGCAGCCCCGGGTGCCCCCACAGACGGCGGACGCCCTCGGTGGTCCGGCCCCACCAGCCGTCACCCGGCCGGGCGGGCCGTTCCTCGGGTACGCGCAGGAGGGCGCACAGCCCGGAGGCGAGCACGAAGGTGACCGCGTCGAGACAGGCGACGGCCGGACCGCCGTAGACCGCGTAGAGGCCCGCGCCGGTCAGCGGGGCGACGAGCTTCATGCCCTCCGTGACGGTCAACCGCAGTCCGTTCAAGTCGCCGAGCAGGCCCGGGGCGACGACGGCGGCGACCAGGGCCGACTCGGCGGCCTCACTGACGACGCCGGCGGCGCCGTACAGGAACAGCACGGCGAACAGCAGCCACAGGCCGCCGGGCGAGTCGACGGTGAGGAGGGTGAGGAGGGGGGCTGCCAGGCCCAGGTTCAGGGTGATGAGCAGGGTCTTTCGGTGGAAGCGGTCGGCGAGGGTGCCGAGTGCCGGGCCGGCCAGGGTGGGTGCCCACATCGCGAGCGTGCACAGGGCGGCCAGACCATTGGAACCGGTGAGGTCCTTGACCCATACGCCGGAGGCCAGCCACAGCGAGGAGGTTCCGAAGGCGGACACCAGCAAGCCCGTGAGATACAGCCCGGCGTTGCGGTCCCGCAGCACCCGCGTCACGGGCCACGAAGTCGTCATGCCTGCTCATCGTGGCCCTAAGGGGGGTGCACACGGATCGGTCACCTGCCTTATCCGCGCGCGTGACCGTCGCGGCGACAATCCGTCGGAACCTGTCACTCACCCCCCTGGGGCGGCCGCGGCCCCGTCCCTACCGTCGACCGCATGCGCTACATCGCCCCGATCCTCATCGGCCTGCTCTACGTCCTGCTCATGTCCCTCGTTCCCGAGCCGCACCGGCGCCGCACCGGCGCGGTGATGATCGCCGGCGCGGGTGCCGCCTACCTCAGCGGCGGGGGCCTCGGCGGCTGGGAGTTCGCGTTCACCGCGGTGGCCACCTACGTCGCCTACCGGGGTCTGGACTCCTGGACCTTCATCGGCGTCGGCTGGCTGCTGCACACCGCGTGGGACGTCGTGCACCATCTCAAGGGTCACCCGATCATCCCGTTCGCCCACGACTCGTCGTTCGGGTGCGCGCTCTGCGATCCGGTGATCGCGCTGTGGTGCTTCGCGGGCGGTCGGTCACCCTGGCAGTGGCTGCGCCGACGCAGGACACCGATGAGTTTCGCCGAGCCGGCCGGTCACCCCTCCGTACGGGCAGCGCAACCCCCAAGGAGCAGGACATGACCGACCCGATTCTCGACCTCGGACCACAGACCCGGATCCTGGCACGGCTCGCGGAATCCGTGACCGACGCCCAGCTGTCGGGCCCCACCCCGTGCCCCGACCTGGCGGTACGCAATCTGCTCGGCCACCTGCTGGGCCTGTCCGTCGCCTTCCGTGACGCCGCCCGCAAGGACCTGGGGACGAACACCGACACCCCTTCGAACACCGTCGTCCCGGACATCGGCCCCGGCTGGCGCGAGGAACTGCCCAAGGTGCTGGACGATCTCGCCGACGCCTGGCGCGACCCGGCCGCCTGGACCGGCATGACCCGCGCGGGCGGGGTGGACCTGCCCGGCGCGGTCGCGGGTGCGGTCGTCGCCGACGAGCTGGTGATCCACGGCTGGGACCTGGCCCGCGCCACCGGCATCCCCTACGCCCCCGACCCCGCGGCCCTCACCTCGGCCCACGGCTTCCTCGTCGCGGCGACCGACGACCCGAACCGCGGCAACGGCCCCTTCGGCCCGGTCGTCCCGGTCCCGGCCGAGGCGCCGCTGCTGGACCGGGCGGTGGGGCTGAGCGGGCGGGATCCGGGGTGGTGCCCGTAGGCGCACCGGCGATCTCCGGGCGGCGGAAGCGGCGCATCGGCCCTACGGTGACCTGAGAGGGGGGTCAGGCCGTACACGTACTACAGAGGACGCCGCCATGCAGGAGCACTACGTGTGGGTGACGACGCGCCGCCTTCAGCCGGGCACGTTGGAGGAGTTCGAGCGGGCATGGCGCCCGGCCCCCGCCCCGCCGGGCCTGCACCGCGCCTACGCGTACTGGTCCGAGGACGGGCAGGAGATCACCGGCGTGTCGTTCTGGGACACCCAGGAGTCGTGCGACGCGTGGCGGACCTCCGACCCGGAGGCGCAGCGGCGGGCGGCCATGGCCCCGTACGTCGTCTCGGAGAGCGAGGGCTTCTACCGCGGCCGTGAACTCACCCTCCCCGGTGGCGGCCATGGGTGAGCGCGGCTGACATGAGCGAGATCGTCGTCGTGTACGAGCTCGACCGTCCGGCGGCCGCCCACACCTCCCCGCCCGGCGCGGAATGCCTTCCGCGCCGGGTGCACGCGGTGCCCACCGCCCCCGGCAGGCCGGACGCCGCCGGCCCGCGGACACTGTGCGGCAAGGACACCTTCGCCATGGAACCGGCACAGTGGAAGCCTGCCGAGCACCCCGGGGCGCCGTGGTACCCCGCCGAGTACGCGTCCGTGGTCTGCCCCGACTGCGACGCCGTGATGGAGATCTGAGCAGGACCCCTGGTCCGGACGGGGAACGGAGGCGCCATGGCGGGAACGGAGGCGCCACGGCGGGTCCCCGCCGACGCCGGGTTCCGCGCCGCCCGGCTCCGCGCCGCCCGGCTCCGCGCCGCCCGGCTCCGCGCCGCCCGGCTCCGCCACCGGGTTCCACTTGGCGAAATGAGCCGGAGCCGGGCGAAAGGCGTCGTACTCTCCTGCCATGCCGCTCACCCTCACCGTCCTCGGTACCGCCTCGCCGCACCCGGGCCCCGACCGGCCCTGCTCCGGCTATCTGGTGTCCGGCGGCGGCGCCGAGGTGTGGGTGGACGCGGGGCCCGGTACGTTCGCCGCATTGCAGCGGCACACGGATCCCGCCCGGCTCACCGCGATCTGGATCTCGCATCTGCACGCCGACCACAGCGCCGACCTGCTCGCCGCCGCCTACGCCTTCGCGTTCGGCGGCATGGCCCCGCACGCGCCGATCCCGGTGTACGCGCCCCAGGACTGCGCGCGCCGGCTGGCCGGCTTCTTCGGCCGTCCCGACACCGAGTTCCTGAAGGGCGTCTTCGACTTCCGGGACCTGTACGACGGCCACGACGTCCGGCACTGGAACCTCCGTCTGACCGCCCGCGCCGTCGCCCACGACACCGAGGCGTACGGACTGCGCGCCGAGTCCCAGGGCAGCGTCCTGGCCTACTCGGGAGACAGCGGACCCTGCCCCGCGCTCACCGAACTCGCCTCCCGCGCCGATCTGTTCCTGTGCGAGGCGGACATCGACGAGCATCGCGAAGGCGAACATCCCCGACAGGTGCATCTGACGCCCGAGGACGCCGGCCGCATCGCCCGGGACGCACATGTACGCGAGCTGCTCGTCACCCACGTCGGCCCCACGCTCACCCGCGAGGCGGCCACCGGGCGAGCCGCCGCGGCCTTCGGCCGGCCCACGTCCACCGCCGTGGAGGGCGGCAGGCACACCGTCTGAGCCGCCCCGTGCCGCCGGGAGCCGGGGCGGCGATTCCGACCGGTTGACCGGGGGCATGCGCACGGGCATCGGCCAGGTGTCGTGCGGGGACAGGTGTGCCTTGCCGCTCTCAGAGCCGTCACAAGCCGCGATCCCGGGCACGGGGGGTGCTGTCGCGGGTACGGGCGAGGTGTTGTCGGGCTGCTCCGGGGGGCGTCGTGTCGAGTGCCGGAATCGCGGCGGGCCGCATGTTCGCGTGGGCGGTGCGCGAACCCGGGCGGGCGGGAGGGCGGGACGGCGGAGAGGTGGGCCGGACCCCGCGGTCCTGGCGGGACCGGGCCGGGCGGGACCTGTTCCACGGCCCGGCCACCGGCGAGGGAGCCCGGACCGTCGCCCACGGCCCCCGGCCGACATGAGTGGGCGACTTCCGCACCCGGGGGCCGAAGCCGGGGGAGACTCGGTCGACTTCGGCGGCTGCACTTTCCACGGTCCGGTCCTCGCCCGGGGCACCCAGGACATCCACTACGCGGCGCCGCGACGGCGGGCCGCGGGCGGGAATGCCGGCTGACCGCCGTGCGTCGGGCGCACCGACGCGTCGACGCCGAGTTCTTTTGTCAGAAGCATTGACGAAACCCGGGTCCCCTCCTACCTTCAACGCGTCGTACTTCGTACGTCATATATGAGACGCGATATGTGAGATCCGAGAGGGCCGCATGACCTCTGTGCCCACCCCGATCCCGTCCCGTACGCAATACGTGCTCGACGCGATCAAACACCGCATTCTGACCGGGCAGTTGACGCCCGGTCAGGCCCTGGTCGAAACGGAGCTGGCCGCGCAGTACGGAGTGTCCAAGACCCCCGTGCGGGAGGCGCTGAAGACGCTCGCCGGGACCGGTCTCGTCGTGATGAGCCAGTACAAGGGCGTCACGGTGCGCATGGTGGACGCGGACATGGCGCGCGAGGTCTACGACGTGCGGCTGCTGCTGGAGCCCGAGGCGCTGCGCCGCGCGGTGCACCGGGGCGCGCCCCTCGACGCGGCCCGGGACGCGCTCACCCGAGCCGACACCGCCGCGGACACCGCCGAACGCTCCCTGGCCAACCGGGAGTTCCACCGCGCCCTCTATCTGCCGTGCGGCAACCCGCTGCTCGGCCGGATGCTGGACGAGGTCCGCGACCAGGCCGCCCTCGTCTCGGCCGTGGCCTGGGCGACCGATCCCTCCTGGGAGCGGGAGGCCGCCGAGCACCGGGAGATCCTGCGGCTCGCGCTGGACGGCGACGCGGACGGCGCCGCGAGCGCCCTGCACGCCCACATCGCGTCGTTCGTGCAGCGGGCTTTCCCCGAGCCGCACCCGGAGGAAGGGCAGGAATGAGCAGCGTGACGTTCGAGACCCAACGGGCGGCCCTGGCCGACGTGGTGGCCATCCCGGTGACCCCCTTCGCCGAGGACGGCTCCGTCGCGCAGGACACCCACCGGGCCCTGCTGCGTCGCCTGCTCGACGGCGGGATCCGCACCCTCACCCCGAACGGCAACACCGGCGAGTTCTACGCCCTCACCCCCGAAGAGCGCCGCCTGGTCACCGAGATGACCGTCGACGAGGCCGGCGACCGCGCCGTGATCCTGGTCGGCGTCGGCCACGACCTGCCCACCGCGACCGCCTCCGCCCGGCACGCCCGCGCACTCGGCGCGCAGATGGTGATGGTCCACCAGCCCGTCCACCCGTACGTCTCGGCGGCCGGCTGGGTCGACTACCACCGCGCCATCGCCGAGTCCGTGCCCGAATTGGGCGTGGTCCCCTACATCCGCAACGCCCAGCTCCCCGGCGCCCGCCTCGCCGAACTCGCCGACCACTGCCCGAACGTCATCGGCGTGAAGTACGCCGTCCCGGACGCCGCACGCTTCGCGGCCTTCGCACGGGACGCGGGCCTGGACCGTTTCGTCTGGGTGGCGGGCCTCGCCGAACCGTACGCACCCTCCTACTTCTCCGCGGGCGCCACCGGCTTCACCTCGGGGCTCGTGAACGTCGCCCCGGCCGTTTCGCTGAACATGATCGAAGCGCTTCGATCCGGCGACTACCCGGCCGCCATGAAGGTCTGGGAGCAGATCCGCCGCTTCGAGGAACTGCGCGCCGCCCACGGCTCCGCCAACAACGTCACCGTCGTCAAGGAGGCGCTCGCCGCGCTCGGCCTGTGCCGCCGGGACGTCCGCCCGCCGAGCAGGCAACTGCCCGAGGACGAGCGCGCCGAGGTCACCGCCATCGCCGCCGGATGGTCGATATGAAGCAGCCGCACGAGCTGAGAAGCCACCAGTGGTACGGCGCCGACGGCCTGCGCTCCTTCAGCCACCGCGCCCGTACCCGCCAGCTCGGCTACCTGCCCGAGGAACACCTGGGCAAGCCGGTCATCGCGATCCTCAACACCTGGTCGGACATCAACCCCTGCCATGTGCACCTGCGGGACCGGGCGCAGGCCGTGAAGCGCGGGGTCTGGCAGGCCGGGGGCTTCCCGCTCGAGTTCCCGGTCTCCACGCTCAGCGAGACCTTCCAGAAGCCGACCCCCATGCTCTACCGCAACCTGCTCGCGATGGAGACCGAGGAACTGCTGCGGTCGTACCCGGTCGACGGCGCCGTCCTGATGGGCGGCTGCGACAAGTCCACGCCCGCCCTGCTGATGGGCGCCGCCTCGGTGGACCTGCCCGCCGTCTTCGTACCGGCCGGGCCCATGCTCCCGGGCCACTGGCGGGGCGAGGTGCTCGGCTCCGGCACCGACATGTGGAAGTACTGGGACGACAAGCGGGCCGGCCTCATCGGGGACTGCGAGATGGCCGAGCTGGAGAGCGGCCTGGCCCGTTCGCCGGGCCACTGCATGACCATGGGGACGGCGTCCACGCTGACCGCGGCCGCCGAGGCGCTCGGCGTCACCGTGCCCGGCGCGTCCAGCATCCCGGCGGTGGACTCCGGACACGACCGGATGGCCGCCAGGGCGGGCCTGACGATCGTCGAACTGGTCCACAAGGACCGCAGGTTGAGCGAGATCCTCACCCGGGAGGCCTTCGCGGACGCGGTCACCACCGTGCTCGGCCTCGGCGGCTCCACCAACGCCGTGATCCATCTGATCGCCATGGCGGGCCGGGCCGGAGTGAGGCTGACGCTGGACGACTTCGACCGCATCGCCTGCACGGTCCCGGTCCTCGCCGACGTCCGCCCCGGCGGACAGCGCTACCTCATGGAGGACTTCCACTTCGCCGGCGGCCTGCCCGGCTTCCTCTCCCGGATCCCGGACCTGCTCCACCTCGACCGGCCGACGGTCGCGCACGACACCCTGCGCCAGCAGCTGGACGGCGCGCAGGTGCACGACGACGACGTCATCCGCCGCCGCGACAACCCGGTCGCGAGCGAGGGCGGGGTCGCGGTGCTGCGCGGCAACCTCTGCCCCGACGGAGCCGTCATCAAGCACATCGCCGCCGAGCCCCACCTGCTCAAGCACACCGGCCCCGCCGTCGTCTTCGACGACTACCGGACCATGCAGCGCACCATCAACGACGCGTCCCTCGGCATCACCGCCGACAGCGTGCTCGTACTGCGCAACGCCGGCCCCAAGGGCGGCCCGGGCATGCCCGAGTACGGCATGCTCCCCATCCCGGACCACCTGCTCAGGCAGGGCGTGCGGGACATGGTGCGGATCTCCGACGCCCGGATGAGCGGAACGAGTTACGGCGCCTGCGTGCTGCACGTGGCACCGGAGTCGTACGTCGGCGGCCCGCTGGCGCTGGTGCGCACCGGGGACCCCATCACCCTGGACGTCGAGGCACGCACACTCCATCTCCACGTGGACGACGAGGAGCTGGAGCGCAGGCGGGCCGAGTGGACAGCGCCGCCCGCCCGTTACGAGCGCGGCTACGGCGCCCTCTACAACGAACAGATCACCCAGGCCGACACCGGCTGCGACTTCGAGTTCCTGGCCCGCCCGGGCAAGGTGCCGGACCCGTACGCCGGCTGAGCCCCCGCACCGCCCCTGGTGAAGCGCTTCACCCATGTGTATGTAGCAAGCGCTTCCTGTACGCGCTGTACCAGTCCCACTGCGAAACGGAGAACAGTCATGGCCCAAGCCGCAGCCGTGGCGAAACCGCCCGCGCCACCCCGGCGGCGCCGTGCCTCCGCGACCCCGCGCAGGCTGCCGTACCTGCTGATCGCCCCGGCGGCCCTGCTCATGCTGGGCTTCATCGCCTACCCGGTGCTCAGCGTCTTCTACTACAGCCTGCAGAACTACAACCCCACCAAGCCGTGGCGGAACGGCTTCGCGGGCTTCGACAACTTCACCCAGGCCTTCGCGCACGACCCGCAGTTCTGGGACACGCTGACCTTCAGCGCCAAGTGGGTCGTGGTCGAAGTCGGGCTGCAGCTGCTGTTCGGACTCGCGCTGGCGCTCATCGTCAACCAGACCTTCGTGGGACGGGCGGTGGGCCGGGCGCTGGTGTTCTCGCCCTGGGCCGTCTCCGGCGTGCTGACCTCCGCGATCTGGGTGCTGCTCTACAACTCCCAGACGGGTATCACGCGTTATCTCGCCGACGCCGGTGTCGGGTCGTACGGCACCAGCTGGCTGTCCGACACCTCGACCGTCTTCCCGGCCGCGGTCGTCGCCGACCTCTGGCGGGGCGTCCCCTTCTTCGCGATCCTCATCCTCGCCGACCTCCAGTCCGTCTCGAAGGACCTGTACGAGGCCGCCGAGGTCGACGGGGCGAGCCGCCTCAAGCAGTTCTGGCACATCACGCTGCCCCATCTGAAGGACGCGATCGTCCTGTCCACGCTGCTGCGCGCGGTGTGGGAGTTCAACAACGTCGACCTGCTCTACACCCTCACCGGCGGCGGACCCGCGGGGGAGACCACCACCCTCCCGCTCTACATCGCCAACACCAGCGTCGACGCCCACAACTTCGGCTACGCCTCCGCGCTGACCACGGTGGCGTTCGTGATCCTGCTCTTCTGCTCGATCGTCTATCTGCGGCTGAGCAAGTTCGGAGGTGAGACCAAGTGATCACCGAGATCGCTCCCGCACCCGAGCGCGTGGCGTCCGAGCCCGCCCGGCCGCGCGGCAGGCGCCGCGCCTGGGACGAGGTCCCGCGCCGGCAGATCTACGTCCCTCTCGCGATCTACCTCCTCTTCACCCTGATCCCCTTCTACTGGATCCTGCTCTTCGCGCTCCGCCCGGCCGGCTCCACCTCCCTGGTCCCCTGGCCGATGACCTTCGAGCACTTCCAGAAGGTGTGGACCGAGCGCAGCTTCGCCACCTACTTCGCCAACAGCGTCTACGTCGGCCTCGCCACGCTCGTGCTGACCACCGTGGTCGCCCTGGCCGGCGGTTACGCCCTCGCCCGCTTCGACTTCCGGATCAAGCGCGGCTTCATGCTCGCCCTGCTCTGCTCCCAGTTCGTGCCGGGCGCCCTGCTGCTGGTCCCGCTGTTCCAGATCTTCGCCAAGCTCCAGATGATCAACTCGCTGGGCAGCGTCGTCATCGCCGAGACGGTCTTCCAGCTGCCGCTGTCGATGATCCTGATCAGCGGGTTCATCCGGAACGTGCCGTACTCCCTGGAGGAGGCCGCGTGGGTGGACGGCTGCGACCGGCTGGCCGCCTTCCGGATCGTCGTCCTGCCGCTGCTGCGGCCCGGGCTGATCGCCGTCGGCTCCTTCGCCTTCGTGCACGCCTGGAACCACTTCCTGTTCGCCCTGATGTTCCTCTCCGATCAGAGCAAGCAGACCATCCCGGTCGGCCTCAGCACCCTGATGAGCGCGGACAGCGTCGACCTGGGCGCTCTGGCTGCGGGCGGCATCATCGCGGCCGTACCGGTCGTGATCGTGTTCGCCTTCATCCAGAAGTGGCTGATCACCGGCTTCAGCGCGGGGGCGGTGAAGGGATGAGACTCCGTCGGATCACGGTGAGCACCGCCCTGTTGGGACTCCTCCGCGTCCCGGACGGCGAGCGAGACCTCACGGCCGACGTCGGCTGGACACCTACCCTGCACGGAAAGATCGACAGCGCCGCGGTGGCCGGCCGAGAGGTGGCGCGCGGTGCGGGCGCAGGGAGGATCCCATGACCGTACCCATCGTCCTGGCGGGCGCGCGCGGCCACGGCCGCTGGCACCTGGACAACATCCGCCGGCTCCAGGCGAACGGCCTCGTCCGGCTGGCCGGGATCTGCGAACTGACCCCGCTGAGCCAGGAGGAGATCCCCGACGGCCTGGGCACGCCGGAGCAGTCCGCCGATTTCGGGGCGCTCCTCGACGCCACCGGAGCGAGGATCGCCGTCGTCTGCACGCCCATCCCCACCCACACCGACCTCGCGTTGCGGGCCGCCGAGCGGGGCGTGCACCTCCTGCTGGAGAAGCCGCCCGCGCCCTCCTACGCCGAGTACCGGCGGATGGCCGACGGGATCGCCGAAGCCGGTGCGGCATGCCAGATCGGGTTCCAGTCGCTGGGCTCGCACGCCCTGCCCGCGATCCGGCGGCTCGTCGCCGAGGGCGCGATCGGCGAGATCCTCGGAGTCGGCGGCGCCGGGGCCTGGGCCCGCGACGAGGCCTACTACCGGCGGGCGCCCTGGGCGGGCCGGCGGCGCCTGAACGGCGTCGACGTGGTGGACGGGGTGCTCACCAACCCCCTCGCCCACGCCGTCGCCACCGGCCTCGCCCTGCTCGGCACCACCCGCGCCGAGGACATCACCGGCATCGAGACCGAGCTGCTGCGCGCCAACGACATCGAGTCCGACGACACCTCCTGCGTCCGCGTACGCACCCCGCGCGGCCCGGTCACGGTCGCCGCGACCCTGTGCGCCGAGGAACCGGGGGAGCCGTACGTCCTGGTGCACGGCGACAGCGGCCGGATCACCTTCTGGTACAAGCAGGACCGAGTGCTGCTCCAGCGGGCCGGCCACGGCCCCGAGGAGTCCGCGTACGGCCGCACGGACCTGCTGGAGAACCTGGTCGAACACCTCACCACCGGCGCGCCGCTGCTGGTGACCCCGGACGAGACCGGCGCCTTCATGCAGGTGGTCGAGGCCATCAGGAGCGCCCCCGACCCCGCCCCGCTGCCCGAGTCCGCCTGGCGTCTGCTGCCCGCCGAGCGGCGCCGGGTCGTGTCCGGCATCGACGGCCTGGTCGCGGCCTCGGCCGACACCCTCGCCCTCTACTCCGAGCTGGGCGCCCCCTGGGCCCTACCGAAAGAGGTGAGCACGTGATGACGCAACACGACACCCCGGTCCTGCGGGTCGCCGGCCGCCCGGTCGGCCGGTACGTCACCCGGCCCGAGCTGCCGGACCGGCTCGCCCCGCGCCCCTATCTGCATCCCGTCACCACCCTGGCCGGCACGGCGGTCACCGAGCTGAGCCCCGCGGACCACGCACACCACCTCGGCGTCGGTGTCGCCGTTCCCGACGTCGAGGGGCACAACTTCTGGGGCGGGCGCACCTTCGTGCGCGACCACGGGCCGACCGAGCTGGACAACCACGGCTCCCAGCGGCACACCGCCTTCCAGCTGCGCGACCCCGACGGCTTCGTGGCCGAGCTGCGCTGGGTCGCCGCCGGAGCCGAGCTGCTGCGCGAGCGCCGTACCGTCGCCGCCACCGAACTCACCGACACCGCCTGGGCGCTGGACTTCACCTTCTCCCTCACCAACGTCACATCGGGCCCGCTGTCCATCGGGAGCCCCGCCACCAACGGGCGGCCCGGCGCGGCCTACGGCGGCTTCTTCTGGCGGGCCCGCAAGGAGGAGTCGGCGCCGGACGTCTTCACCGCCGACCGCGAGGGCGAGGCCGAGGTGCACGGCACCCGCGCCGACTGGCTCGCGCTGGCCGGATGGGGGTCCCCCCGCTCATGGGGGTCCCCCCGCTCGAGCGAAGCCGAGAGTGGGGGAGGAGCCGAGAGTGGGGGAGGCTGGACGCTGGTCTTCGCCGGGGCCACCGAGGACACCCGGCGCGACCCGTGGTTCGTGCGCGCCGCCGAGTACCCGGGCGTGGGCTCCTCGCTGGCGCACACGGAACGGCTGCCGGTACCGCCCGGCGAGACCCTCGTACGCCGGGTCGTCACCGTCGTCGCCGACGGCCGCCTGGAGCGCGGTGAGGCGGCCGCGCTGGTCCGCAAGGCGGTGGGCCGGTGACGAGCCGGACCTACCGGAACCCGGTCCTGAACGCCGACTGGTCCGACCCGGACGTCGTCCGCGTCGGCGACGACTTCTACCTCACCGCCTCCAGTTTCGGCCGCGTACCCGGCCTGCCCCTGCTGCACTCGCGCGACCTCGTCAACTGGACCCTCGTCGGCCACGCCCTCGAACGCCTGCAACCGGAGGCGGAGTTCGCGGCCCCCCGGCACGACCGCGGGGTCTGGGCACCGGCGATCCGGCACCACGACGAACGCTTCTGGATCTTCTGGGGCGACCCCGACCAGGGCATCTACCAGATCAACGCCCCCGAGGTCCGCGGCCCCTGGACCCGCCCGCACCTCCTCAAGCCGGGCAAGGGCCTGATCGACCCGTGTCCGCTGTGGGACGACGAGACCGGCGACGCCTACCTCGTGCACGCCTGGGCCAGGTCCCGCTCCGGCATCAAGAACCGGCTCACCGGCCACCGCATGCACCCCGACGGCACCTCCCTCCTCGACGAGGGCAAGGTGATCGTCGACGGCGACCGCATCCCCGGCTGGTTCACTCTGGAGGGCCCCAAGCTCTACCGGCACGACGGCTGGTTCTGGATCCTCGCGCCCGCCGGGGGAGTGGAGACCGGCTGGCAGGGCGCCTTCCGCTCACGCGGCTTCTTCGGGCCGTACGAGGAGCGGATCGTCCTGGAACAGCGGGACACCGAGGTCAACGGGCCGCACCAGGGCGGCTGGGTGCGCACCGCGGCCGGCGAGGACTGGTTCCTGCACTTCCAGCAGCGGGGCGCCTACGGCAGGGTCGTGCACCTCCAGCCGATGCGCTGGGCCGAGGAAGGCTGGCCCGTGCTCGGCGACGACGGTGCCCCCGTCGTCGTACACCGCCGCCCCGATCTCCCGCCGCAGCCCCCCGCCGCTCCCGCCACCGACGACGACTTCCCCGGCGGACGGTTCGGCCGCCAGTGGCAGTGGCCGGCCAACCCGGGCGACGGCTGGGCCACCCACCACTGCGGGGACGGCCTGCGACTGACCTGCGTCCGCTCTGCCGACGCCCACGACCTGCGGAAGCTGCCGCACGTCCTCACCCAGCGCCTGCCCGGCCCGCCGAGCGCGATCGAGGTCGAGCTACGCCTGGACGGCACCGAGCCGGGCGCCCGGGCGGGGCTCGCGATGCTCGGGGACGCCTTCGGGTGGATCGGGCTCGAGCGAGGGGCCGACGGGACGGTCCGGCTCGTGCACCGATTCGCCGAGGCAGTGGCAGAGCGCGAGCGGGACGCCGGTGTGCCGTGCGTCGCGCCCGAGGGACGGGCCCGCCTGCGGATCGAGGTGGCGGCGGGGGCGCGCTGCCACTTCTCGTACGACGTCGGAGACGGCCCGCGCCCCTCCGGGCCCGTCTTCGCGGCCACCCCCTGGCGCTGGGTCGGCGCCCTGCTCGGCCTGTTCGCCGCCGCACCCGAGGGTCCGGGGCATGCGGGGGCGGCGACCTTCGCGGAGTTCCGGATCAGCCCCTTGTAGTGCCCCGCACGACAGCTCCACAGCTCCACCACTCCATTGGATCCAGAAGAAGAGAGCCGACCGATGAAGAGCAGCATCCACAGAAGCAGGCGCGCCGCCACGGCCGTCGCCCTGGGCTCCGTGCTCGCGCTGACCGCCACCGCCTGCGGCGACGACGGCAGCGGCGGCGCGGGGGACAAGGGGGGCGAGGGCCCCGGCAAGGGCACGATCACCTTCTGGGACAACAACGGCGGTGTGCGCACCGACATCTGGAAGCAGGTCATCGCCGACTTCGAGAAGAAGTACCCGGAAATCGAGGTCAAGTACGTCGGCATCCCGGCGGCGAGCGCACAGTCCAAGTACGACACCGCCATCCAGGGCGGCGGCCTGCCGGACGTCGGCGGGGTGGGCACCGCGATGCTCGCCGAGGTCGCGGTCCAGGGCGCGCTGGAACCGCTGGACGGCCGGCTCTCGAAGAGTCCGCTGAACGGCAGGCTGAGCCAGAACCTCATCGACGTCAGCAAGGCGGCGGGCGGCGGGGACACGCTGTACCAGGTGCCGACCTCCGCCAACAACGGCACGCTGTGGTACCGGACGGACCTGTTCAAGAAGGCCGGTCTGGATGCGCCGACCACCTGGTCGAAGTTCTACGCGGCCGCCGACAAGCTCACGGAAAAGGGCAAGAACGCGTTCGGCTTCACCATCCGCGGCGGCGAGGGCGCCATCGCCCCGGCCCTCGACGCGGTGTACGGCCAGACCGGCATCACCTCGTTCTGGAACGGCGACAAGACCACGGTCAACGACCCCAAGAACGTGGCCGCGCTGGAGAAGTACGTCGCGCTGTACAAGAAGGACACCCCGTCCGCCGACGTCAACAACGACTTCACGAAGATGGTCGCCCAGTGGGACAGCGGCACGATCGGCATGCTGAGCCACAACCTGGGGTCGTACCAGGACCATCTGAAGGCGCTCGGCAAGGACAAGTTCCGGGGCATTCCGAACCCCACGCTGGACGACGGCAGCCGGGTGCAGGTGTCCAACCCGGTGGACGGGCTGAGCCTGTTCAGGTCGAGCAAGAACAAGGCCGCCGCGTGGAAGTTCATCGAGTTCGCCGTGTCCGCCGAGGAGAACTCCAAGTTCAACGAGTCGGCGGGGCAGGTGCCGGCGAACACGGACGCCGCGAAGGACACGTGGATTCAGCGGGCCGAGCCCACGAAGCTGGCGGCGGAGGCGTTGAACGGGAGCGGCACGAAGATCGTGCAGTTGCCGTACTACCTGCCCGACTGGAACACGATCTCCAAGGCTGACAACGAGCCGAACTTCCAGAAGCTGCTGCTCGGGAAGATGAGCGCGAAGGAGTTCCTGGACACGCTCGCCGATCAGCTCAATGCTGCGCAGGCCGATTGGAAGAAGAACCACTGAGAGCTCGGGTGGTTCCGGTTGTGCGGGGGCTGCCGGCCGGTGGGGGCCGGTCGCGCCCGCGCGACGGAGTCGCACATTGATGCAGACCCGCGCCCCTGAATGTCCAACTCCCTGTTGGAAAGGCACCCTTGTGTCTCTTACCCGCAGACAGGTCACCTCTGCCGCCCTCGCCGCCGTACCTCTCGTCGGCCGATGCCCGAAGGGGCGTCGCACGGTCTACATCGCCGGCGACTCCACCGCCGCCCAGAAATACGCCGACGCCGCTCCCGAGACCGGGTGGGGAATGGCGTTCCCCTTCTTTCTCCGGAAGGAGTTGGAGGTCGCCAACCATGCCGTGAACGGGCGGAGTTCGAAGAGCTTCGTGGACGAGGGGCGGCTCGACGCCATCCTGTCCGTGATCCGGCCCGGGGACCTCCTGATCGTCCAGTTCGCGCACAACGACGAGAAGGCCACCGACCCGGCCCGGTACACCGAGCCCTGGACGACGTACCAGGAGTATCTGCGGCTGTACCTCGACGGTGCCCGGTCCCGTGGCGCCCGGCCCGTGCTCGCCACCCCGGTCGAGCGCCGCAGGTTCGACGCCGAGGGCAACGCCGTGCCGACCCACGGCGACTACCCGGCTGCCATGCGCGTGCTCGCCGTAGCGGAGCGTGTCGCGCTGCTCGACATCGAGGCGCTGTCGCTCGCGCTGTGGCAGGAGCTGGGTGTCGAGGAGACGAAGAAGTACTTCAACTGGACGGACACCGAGCAGGACAACACGCACTTCAATCCGCCGGGCGCCATCGCCGTGGCCCGGCTGGTGGCGCAGGAGCTGCTGCGCACCCGGGTGTCGGCCCGGCACGACGTGGTCCGGCTGCACGCGGACATCCCCACGTCCTGGATCACCTGGCCGCCCGCATCACCGTCGTCACCTTCGTGAAAGAGGAGACCCGCACAGTGCGTACACAGAAATGTCATGGACGCGTCATTGCCGCGGTCGTGGGCTGCACGGCTCTCGTGCTCGCCGTCACCGGCACCGGATCCGCGCAGGCCGCCCACCGGGCCGGACTCGACCGGCAGGTGCTGCCCGCCGACGACGGCTGGGCCGCCCACGGCACCGGGACGACCGGCGGTGCCGCCGCCGACGCCGCGCACGTCTACACCGTCACCACCTGGGAGCAGTTCAAGGCCGCCCTCGCGGACGGCGGCAGCGCTCCGAAGATCATCAGAGTGAAGGGCACGATCGACGCGGACGGGCCGAGCTGCGCCTCGTTCGCCGTGCCCGGGTACGACTTCGACGCCTACCTGAAGACCTACGACCCGGCGGTGTGGGGTCGCACCGAGAACCTCGACAACGAGCCCGACGGCAGCCCCGAGGGCCTGCGCCGCGCCTCCGCCGCCCAGCAGGACGCCTACATCAAGGCGAACATCCCCGCCGACACCACCATCGTCGGTGTCGGCAGGGACGCCGGCTTCAAGGGCGCCGGCCTCCAGATCAAGGGCGTCGACAACGTCATCGTCCGCAACCTGAGTTTCGAGAGCCCACTCGACTGCTTCCCGCAGTGGGACCCGACCGACACCGCCGACGGCAACTGGAACTCCGAGTACGACAGCGCGGTGATCTACGGGTCCACGCACGTGTGGATGGATCACGACACCTTCACCGACGGGGACCACCCGGACAGCACGCTGCCCTACTACTTCGGCCGGATCTACGAGCAGCACGACGGCGAGCTCGACATCGTCAAGGGCGCCGACTACGTCACCGCCTCCTGGAACGTCTTCGAGGACCACGACAAGACGATCCTCATCGGCAACAGCGACAGCGCGTCCACGGCCGCGGTCGACCGCGGGCACCTGAAGGTCACCTTCCACCACAACCTGTTCTCGAACCTGGTCGAGCGTGCACCCCGCGTCCGCTTCGGGCAGGTGGACTCCTACAACAACCACTTCGTCGCCGGTGACGGCTACTCCTACAGCTACGGCATCGGCATGGAGTCCCAACTCGTCGCCGAGCACAACGCGTTCACCCTGCCGACGGGCGTGCGCACCGGTTCGATCCTGAAGAAGTGGAAGGAGTCGCCGCTCACGGCCGACGACAACTACGTCAACGGCGTGCCGACGGATCTGATCGCCGTCCACAACACCGAGGTCCCGGGCGAGATCCTGCAGTCCGGGGCCGGCTGGACGCCGACCCTGCGCACCAGGGTCGACCCCGCCGAGGCCGTGCCGGGCCTGGTCGACCACTGCGCGGGCGCGGGACGTCCGGGCTGACGCCACCGGGGCCGGACGTCCGGCCCCGCCCCTTCTCTTTCTCACGAGCCCCACCGCGAAGGAGCGAGCGCTCCCATGCCCTCGCCCCAACTCCCCCTGCCCAGACGGCGACTCCTGGTCGCGAGCGCCGCGGCCGCCGCCGCGCTCGGCCTCACCGTCGTCCCCGCGCGGGCCGACGGGGGATCGCGCCCGTTCGGCCGGTACGGGTCACCGGCCCGCCGCCTCACCCCGCAGACCCTGTACGTCGACCCGCACGGCGGCGGTGACTTCACCTCCGTGCAGGCCGCGGTGACCGCCGCCACCGGCAGCGGCCGCACGCTGGTCCTCGCACCCGGCACCTACCGGGAGACGGTCGCCGTCGACGTCAGCCGTACGGAGATGACCTGGATCGGCGCCTCCGAGGACCCCCGGGACGTCGTCATCGTGTACGACCGCGCGGCCGGCACCCCCAAGCCCGGCGGCGGCACCTACGGCACCACCGGGTCGGCCACCACCACCGTGCAGGCCGACGGCTTCACCGCCCGCTGGATCACCTTCGCCAACGACTGGCTGTGCACCGACCACCCGGACATCAGCGGCACCCAGGCCGTCGCCATCAAGGTGCAGGGCGACCGCAGCGCCTTCCTGCACTGCCGTTTCCTCGGCCACCAGGACACCCTGTACGCCGACTCGACGGCCCTCGGCACCTTCGCCCGCCAGTACTACGCCCACTGCTACGTCGAGGGCGACGTCGACTTCGTCTTCGGGCGGGCCACCGCCGTCTACGAGCACTGCCACTTCCGCACCCTGGACCGCACGGACCTGGCCGGGGCGCCCTACGGCTTCGTCTTCGCGCCCTCCACGGCCGTCGCCAACCCGCGCGGCTACCTCGTCAGCCGCAGCCGCGTCAGCAGCGAGGCCCCGGACGCCTACTACAAGCTGGCCCGCCCCTGGGTGCCCGGCTCCGACCCCACCGCCCGCCCCATGCTCACCGTCCGCGACACCTGGCTCGGCCCCGGCATCGACGCGGCCGCGCCCTACACCGACATGTCGGCCGCCCACCCGTGGCAGAACCAGCGGTTCGCCGAGTACCGCAACTCGGGGCCGGGCGCGGTGATCACCGTCCCCGCCGAACGGCCCCAGCTCACCGACGCCGAGGCCACGCTGCACACCCCGGCGGCCTACCTCGGCGACTGGCGTCCCCGACCGACCCGCTCACTCTGATCGACGAAAGGACCCGCACGTCATGCGTCGCATCAGCACACTCACCGCGTTCTCCGTCGCCGCCGCGTCCCTCGGACTCGGCCTCCTCACAACCCGGCCCACGCCGCGACCGTGGTCGTCAGCAACTCCACCGACCTGACGAACGCCATCAAGAGCGCCACCGCACCGTCATCCAGGTGCGCGGCGGCACCTACTACCCGACCGCGACCCTGCAGTCGACGGCCGACGGCACCTCGTCCTCCCCGATCACCCTCACCGCGTACGGCTCCGGGACCGTGAAGATCGACGGGTCCTCGCTGCCCTCCGGCTCCTGGATCTTCAAGCTGACCGCCGACTACTGGAACGTCTCCGACATCACCTTCCAGAACTCCCCGGACAGCGCGGTCGTCTGCCAGTCGTGCACCGGCACCGACTGGAACAACATCAAGACCATCGACGGCGGCGACTCCGGCTTCACGCTCACCGGGGACGGGACCGTGAACAACACGGTCAAGAACCTGGACTCGTACGGCAACTACGACGCCGCCACCCACGGCCAGAACGCCGACGGCGTCGCCGCCAAGTTCGGCTCGGGCACCGGCAGGAACCGCTGGGGCGACTCCGCCTTCGAGGGCAACGGCAACGGCAACGGCGTGACGGTCGCCCACGTCGTCAACAACTCCGCCGCCTGGGACAACGCCGGCAACGGCTTTCGGACGGCTCCCTGCCGTCGACCACGTTCCTGACGACGGGCAGCACGACGATCGGGGCGACCATGAACTAGAAGGCGTGTGCGAGGTGAACCAGAGGGGGGACCAGTGACCGGAATTCTCGGGTCAGGTTCCACCCGATCGCCCTACCCTGTTGCCTGACGGACCGTTGGGACAGGATGCAGGATCGGGGGAGCCTGTGGACGTACACGTGGATGTCCATCTCGCACAGGGTGCGGAGGGTGCCGACGAGGGCACCGCCGCAGATGAGACGCGGTCACTGCTCGCCTGGCTCACCGAGGCGGACGAACTGCGCGGCAGAGTCACTCCACGGGAGGGACCACCGGTGCCCGGCACACTGGGCCCGGTCCTGGACGGCCTGGTGGTCGCGCTCGGCTCCGGCGGCGCGGCCACCGGACTCACCACCGCCCTGGTGGCCTGGATCCGCAGCCGGCACAGCAACGTCACCGTCAAGGCGACCCGGCCCGACGGCGCCTCGCTGGAGATCTCCACGAAGCTCGTCGGGCCGATGACCCCGCAGGAACTGCGCACCTTCGTGACCGACACCTCCCGGCTCCTGGAGCGCGGCCGGGAAGCGGACGGCGGCGCCTTATGACCACCAGGTCCACCGAGTCACCGACCGCCCCCACGCCCGGCACCGCCCTGGGGTCCTCCGGCGCCCGGGTGCTGCTCATCGGCACCGGCACCCACCACGGCCCCACGCTGACCTCCGTACCGGCGGTGCCGCGCAGCGTGGAAGCCCTGGCGGCCACCCTGACCGAACGCTGCGGGGTGAGCCCCGACCGGCTGCGCACGCTCATCGACCCCGCGGACGCCCGCACGATGGCCCTGGCCGTCGCCGACGCGGCGCAGGAGGCCGAGAGCACCCTGCTCGTGTACTACGTGGGACACGGCCTCATCGGCCCCGGCGACGAGCTGTACCTCGCCGCGAGCGCCACCGACCGGCTGACCCCGGGCCTCGCCGCACACCAGGCGCTCTCGTTCTCGGCCCTGCGCGAGGCACTCACCCTGTGCCGCGCCGCGTCCGTGATCGTCATCCTGGACTGCTGCTTCTCCGGCCGCGCCCGGCTGGGCAACGGCACGCCCCAGCCCGCGGCCTTCAGCCTGCCCGCCGGACACGGGATGTACCTGCTCGGATCCGCCGAGCAGTTGGCGCTGGCCCCCGACGACGCCGAACACACCGCCCTCACCGGCGAGTTGATCACGCTTCTGCGGGACGGCGATCCACGCGCACCGCGCCTGCTCACCCTGGACGACGTCTACGACCACCTGTTCCGCGCGTTACGGGCCCGCGGCGGACCGCTGCCGCGCCGCCAGGCGGGCGACCGCTCGGGCGGACTGGTCGTCGCCGTCAACGCGGCCGCACCGGCCACCGACGAGCCGGACGGCACCGCGACCGAGGAGCCCGCACCGGGCCCCTGCCCGTACCCGGGCCTCGACGCGTTCACCGTGGACGACGCCGAGTTCTTCCACGGCCGGGAGAAGCTGGCCGACGAACTGCTCCGCGGCTGCCTCCAGGCCGTCGAGCAGGGCCGGCCGCTGGCGGTGGTCGGGCCGTCCGGCGCCGGCAAGACCTCCCTGCTGCACGCCGGACTCCTCGCCGCGTTACGGGCCGGAACCCCGCTGCTGCCCGGCTCGGCCGCCTGGCCCGGCCTTGTCCTGACCCCCGGCGAACACCCCCTCCGCAGCCTGACCACCGCTCTGCGGGGTGACACCGTCCTGGCGGCAGAGGACCCGAAAGCCGCCGTCGGCTGGGTCCACGACCTCGTTCCGGACCGGCGGCGCCTGGTGCTGGTGGTGGACCAGCTGGAGGAGCTGTTCACCCTCTGCCGCAGCCGAACCGAACGCACCGCGTTCCTCGCCGCGTTGACGGCCCTGGCCGAGGCCGGGACGCTCGTCGTCGCCGCCCTGCGCGCCGACTTCTACGGCCACGCGCAGGCTCTGCCCGAGCTGGACGCGGTGCTGCGGTCCAACCAAGTACTCGTCAGCCCGATGCAGCAGGAGGAGCTGAGGGCCGCGATCGAGCGCCCGGCCGCTGCCGTCGGCCTGGAACTCGACGAGGGCCTCGCCGACCTGCTCATCCACGAACTGGGCGCCGCCCGGCTGACCCGGTCCCAGACCGGCACCCTGCCCCTGCTCTCCCACGCACTCTGGTCGACCTGGCGACACCGTCAGGGCAGACGGCTGACCGTCGCCGGCTACCGCGAGAGCGGAGGCATCGACGAAGCCATCAAACAGACCGCCGACGACACCTACGACCACCTGGACGTCGCGGGCCGCGCCGCCGCGCGCCGCATGCTGCCGCGTCTCGTGCACATCGACGACGACGCCCCGGACACCAGCCGCCCCGTCGACCGGACCGTACTGCTGGACGGCCTGCCGGACCCGCAGGCCGCCGAGCGGGCCCTGAACCGGCTGGCCGCGGCACGGCTGCTGGTCCTCGACGAGCGGACGGTCCGCATCAGCCACAACGCCCTGCTGCACGCCTGGCCCCGGCTGCGTGAGTGGATCGACGCGGACCGGGAGTGGCTGCGTGCGCGGCAGCAGGTGGCTGTCGATGCTGCTGCCTGGTGGGAGGCGGACCGGCATCCCTCGCTGCTCTATCGGGGGCCGCGGCTTGCTGCCACCCGGGAGCGTCTGGAGGGTGCGGGTCTGACCGCTGCCGCGCGTGGCTCCCGGGAGGAGTACGCCGGTGAACTCGAACCGCGGCTCGCGGAGTTCCTGAACCAGTCGTGGCGTCAGGAGCGCCGCGGGGTGCACATCCGCAGGGCCGTGATCGCCTGTATGTGCGTGCTGACCCTGCTGGCCGGGGCGGGCGGGGGACTGGCCTGGTGGTCGGGGCAGAAGGAGGCGGCTCAGCGTCGGCAGGCTGTCGCGCGGCTGGTGACGGCGGAGGCGGAGAAACTGCTGCAGAGCCGGCCCGGGCTGGCCAAGCAGCTCAGCGTCGTCGCGAACAGGCTGGATCCGGGGGCCGGCACGGCTTCCATGATCGCCGCCATGGAGGAGCCGGGCGTCTTCATGGCCGACGCCCCCGCCGACGACATCTCCCTGGACGCCCGAGGCGACCGGATGGCCATCTCGACCGGCTCTGATGTCGTCCTGTGGGACACGGCGCACGGTAAGAAGTTGGGGAACCTGGGCCAGATGCGGACCGGTGCGGTGGCACTCAGCCGGGACGGCCGGCTCGTGGCCGCCGTGCGTGCGGGCAGCACGGCAAGCGGGTCGCTGGGGCTGTGGGATGTCACCAGGCCGGACCGACCGCGCCGCATTGCCGTCCCCGAGCAACGGACCAACGCTCTGTCGCTGGCGATCAGCCCCGACGGCCGCACGCTCGCCCTCGGCCGCGTCGACGGAACCATCCAACTGTGGGACATCGCCCACCGGTCCGCCCCACACCCGCTGCGCACCCTGCGTGGCCACACCGGGGATGTCGACTCGCTCGCCTTCGCGCCGTCCGGGCGTCTCCTGGCCAGCGCCGGCAGTGACGGCAAGGTAGGACTGTGGGACACGACGGACCAGAAGCGCACCTCTGCTTCGGCGGTCCTCCCCGGTCTCAAGCTGGGCAACGACACCTACACCCTGACCGGAAGGCCGCTGCACCGGGTGGCGTTCAGCCCGGACGGCCGGCTGCTGGCCGGGCCGGGGGATGGGAAGGAGATCTCCGTCCGGCTGTGGCAGTTGCGGGATCGGGGGCAGCCGGCATCGGCGGGTACCGCGGAGGACAAGTGGTCGACCGACTGCGAGTCGACCTTGGCCTCCGCCGCGTTCAGCCCGGACGGAAAGGTCCTGGCGACCGCCTGTAGAGGCACCACCTATCTTTGGGGCGTCACCGCACATCCGCACCTGCGACAAGCCGCTCAGCTGCGAGGCATCGCAGACCGCGACGGGATGGCCGGTCCGGCTCTCTTCACGCCACGTGGCCACCGGTTGCTGCGGGCCACGAGCCGCGGAGTCCTGCTGTGGTACGTGGAGAACACCGACCACCCCACCGCTGCGGCCAGCTTCGGCCAAGCCCCGTCCGGCTTCCAGACGACCGCGAAGTTCAGCGGCGGCTCCAAGCGGCTGCTGGTCATTCACGGTGCCAACGGCGGTGCCCTGTGGGACCTGACCGGTGCGGCCACGCTCCACAAGAGTCTGGCCCTGCTGCCGGGCAGCGGCGACATAGGAGCAGAGGGAGCCGCCTTCAGCCCGGACGGGAAGATCCTCGCCCTCAGCGAGCTGAGTGGAAACAAGCATGTCGTCCGATTGCGGGACACCCGTCGGTCCGGCGCACCGGTCATCGCCACCATCAAGGACATCGCCTATGGCGTCGAGGACATCTCCTTCAGTGCGGACGGACACCTGTTGGCCGTGGTCGACAACAACGACTATCACTCCTCCCGGAGCCTGACCCCCGCGGTCAGGATGTTCGACGTCACCACCGTTTCGCGCCCCCGGCAGACCGCTTCCATGAAGGGTGACGTCTTCCGCGCCACCTTCGCCCCGAAGGGACGGCTCCTGGTCGCCAACACCGCCGACACGCTGCTCTCCTGGACCGTGGACAACCCACGGCATCCGGTGTCCCAGTCGACCCGGTGGCTCACGCGAGGCGCCGGTGTGTCGGAGTCCGCCTTCCGCCCCGACGGCAAACTGCTCGCCGTAACCGACTCCGCGGACACCACGCGCCTGTGGGCGGTCGAGGACGGCCGGATCACGAACGACCACAAGCACTACCCGGTCGTGATGCGCACAGTCGGCTCGACAGGAGGCCTCGCCTTCAGCCCCGACGGCCGGACCCTCGCCTGGGGAAGCGCCGGCAACCTGGACGCCATCAGCGGGGAGGTCAATGCTCACATCGAGCTGTGGGACGTCAGCCACCCACGGACTCCGTTCTACAAGGGTGCGTTCGCCTACCAAGCCGGGGGCCTAGGGGGCTTCGGGAGCCTGTCGTACAGCACTCAGGGGAAGCCCCTGCTGGTCGCCACCGGATCGACCGTCGACGTCTGGTCCACCAACCCCCAGGACCTGAAGTACCTGATCTGCAAGAGCTACGGCGACCGGATCACCGAGCCCGAATGGAAGGCATACGTCCCCGGCGAGCCCTACGACCCGCCCTGCCACTGACTGCCCCTACCTTCAACCAAATTGGTGTGTATCGATCAGGCAACGAATCTCGCATTGGACTGGGTGACGCGCGTAGAAACCTGTCATGCATAAATCACAGCGGATCGCGGCGATCACTGCCGCCTGCGCGCTCGCCGGTGGCGCCCTGTACGGCGCCGGCGCGGCCACGGCCGGTCAGTCGACGGCGAACTCGACCCACGAGCCCTACAACATCGGGCTCCTGGTGAAGGACATCGACACCTACTACGGCACCACCGCCGACAGCAACGGCGTCTACCAGGCGTCCCCGGACAGCCCGTACGCCCAGGACCTGGCGCGCATCGACGCCAGCGCCAAGCGCTACATCGACAAGGCGGCCCGCAAGGCGCACCGCCACGGCGAGAAGCCGGCCGTCGTCTTCGACATCGACGACACGCTGCTGCTCAGCCTCGACTACGAGAAGCGCTACAACTACACGTACAACCCCACCACCTGGGCCGACTACGTGAACAAGGCCGACCGTCCGGCCGTGTTCGGCAGCCCCGAGCTGGTCCAGTACGCCGAGTCCAAGGGCGTCGAGGTCTTCTACAACTCCGGTCTCAGCGAGGCGCAGCGCACCGCCGCCGTGGAGAACCTGAAGAAGATCGGCGCCGATGTGAACCTCGACGCCGACCACATGTTCCTCAAGGACAAGGCCAACCCGCCGGCCTACCTGGGCGACTGCGCCACCCCGGGCACCTGGACCTGCACGACGGTGCAGTACAAGTCCGGTACCCGCAAGCACATCGAGGACGACCTGGGGTACGAGGTCATCGCCAACTTCGGCGACCAGTACTCGGACCTGGACGGCGGCTACGCCGACCGTACCTACAAGCTGCCGAACCCGACGTACTTCGTGTCCTGACCCGTCCGGTCAGCCGTACGTCCTGAGCAGCCGCTCGTACTCGGCCCCCGTCACCGGCAGAACCGTGCCGTGGCGGGGGCTGGCGGGCAGTGCGTAGTCCGTCGACAGGGTCCACCTGCCCGAGGAGAGGTCGGTGGTCTCGAAGGGCACGTAGCCGCGCAGGCCGTACTCGTCGATGAACAGGTACCACTTCTTCTCGGTGTTGGACCTGAACACGGTCGGCCCCTCGCCCCGCTGGACCGAGCCGCTGCCGATGCAGTCGGAGACGAAGTCGTACGACGTGTCGGTCAGGTTCCGTGACTTCTGCGCCGTGATGAACTTCGAGCAGGGTGAGCTGGAGCTCGGGTCCCGCTCGTCCTTGGTGAAGCGGTAGTACGTCCCCTTGTCCTTGATCACCGTCGAGTCGATGACCGAGTAGCCCGGGTCGTCCCAGACCCTGGGTTCGCTGAAGCTGCGGAAGTCCCTGGTCGTCGCGTAGAGCATCCGGTTGTACGTCGAGCCGGTGTGGTCGGGGTCGTCGGCGGCGTACAGCTTCGACGCCCAGAAGACCACGTACTCGTGCAGCCGGTCGTCCCAGTAGGCCTCCGGGGCCCAGGTGTTGCCCGCGTTGTCCGGAGCCACCTTCACCAGCCGCTGGTCGGTCCAGTGCACCAGGTCGGTGGACTCCCAGACCATGATCGACTTGCTGCCGTGCCGCTGGACGTAGTCCCAGCTGCCGCTGCTGTTCTGGTACATCCGCAGGTCGGTGGCGATCAGATAGAACTTGTCGCCCTCGGGGGAGCGGATCACGAACGGGTCGCGCAGGCCCTTCTCGCCGATGGTCGAGGTCAGCACCGGCTTGCCCGCGTTCATCTCCCGCCAGTGCAGCGGGTCGTTGCCCTGACTGAGGGCGTAGCGGATCTGCTCGCCGTCGGCTGTGCCCTCGCCGGTGAAGTAGGCGAAGAGATAGCCCGCGTACTTCGGGTGCCGCGACTGCGCGGAGCCCGGCGGGGCGGTCAGCAGGGTGAGGAAGAGGGCGGCCAGGAGGGGGACCAGCAGGGTTCTGGTTCTGGGGCGCATGACAGTCCTGTGTGAGTTTGGGGATTTCTGTTGATCGGTGCGCGCTCTCGGAGTGTGGCCAGTGGGGAACGGTGCGTCAATCGGTGTGAGGGCTCCCCGGACAGCCGAAAGTTTCGGTTGTTTTCGCGTGGGCGCGGCAACCTGTTCCGGCCACGGCGGCGACTGGATTGCGTCTCAACTCCCTAGGAAAGGAACGGCCAGTGCGGCAGAGCACCGGACGTCACCGCAGGACGCGCACCCTCTCGATCGCCGCCGCGGTGGCCGTGGCCGCGGGGGCCGGCGGCGTCTACCTCGGCCTGTCGAACGGCGGCGCCCAGGCCGCCACGACCGCGGTCACCGTCTCCACCACCGCCCAGCTGGAGTCGGCCGTCAGGAACGCCACCGCCGGTACCGTCATCCAGGTGCGGGGCGGCACCTACTACCCGACCGCCACCCTCAAGTCCACGGCCGGCGGCACCGGTTCGAACCGCATCACGCTCCAGGCGTACGGCACCGAGACGGTGAAGATCGACGGCTCCAAGCTGCCCGCCGGCTCCTGGCTCGCCGGGATCTACGGCAGCTACTGGACCGTGCAGAACCTCACCTTCCAGAAGTCCCCGGCCCAGGGCTTCGTCGTCACCTCCTCGACCGGAGGCGTCTTCAAGAACCTCGTCACCGCGAACAACGGCGACTCCGGGTTCACCCTGCGCGGCGACAACACCGTGAACAACCTCGTCCAGAACCTGGACAGTTACGGCAACTACGACGCCTCGGGGCACGGCCAGAACGCCGACGGCATCGCCATCAAGTTCGGCTCCGGCACCGGCAACAAGGTCACCGGCGCCCGCCTGTACAACAACTCCGACGACGGCCTCGACCTGTGGCAGTTCTCCTCGCCGGTCACCATCGAGCACTCCTGGGCCTTCGGCAACGGCAAGAACCGCTGGAACGACTCCGCCTTCGAGGGCAACGGCAACGGCTTCAAGCTGGGCGGCGGGGGAGCCTCGGTCGCACACGTCGTCAACAACAACGCGGCCTGGGACAACAGCCTCAACGGCTTCACCGAGAACTCCAACACCGGGGCGATCGCGCTGAACCGCAACACCGCGTACGTGAACGCGCAGGCGGGCTTCTTCTTCGAGACGGGCAAGGCCCGGCTGGCCCGCAATCTCGCCGTGAGCAACAAGGGCGGCCTGTCCAAGCTGAGTTCGCACACCGTCTCCGCCGCCAACAACTGGGACAGCGGGGTGAGTACGCCTGTCTTCAAGTCCACGGATGCCACGACGGCGTACGGCGCCCGCAAGTCGGACGGCTCCCTGCCGGCGACGACTTTCCTCACCACAGGCTCTGCCGCGATCGGATCGACGATGAACTAGCTGCTCCAAGCGATGGAAGGCGGTCCGGCATACGGCGCACGTGTGTGGGCACCACAAGGGCCAGCACGCCGAGTTCTGAGCGAGCCGCACGTCGCGGCACGAACGCCCCCGCCGGTCGTCACCGGCGGGGGCGTTCCGCTGCCGGCCGAGGGGGGCTCAGGCCGGCAGGCACTAGAGGGGACGTCGAATACGAACGTGTGGTTGTTTCCCCGGTACGAACCCGTGGTGAGGGAGCGGGTGTCGGAGCGTGTGCGCGGCGGACGCGGACGAGGGGAGGAACTTCTACGAGTCGCCCGCGCCGTCCGTGTGCGCCGCGAAGTCGCCGCCCACCGCGCGCTGCGTGCCGTCCGCCGTGGCCTTGACCGTGTAGCTGTCGTCCTTCGCGTCCCGGCCGCCGCGCTGGTGGTCGTACTGCCCGGCGAACACCCACTCGCCCTTGGGGACCGTACGGTCCTCCTTGAGCACCCAGGTGTAGACCAGGAAGCCGTCCTGCTCGCCGACGGTCAGGGTGAAGTCCTGCTCCGGCAGCGAGCGCCAGACGCCGGCCGAGCCGACCCCGCCGGTCTGTGCGACCTTCAGCTGCACGGTGAGGGAGGTGAGCTGCTCGCTCGTCTTGAGCGTGACGTTGCTCTGCGCCCAGAAGTCGTTGCTGTGCGGGTCCACCGAGCCGTCCGACCACAGCGGGCCGTCCGTCTCGCCATCGGCCGACGGCACCACGGGGGCCGGGGCGGAGGGCTTCGAGGAGGGGGAGCTGCTCGGCTCGTGTGTCTCCGGCGCCCTGCTCGGCACCGGCTTCACCGGCGGAACCGGGGCCCGGCTCGTCGCGTCCGGCGAGGGCGTGGGCGTCGGTGAGACCGCGACCGTCTGCTGCGGGGGAGTGGTGTTGTCCTTGACCGCGGACGCCACCGCGTACCCGCCGACCGCGAGGACTCCGGCGACCGCCGCGGTGGCGCTGACCACGCGCACCCAGCCGAACACCGGTGGGAGCGTGGCCCGGTGGTCGGGGCTGATCCTCGCGGCCATGCCCCGCTCGACCCGGGCCAGGATGCGCGCGCGGTCGGGTTCGTGGGCCTCGGCCGCCTCGTGCAGCCGGGCGCGCAGCTCGTCGTGCACGTCCTGCTGCCTCATCGGTTCCTTCCTCCGCTCCCGCCGCCGCGCGCCATCGCCGCGTGCACCCTCTGCGGAATGCCCTGGGCGCCGAGCAGGCGTTGCAGTTCGGCCATGCCCTTGGATGTCTGGCTCTTAACCGTACCCACCGACACCCCGAGGGCGAGCGCGGTGTCCTTTTCCGACAGGTCGAACGCGTGCCGAAGTACCACACATGCGCGTTTGCGAAAGGGCAGGCGACGCAGCGCCGACTGCACGTCCACCACGCCCGCGACGTCCGGGTTCTCGGTCTTCTCCGCGCGGTGCGACCAGAACAGCGCGATCCGGCGCCGCTCGCGCACCGCGCTGCGGATCCGGGTGCGGGCCAGGTTGGCGACCACGCCCCGCGCGTACGCCACCGGATGGTCGGCCGCGCGCACCCGGTCCCAGCGGTGCCACAGCGCCAGCAGCGCGTCCGCGGCCAGGTCGTCGGCGGCGTCGGCCTCGCCGGTCAACAGGTGGGCGAGGCGGGAGAGTTCGGCGTAGTGCTGTTCGAAGAAGGCATGGAACTCCACGGAGGCGGCGTCGTCGACGACTGAGCCCACGGGTGACCTCTTCCCAGTGCAACTCTGTGAGTGTCATGTGAATGACATGCGAACGCCCGGTGGAGCCCCGGACGGGGATCCGGAAGCGTAGCAGTGATCGCTTTCTGTCAGCCGTGCGGGGGGTCGGACAACGTATGGCACACCGAACCGGATTCCGTAACACGTTGAAAACCTGAAACGGGTTCGACGCGGGAACAATCCAGCCAGCATCCGCACACGCTCATCAGGCAACGAGGAGTAGGACCATGTCCGAGACGCAGAAGGTGGACCAGCGGCCGGATGCCGCGCCACCTGCCGGGAACAGCGTCGACCGGTACTTCAGAATCTCCGAGCGGGGATCGACCTTCGGCCGGGAGATACGCGGCGGCTTCGCCACGTTCTTCACCATGGCCTACATTCTTGTCCTGAATCCGATCATCCTGGGCAGCGCCAAGGACAAGTTCGGCCACTCCCTCGACACCGGTCAACTCGTCACCGCCACCGCGCTGGTGGCCTGTGTGATGACGATCATCATGGGTGTCGGCGGCAACCTCCCGCTCGCCATCGCCGCCGGTCTCGGCCTCAACGCCGTCGTCGCCTTCCAACTCGCCCCGCTGATGAGCTGGTCCGACGCGATGGGCCTGGTCGTCCTCGAAGGCCTCGTGATCTGCCTGCTGGTCCTCACCGGGCTCCGGGAGGCGATCATGAACGCGATCCCGCAGCAGCTGAAGCAGGCCATCGGCGTCGGCATCGGCCTGTTCATCGCCTTCATCGGCTTCGTCGACGCCGGGTTCGTCAGCCGCATCCCGGACGTCGCGCACACCACCGTCCCGGTGCAGCTCGGCGCCGTCGGCCGCCTCACCGGCTGGCCCGTCCTGGTCTTCTGTCTCGGCGTCCTGCTGACCATCGCGCTGCTCGCCCGCAAGGTGAAGGGCGCGATCCTCATCAGCATCGTGACGATGACCGTCGTCGCGATCGTCATCGACGCCGTCGCCGACATCAAGAGCTGGGGCCTGACCACCCCGAAGGTCCCGGACAAGATCGTCGCCGCCCCGGACTTCGGCCTGGTCGGTCACTTCAGCCTGTTCGGCGGCTTCGCCAAGGCCGGCGTCCTCACCGCCGTCCTGCTGGTCTTCACCCTCATCCTGTCCGACTTCTTCGACGCCATGGGCACCATCGTCGGCATCAGCGCGGAGGCCGGACTGCTGGACGAGAAGGGCCAGGTGCCCGGCATCGGCCGCGTGCTGTTCATCGACGGCGCCGCCGCCGTCGCCGGCGGTGTCGGCTCCGCCTCCTCCAACACCGCCTACATCGAGTCCGCGGCCGGTGTCGGCGAGGGTGCCCGCACCGGCTTCGCCAACCTGGTCACCGGCGGCCTCTTCGGTCTCGCGCTCTTCCTCACCCCGCTGCTGACGATCGTCCCGCTGCAGGCCGCGGCGCCCGCGCTGATCGCGGTGGGCTTCCTGATGATGACCCACGTCAAGCACATCGACTGGGACAAGTACGAGATCGCCATCCCGGCGTTCCTCACCATCGCCGCGATGCCGTTCACCTACTCGATAACCGACGGCATCGGCGCGGGCTTCCTGTCCTACGTGGTCATCAAGACGGTCCTCGGCAAGGCGAAGGAGGTCAACTGGCTGCTGTGGGGCGTGTCCGTCCTCTTCCTGGTCTACTTCGCGATCGATCCGGTGGAGCAGATCCTGGGCGTGAAGTAGGGCCGACGGGGCGGTTCTGCCGAACCGCCCCCTTCCCCTCGGCTACTTGAGTGCTGCCTGCATCATCGCCTTCGCCACCGGCGCCGCGAGCCCGTTGCCGCTCACCTCGGACCGGGCCGCATCCGACTGCTCCACCATCACCGCGACAGCGACCTCCTTGCCGCTGCTGTCCGACTTGCCGTACGACGTGAACCAGGCGTACGGCGTCTTGCTGTTGTTCTCGCCGTGCTGGGCGGTACCGGTCTTGCCGCCGACGGTCACCCCGTCGATCAACGCGTTCGTACCGGTGCCGTCCTTCACCACCGTCTCCATCGCCGACTGCAACTGCTCGGCGGTGGAGGAGCTCACGATCTCCTTGGTGTCCGCGCTGTCGGCATAGTCCTTCAACACATCGCCGCTGCTGTCGGTGATCTGCGAGACCATGTGCGGCGAGACCAGCTTGCCGCCGTTGGCTATGGTCGCCGACACCATGGCCATCTGGAGCGGGGTGGCGGTGACGTCGAACTGGCCGATGCCCGACAGGGCCGTCTGCGCCTTGTCCATGTTCGAGGGGTAGACGCTGGCGTAGGCCCGCACCGGCACGTCCAGCTCGTCGTCGTTGAAGCCGAACTTCTCGGCCATCGCCTTCACCTTGTCCTGGCCGAGGTCGACGGCCATCTTGCCGAAGACGTTGTTGCAGGAGTAGCGCAGGGCGACCCGGATCGACGCGTCCTCGCACGGGGCCGACTTGTTCTCGTTCGGCAGTTCCCGTGTGGTGCCCGGCAGGGTGTACGGGTCGGGGCTGTCGGTGCGGTCGTCCACGTTCTTGTACAGCCCGTTCTCCAGCGCGGCGGCCGCCACGACCAGCTTGAACGTCGAGCCCGGCGGCAGCGGCTGGCGCAGCGCCCGGTTGGTGAGCGGCTTGTCCTTGTCCGCGTTGAGCTTCTTCCAGGCCACCCCCGCCGTGTTCGCGTCGGTGAGCTGCGCGGGGTCGTAGGAGGGGGTCGACACCACGGCGAGGATCTTGCCGGTCTTCGGGTCGACGGCGACGGCCGCGCCCTTGTTGTCGCCGAGCGCGTCGTACGCCGCCTTCTGCACGGCCGGGTCGATCGTGGTGAGCACGTCACCCGGGTCGGCACGCTTACCGGTGACCGTGTCCATCACGGTCTTGAGCCGGTTGTCCGTGCCGTTGAGGAGGTCCTGGTAGATGCCCTCCAGCTGGGTCGGTGCGTAGGCCTGCGAGGCGTAGCCCGTCACCGCCGCGTACAGCTTGCCGTTCTTGTACGTCCGTTTGTACGCGAGGTCGCTGCCCTTCGTCCGCGCCGAGCCGGTGATCGCGTCCCCGGCCACGATGATGTTCCCGAGCGGGTGTGAGTACGTCTCGATGACGTTCCGCCGGTTGTCGTTGTCGTCCGCGAGGGCCTTGCCGTCGTAGAACTGCACCCAGGTCGCCCTGACCAGCAGGGCGAGCACGAGCAGCAGCGCGAAGACGGACGCCCGCCTGATCGTCTTGTTCATCCCGCTCGTGAAGACGATCGAGACGGGGGCGATCGTTCCCGTACGTCCTGTTTTCTCATCGCACGTTCAGGAAACCCGCCTCGTACGCGGCGATCACCGCCTGCGTCCGGTCCCGGGCACCCGTCTTGGCGAGCACCGCCGCGACGTGCGACTTGACGGTGGCCGGTCCGACGTCCATCCGCCGGGCGATCTCCGCGTTGGTCAGCCCGGCGGCCATGTGCCGCAGCACCTCGCTCTCCCGTCCGGTGAGCCTGCTCACCCACGCCGGGGGTGCGGGCGCCGTGCGCGCGTGCTCGGCCGCGAGGGCGCGTACGGCCGACGGGAACAGCAGGCTGTCGGTGCGCGCGACCAGTCGTACCGCCTGGACGAGCGCGTCGGCGTCCGCCCGCTTCAGCAGGAACCCGACGGCTCCGGCGCGCAGCGCGTCGTACACATAGGAGTCGTTCTCGAAGGTGGTCACGACCACGACCCGGGGCGGCTCGTCGAGGGTGGCGAGGATCTGCTCGGTGGCCCGTATGCCGTCCACCTCCGGCATACGGACGTCCATGAGGACGACGTCGGGGCGCAGCTCCCGGACCACGGACACCGCCTCGGCGCCGGTCGCCGCCTCGCCGACCACCTCGAGGCCGGGCTCGGCGGAGAGGATGGCGCGCAGGGCGGTGCGGACCATGCGCTCGTCGTCGGCGAGGACGATCCGGATGGCGGGCCGGGTGATGGCCGCCCTTTCGTCGGTCACGTGGATCCCTTCAGTGGCAGTCGGACGTGCAGGCGCCAGGTGCCCTTCTCGGCCCCCGCCCGGGAAGTGCCGCCGAGCAGCCGTACCCGGTCGGCGACGCCGCGCAGGCCGTGGCCGCCGCCGGGACGGGGAGCGGTGCAGGCGCCGAGGGGGTTCTCGACGGTGATGTCGAGGTGGCCGTCGACGGTGGCGATGCGGAGGACGACCGGCTCACCGGCGTGCTTGAGGGCGTTGTTCAGGCCCTCCTGGACGATCCGGTACGCCTCCCGGGAAACCAGCGGGGGCAGGGCGGCGGGGCCGGTGTCGACGGTGGCCGTCACCCGCTGCCCGGCCGCCCGGGTCCGGCGCAGCAGCCCGTCCAGGTCGGCCGCCAGGGTCGGGGCGGGGGTGGTGCCCGGTGCGTCGCCGTCCCGCAACACGCCCAGTACGGCGTCGAGTTCGCCGACCGTGCGCCGGGTGGTGTCCTCGATGGCGGCCAGGGCCTCGCGGACGAAGTCCGGGTCGGTGTCGAGGACGCGGCGGGCGGCGCTCGCCTGCAGGGTGACGGCGCTCAGCGCGTGTCCGACGGAGTCGTGCAGCTCGCGGGCGAGCCGGTTGCGTACGGCGAGGTCGGCGGCCCGGGCCTCGGCCGCGGCGAGCCGGTCCGCGGGGCTGGGCCCGAGCAGGGCGGGCGCCCAGTGGGCGAGCAGCGCCCCGCACGCGGCGACGCAGGCGGCCAGGGCGATCAGCATGGCGAGGCCGGCGACCGGACAGAGCGCCAACCCCCAGCCGTGCCATAGGACTTCGGGCGTGCCGATCCGGGTGTCGCGCAGTCCCTGGAACAGGGGCAGCAGCATGAGGAACACCGCGAACGGCGGTACGGCCAGCGACATCCCGGAGATGATCCCGCCGAGGCCCAGGTGCAGGGTGAACCAGGCGGCCGTACGCCCCCGTTCGGACCGCGTCCGGGCCGGGGCGTGGGCGAGGGCGTCCCCCTCGATCCCGCACAGGGCGCGGGCGGCGCCGGCCTCCAGCGGGCGGGTCAGCGGAAACAGCGAGGTCACGGTGGCGAGCGGCAACCCGAACGCGAACGAGCCGAGTTGCAGGGGCAGGGACCCGAACACGTCGTCCACACCGGCGAGCGGGCCGACGATCACCGAGCCGACGAGGACGTACGGCATGGCGAGCGCGCCGCCGAGGATCAGATGGATCCAGCGGCGCCGGGCTCGCCCGCCGAAGAGGAGTCCCAACGCCCGGGTCACCGTGGGGTCCTGGCCGACCGGTCCGCGAAGTGGTGGGCGGCGACGGTTGCCACGAGCAGGCCGACGATCATGTGCACAGCGTAGGTGAGGCTCATCGCCGGTGTCGGGCGGTGGGCGAGATCGTGGGAGGTCACCAGGGCGCCGAGCGCCATCCAGCCGCCCCAGCAGGCGACCGCCCCGGAGCCGACCCAGGCCAGGGCGAGCGGCACGGTGACCGGCAGGGTGCGGGCGCGGCGGAAGGCGAGCTGCCAGGCCCCGGTGACGGCGGCGGCGAGGAATCCGGCGTAGACGACCTCCATGAGCCGGCCGCCGCTGAGGTTCCGCCCGGCCGTGAACCCGCAGGCCCACAGCAGCCGCAGCGTGCCCGGGAAGAGCGCGAGCAGCGCCGCCGTCACGGCGGTCGTCCGCTGCGCGGCCGCCGTGCCGTGCGCGGGCAGCTCCCGCACCCGCCCCCGCCACAGGTGGCCCCACCGCTCGCGGGCGTACCCGACGAACAGCACCCCCAGAGCGAGCCCCTGCACGATGAACCCCCCGTACACGACCCCGAACACCCACCCGTCGAGGAACGGCCGGTCGTCACCGCTGTCCGAACCCGCGTGCACGACCATCTGCAGCGGAAAGCCCACCATGATCGGCGCGAGCAGGCCCGTGGCGACCCACATCGGCACCGCGAGCACCGAGGCGGGCACCCGCCGCCCCCATGCCTGGGTCAGCAACAGCGCCAGCACGATGACAGCGGCGTCCATGAGTACGGTGAGCCCGTTGGCCAGTGCCATGACCATCCGGTGCTCCAGCAACGGACTCCCGTCCGGGATGCCGAGATGACTCCCGGAGATCCAGGCGAGCTTGAGGGACAGGTAGGGCAGACAGGAGACGATGGCCACGAGCCGCAGCACGGGGCGGAGCCGCGGGCTGGTGGCGTCGGCGGCGGTTGAGGAAGTCATGCCTCAACGCTCCCGTGCCCACGGGGCTGCCCACTTCCTGCGTGACGACGATCCGTCTCCGCCGCTCGGCGGAGACGCCGTCCTCCTCACAGCCTCCGCGTGGCCAGCGTCAGGCGGTCCCGCGCGTCGAACAGGGCGTCCTTGATCATCTGTTCGTGGGCGGGGGTCAGGCGGGCCACCGGGACCGAGCAGCTGATGGCGTCGCGGGCGGGGGTCCGGTACGGGATGGCCACGCCGAAGCAGCGCAGGCCCAGCGTGTTCTCCTCGCGGTCCACGGCGAAGCCCTGCTCACGGACCTGGTGGAGTTCCTCGATCAGCTTCTCGCGGTCGGTGATGGTGTGCTCGGTCAGGGCGGGGAGGGTCTCCGGCAGGAGCTTGCGGACCTGTTCGTCGGTGTGGGTGGCGAGCAGCGCCTTGCCGAGGGACGTGGAGTGGGCGGGCAGGCGGCGGCCGACGCGGGTGAAGGGGCGCAGGTAGTGCTGGGACTGGCGGGTCGCCAGGTAGACGACGTTCGTGCCGTCCAGGCGGGCCAGGTGGATGGTCTCCGTGGTGTCGTCGGAGAGGCGGTCCAGGGTCGGGCGGGCCGCCGCCACCACCTCGTCGCCGTCGATGTAGGAGGTGCCCACGAGCAGTGCCCGCACCCCGATGCCGTACCGCGTCCCCGTCGCGTCCGTCTCCACCCAGCCCAGCTCCACGAGCGTGCGCAGCAGCATGTACAGGCTGGACTTGGGGTAGCCCACGGCCTCCTGGACGGCCGCGAGGGAGTGCATACCGGGCTTGCCGGCGAAGTACTCGAGCAATTCAACGGTCCGCACCGCGGACTTGACCTGCGCCCCGCCTGTCTCGCCTGCCGACATCGCCGTTGACCCCTTCGTTCGACGAGGACCTGGATATATAGTCTCCGAGCAGCGTATTCATCATCAGAGACAGCGTTCAGTATATCGAACGCGGCTGATGGTTGACCCAGGAAGTGCGGCCTTACTTGGAGGGACCCGCGGTGGCAGCAGCACCAGTCTGGAGTGTCGACCCGCGCACCGGGAAGCAGCGTGAACAGGTTGCGGTGGAGGCCACAGCCCAGGAGGTGGACGCGGCCGTCAGGGCGGCACACGCCCTGCGTGGTGCCCTCGCCGACCGCACCGTCCGCTCCGCCTTCCTGCGCTCGGCCGCGGCAGGCCTGAACGCGGCCAAGGACGGTCTGATCGAGACCGCCGACGCCGAGACCGCCCTCGGCCCGGTCCGGCTGACCGGCGAACTCGCTCGCACGGCGTACCAGTTGCGGGCCTTCGCCGACATCGTCGACGAGGGCGCCTTCCTGGACGTCATCATCAACCACCCCGACGACACCGCCACTCCGCCCATACCGGACCTGCGCCGTTACAAGGTCCCGCTGGGCGTCGTGGCCGTCTACTCCGCCTCCAACTTCCCCTTCGCCTTCTCCGTGGCGGGCGGCGACACCGCGAGCGCGCTGGCCGCGGGCTGCCCGGTGGTCGTCAAGGCCCACCCGGACCACCCGGCCCTGTCCGAGCTGGTCGCCAAGGTGCTGCGCCGGGCCGCCGCCGAGCACGGCATCCCGGAGGGTGTCGTCGGCCTCGTGCACGGCTTCGAGGCGGGCGTCGAGCTGATCGAGCACCCGCTGGTCGCGGCGGCGGGCTTCACCGGATCCGTACGCGGTGGGCGTGCCCTGTTCGACGCGGCCGCCGCGCGCCCGGTGCCGATCCCGTTCCACGGTGAGCTGGGCTCGCTGAACCCGGTCCTGGTGACCGAGGCGGCGGCGGCCGAGCGGGCGGAGGCGATCGGGTCCGGCCTCGCCGGGTCCATGACGCTGGGCGTCGGCCAGTTCTGCGTCAAGCCGGGCCTGGTGCTGGTGCCGTCCGGCGCGGCGGGCGACGGCCTGGTCAAGGCGCTCACCGACGCCGTCAGCGACACCGACGCGGGTGTCCTCCTCGACCACCGCATGCGGGACAACTTCGTCGCGGGCGTCGCCGAGCGGGCGCAGCTGCCCGAGGTGGACACGCCGGTCACGCCGGGCGCGGGTGGCGAGCACACGGTCAGCGCGGGGTTCCTCACGGTGCCGGCGAGCAGGCTGGCCGAGCAGGGCGCGTACGACCTGCTGCTGGAGGAGTGCTTCGGGCCGGTGACCGTGGTGGTCCGGTACGAGGACGAGGGCGAGGCGACGGCGGTGCTGTCGCGGCTGCCGGGCAACCTCACGGCGACCGTCCAGCTGTCGGCCGAGGAGGCCGCCGGCGAGGGCCGGGGCGCCGAGCTGCTCGCCGAGCTGACTCCGCTGGCCGGTCGCGTGCTGGTGAACGGATGGCCGACGGGCGTGGCCGTGGCTCCGGCCCAGCACCACGGCGGTCCGTACCCGGCGACCACCTCCACGTCCACGTCCGTGGGCGGCACGGCCATCGAGCGGTGGCTGCGGCCCGTCACCTACCAGGGCGCACCGGAGGCCCTGCTGCCGCCGGAGCTGCGGGACGACAACCCGCTGGGCCTCCCTCGGCGGTTCAACGGCGGCCTCGAACGCTGAACCGGTTCACGAGACGGAGGCAAGGCAACCTGCGAGACTCGCGCCATGGACGTGGAACTTCCCGAACTCCCTTTCCCTCTTCGGACCTACGGGCCCGACGGCAACTGGTCCTACGAGGGGGGCGTGCTCACCGGGTGGGCCGGGCCCCGGCAGGACCGGTTCGTCACGCCCACCGGTGAGGCCCTGGAGCCCGCCTCCGACGCGCCCCGGCTGCTCGGGGCGCCCGAGGGCGACTTCCAGCTGATAGCGCGGGTCACCGTCGGGTTCGGCGCCGCCTTCGACGCCGGAGTGCTCTACGTCCACGTCGGCGAGCGCGCCTGGGCCAAGCTCTGTCTGGAGTACTCCCCGGACGTGCCCACCGTCTGCACGGTGGTCACCCGGGGACACTCCGACGACGCGAACTCCTTCACCGTGGAGGGGAGTTCGGTGTGGCTGCGGGTCAGCCGGACCGGACGGGCCTTCGCCTTCCACGCCTCCCGGGACGGCGAGCGCTGGACCTTCGTCCGGCTCTTCACCCTCGGCGAGGAGAAGGAGACCGGCGCGGCGCTGATCGGCTTCATGACCCAGTCGCCGATGGGCGAGGGCTGTGTGGTGACCTACGACCACATCGAGTTCCGGCCCGGCTGGCCGGACGATCTGCGGGACGGCAGCTGAGGGTGAAGGGCGCGGCGGGCGTGGAACCGGGGCCGGTGCCCGCACGTCCTCCGTTGCATGATCAGTGAACGCGTGAGCGGCGCCCTGGTGATCCGCACCGCCCTGCCCGTGGAGGCCGAGACCATCGCCGATCTGCACTTCCGGGCCAGGTCCACGTACTACCCGGACGGCGTCCCCCAGGCCGACGTCGACTGGGCCGAGGCCTGGCGCGGCTCCATCCGGCGGCTCGACGGCCATGTGCTGTGTGCCGTCGAACAGGGCCGGATCGTCGGTGTCGCCTCCTTCCGCACCCCGGACGGCGCACCCGCGGAAACGGTCAAGCTGTTCCAGTTCCACGTCGACCCCGGCCACTGGCGCGCCGGTATCGGCACGGCCCTGCACGCGGCCTGCGTGGAGGAGTGGCGGGCCGACGGCCGGCTGACGGCCGTGCTCGACGTCCATGTGGACAACGCCCGGGCCCAGGGCTTCTACGCCCGCCAGGGCTGGGTCCCCGACCCGGAGAATCCGCCCGCCGAGGACGATCACCACCTCTTCCTGCGCTTCTCGGTGCCCGGGGAATGAACGTCGCTGTTTGAACGTTCACGTACCGGGTGGAGAGAGCCTCCGCGCCCGTACGACCTGGAGAGAGCCGAAGACATGCGCGTCGAGATCTGGAGCGACATCGCCTGCCCCTGGTGCTACGTGGGCAAGGCCCGCTTCGAGAAGGCGCTGGCTGCCTTCCCGCACCGTGACGACGTCGAGGTGGTGCACCGCTCCTTCGAGCTGGACCCGGGCCGCGCCAAGGGCGACGTCCAGCCGGTGATCACCATGCTCACCAGGAAGTACGGCATGAGCGAGGCGCAGGCCCAGGCCGGCGAGGACAACCTGGGTGCCCAGGCCGCCGCCGAGGGTCTGGACTACCGCACCCGGGACCGCGACCACGGCAACACCTTCGACATGCACCGTCTGCTGCACTTCGCCAAGGAGCAGGGCAGGCAGGACGAGCTGATCCAGATCCTGTACCGGGCGAACTTCGCCGAGGAGCGGTCCGTGTTCACCGAGGGCGACGAGCGCCTGGTGGAGCTGGCCGCCGAGGCCGGACTGGACGCCGCGGCCGTCCGCGCGGTGCTCGCCGACCCGGACGCGTACGCCGACGAGGTCCGCGCCGACGAGCGCGAAGCCGCCCAGCTCGGTGCGAACGGCGTGCCCTTCTTCGTCCTGGACCGTACGTACGGCGTCTCCGGTGCCCAGCCCGCCGAGGTCTTCACCCAGGCGCTCACCCAGGCCTGGGGTGAGCGGTCCCCGTTGAAGCTGGTCGATCAGGGCGACCAAGGGGACGGGGCGGCCTGCGGCCCGGACGGGTGCGCGGTGCCGCAGCACTGAGAAACCGCAGGTCGGCGCGGACGTATAAGCGTCTCTAAGCGGATCCACGTAAAAATCGGCAATGGACTACGACTTCATCCGGCCGCAGAGTGGACCCATGGAGACCACGGAGACGTTCGAGAGCCTCGTCCGCGCCGAGTTCACCCCGAAGACCACGTACCTCAACACCGCGAGCAACAGCCTGCTGCCGGCCCGTACCGTCGCCGCCCTGCACGAGGCGGCGCTGCTGCGGGCCGAGGGCCGTCCGCTGACCCCGCTGTTCGAGGACGTCGAGGCCTGCCGGGCCGCATACGCCCGGCTCGCCGGAGTCCCTGCCACCCGGGTCGCGGCGGGCGCCTCGGTCGCCGCGCACTCCGGCGTGATCGCCGCCTCGCTGCCCGCCGGAGCCGAAGTCCTCACTGCCGAGGACGACTTCACCTCCGTGCTGAACCCCTTCCACGTCCGCGGCGACCTCAAGGTCCGCGCGGTGCCGCTGGAGCGGATCGCCGAGTCCGTCCGCCCGGACACCGCGCTGGTCGCGGTCAGCGCCGCCCAGTCCGCCGACGGCCGCGTCGCCGACCTGGCCGCCCTGCGGGAGGCCGCCCGCGCGCACGGCGCGCGCACCTACGTCGACTTCTCCCAGGCCGCCGGCTGGCTGCCGATGGACGCGGACGCCTACGACTTCACCGCCACGGTCTCCTTCAAGTGGCTGCTCGGCCCGCACGGCGCGGCCTTCCTCACGGTCCCCGAGGACCTCGGCGGGCTCACCCCGCTGCTCGCGGGCTGGGTCGCGGCCGAGCAGCCGTGGGACAGCTGCTACGGCCCGGTCGACGAACTCGCCCACTCCGCACGGCGGTTCGACCTCACCCACGCCCTGTTCACCTACGCCGGACTGCGCCGCTCCCTCGAACTGATCGAGGAACTCGGCATGGCCGCCGTCCACGCCCACGACGTGGCCCTCGCCGACCGGTTCCGGGACGGGCTCGCGACCCTCGGCCACACGCCCGTGCCCGCCCCCGGCTCGGCGATCGTCTCGGTCCCCGGGCTCGGCGGCCGCCAGCCCGAGCTGAGCCGCGCCGGCATCGAGGTCTCCGACCGCGCGGGCAACCTGCGTGCGTCCTTCCACCTGTTCAACACGCCCGCGGACGTGGATCGCCTGCTGGACGCGCTGTCCGGCTGACACGACCGGACCGGGACCTCCCGTCCCACACGAGGAGGCCCCGGCCCGGTGCTCTCGGGGGTTACTTCACCGGGGTGAAATCCCTTGCTCCGACGAACGCGGGCCGGCGCACCGGCGCGGCGAACGGCTCGACGGCCGCGTTCTCCACGCTGTTGAACACGATGAAGACGTTGCTGCGCGGGAACGGCGTGATGTTGTCGCCGGACCCGTGCATGCAGTTGCAGTCGAACCAGGTCGCCGAGCCGGCCCTGCCGGTGAACAGCCGGATGCCGTACTCGCTCGCCATCTTGGTGAGCGCCTCGTCGGACGGGGTGCCCGCGTCCTGCATCTGCAGCGACTTCTTGTAGTTGTCCTCGGGCGTGGCCCCGGCGCAGCCCAGGAACGTCCGGTGCGAGCCCGGCATGATCATCAGGCCGCCGTTGGTGTCGTAGTTCTCGGTCAGCGCGATCGAGACGGACACCGTGCGCATGTTCGGCAGGCCGTCCTCGGCGTGCCAGGTCTCGAAGTCCGAGTGCCAGTAGAAGCCGCTCGCCCCGAAGCCCGGCTTGACGTTGATCCGGGACTGGTGGACGTAGACGTCGGAGCCGAGGATCTGCCGGGCCCGGCCGACCACCCGCTCGTCCCGCACCAGGTTCGCGAACACCTGGCTGATCCGGTGCACCTCGAAGACGGAGCGGATCTCCTGCGACTTCGGTTCGACGATCGAGCGCTCGTCGGCCCGGACCGCCGGGTCCGCGATCAACCGGTCCAGCTCGGCCTTGTAGACCTCGACCTCGCTGGGGGAGATCAACTGGTCGATGGCGAGGAACCCGTCACGCTCGTACGACTGGAGGTCGGCGGTCGCGATCGGGCCGGGCGTCTGCGGGGAGCCCCAGACCACCGGGTCCTGGCGGGGGAGGATCACCTCGGCGGGGCCGCGGCTGGGATACAGGTCGGTGACGGTGGTCATCGGTGTCACACCTCCTCGGGCTCGGTGAGCAGGGGATAGACGCCGTTCTCGTCGTGGTCCTCCCGTCCGGTGACGGGCGGGTTGAACACGCAGATGCAGCGGAAGTCCTCCTTGACGCGCAGCGTGTGCCGCTCGTGCCCGTCGAGGAGGTACATGGTGCCGGGAGTGATCGTGTAGGTCTTCCCGGTCTCGTGGTCGGTGAGTTCGGCCTCGCCCTCGACGCAGACGACGGCCTCGATGTGGTTGGCGTACCACATCGACGTCTCGGTCCCGGCGTACAGGACGGTCTCGTGCAGGGAGAAGCCGACGCGCTCCTTGGCGAGGACGATCCGCTTGCTCTCCCAGGTGCCGGACTTCGCCCGCACGTGCCGGTCGGTGCCTTCGATGTCCTTGAAAGATCGGACGATCACGGTGGTGCACAGCCTCCTTGCTAGATGGTTTCCCGGACGGCACGGGCGAGGGTGCTCAGCCCCTCGTCCAGTTCGTCGGCGGTGACGGTGAGGGCGGGCAGCAGCTTGACGACCTCACTCTCCGGGCCGGACGTCTCGATGAGCAGCCCGAGTTCGAAGGCCCGCCGGGCGACCCGCTCGGCCCGGTTCTTCTCGTGGAACTCCAGGCCCCAGACGAGACCGCGCCCGCGGTACTCCTTCACGTCGGCGAGGTTCTCCTCGGTGATGGAGATCAGCGCCTGTTCGATCTGCTCGCCGCGGGTGCGGGTCTGCTTCTCCATGGCGGAGCCGTCGGTCCAGTACGTCTCCAGGGCCGCGGTGGCGGTGACGAACGCGGGGTTGTTGCCGCGGAAGGTGCCGTTGTGCTCGCCCGGCTCCCAGATGTCGAGTTCGGGCTTGAACAGGCACAGCGACATGGGCAGGCCGTACCCGCTGATCGACTTGGACACCGTGACGATGTCGGGCGTGATGCCCGCCTCCTCGAAGGAGAAGAACGCGCCCGTACGGCCGCAGCCCATCTGGATGTCGTCGACGATGAGCAGCATGTCCTGCCGCTCGCACAGGTCGGCGAGCGCCCGCAGCCACTCCGGGCGGGCGACGTTGATGCCGCCCTCGCCCTGCACGGTCTCCACGATCACGGCGGCGGGCTTGTTGAGACCGGACCCCTGGTCCTCGAGGAGCCGCTCGAACCAGAGAAAGTCCGGGACCGTGCCGTCGAAGTAGTTGTCGAACGGCATGGGCGTGCCGTGCACCAGCGGGATGCCGGCGCCGGCCCGCTTGAAGGCGTTGCCGGTGACGGCGAGGGAGCCCAGCGACATGCCGTGGAAGGCGTTCGTGAACGACACGATCGCCTCCCGTCCCTTCACCTTCCGGGCGAGCTTCAGCGCGGACTCGACGGCGTTGGTGCCGGTCGGGCCCGGGAACATGACCTTGTACGGCAGGTCGCGCGGGCGCAGCACCAGGTCCTGGAAGGTCTGCAGGAAGGTCCGCTTGGCGGTGGTCGACATGTCCAGGCCGTGGGTGACGCCGTCCCGGGACAGATAGTCGATCAACGCCCGTTTCAGGACCGGGTTGTTGTGGCCGTAGTTGAGTGAACCGGCCCCGGCGAAGAAGTCGAGGTACGCGTGGCCGTCCTCGTCGTACATCCGGCTGCCCTGCGCACGGTCGAACACGGTGGGCCAGCCGCGGCAGTAGCTGCGCACCTCGGACTCGACTGTCTCGAAGACGCTGAGGTCGGGCTGGGTGATGGTCACGGTGAATCGCTCCTCAGTGCGCGGTGGGGGTCAACGGGCCGATGCGGTACAGCACTTCGGGGTCGTGCGGGCCGTCCGGGAACACGTCGGCGGGGAACAGCACCTCGCGGGCCAGGTCCGCGCCGTGACGGGTGGCGAACGAGGTGAACAGGCGCTCGGAGGCGGTGTTCCCGGGGGTGATGGTGGTCTCGACGCGGGTGACGCCGCGCTCGGCGGTGAGCCGGGCGGTCAGCCCGTCCAGCAGGGCGGCGGCGATGCCCAGACCCCGGTGGGCGGAGTCGACAGCGACCTGCCAGACGAGCAGGGTGCCGGGGCGGTCGGGCCGCACGTACCCGGTGACGAAACCGACGGGCTCGCCGTCCGCGCCGCGCGCCACCGCCGAGGTGCCGGCGAAGTCCCGGCACCACAGCAGATAGCTGTACGAGGAGTTCAGGTCGAGGGTTTCCGAGTCCTTGGCGAGACGCCAGAGCGCGGCTCCGTCGGACATGGTCGGTCGGTCGATGAGTAGGTCTGCTGGTCGGGCAGTCATGCGGCAGGAATTTAGCGAGGCAAATTCAGAAATGCACGGGAGGGCCGACCGAGGTGAGCGCCAGGGGTGGCGAAATGTCTGAGTTGACCCATGTCAAATGATGACAAAACACCCTCGATGTGGAGTGTGTCACAGCCTGGAAATCCCTACGAAATCTTGTTGTTTAGCCTCGCGAAAAGCGGGCAGAAGAAGACGGGAAGCTGCTCTCGAATGAATTCTGGAAATAGCGGCCGGAATTCATGTGGGTCGTGTGAATTGAGGGGGAATCGCATGACCGATGACCGGATCGAACCGGCCGGCGCGGACGGCGGCGGGGGCGCGACGGGCGCACCCCTGCCGCACGCCGAGGGTTCACGCAGCGGGCTCGGTCCGCTCGGCCGCCCGCAGGGCACCCGGCACGTCCACGTCCAGCCCTCGCTCGGCCAGCGCGGCGCCCAGTGCCGTGAGGCAGCTGCGCACCGCGCCCGGCGTGGCATCCGCCCCGTAGTGGTTGACTCGGATCATCTCCTTGGCCAGAGCCTCACCACCCGCGGCCAGCGGAAGCGCGGGGTCGGCCGCCAGCGCCCGTGCCACCAGCTCCGACGCCACCACACCCGCGGGCGTCCGCAGCGTCGTCGCCACCGGCGCCGCGTCCTTCGACTCGTACACGTACGGCTCCAGGCCTCCGCCGAGGGCGGTCGCGCCGGCGCGCACGGCCAGCGCGGCGTCGCGGTGCCGGGCCATCACCGTCCGCAGGCCCGCCGACTCGATCCGCTCCAGGCACGCCTCCAGCGCCAGCATCTCCAGCTGGGCGGGCGCGTGCAGCAGCGCCTTGCGGCCACCGTCGATCCAGCGCTCCTTCCAGTCGAGGAGGGAGAGGTAGGAGCGGCGTGGCGCGTTCGGGTTGGCCGCCATGCGGGCCCACGCCCGCTCGCTCACCGAGATCGCCGACACACCCGCCGGGCCGCCCATCGCCTTCTGTGCGCCGATCACGCACAGGTCCACGCCCCACGCGTCCGGCAGCACCGGCTCCGCCCCGACGGAGGCGACCGCGTCCAGGTAGAACAGCGCGCCGTGCTCCCGTACCACCTCGCCGATCTCCGCGACCGGGTTGGTGTTGCCGGTCGCCGCCTCCGCGTGGACGAGGGACACGAAGTCGATCTCCGGGTGGGCGGCGAAGGCCTCCCGGACCAACTCGGCCGTCACCGCGGTGTGGAAGGGCACCGAGAGGTCGTACACCGTCGCACCGGCGTCCCGGAGCCAGTTGCCGAACGTCTGGCCGTACGGGCCCGTGATCACGTTCAGCGCCGTCGTGCCGGGACCGGCGGTCGCGCGGATCGCGCCCTCCAGCGGCAGCAGTGCCTCACCCTGGGTGATCACGACGTCCTGTCGGGTGTCCAGCAGCCGGGCCACCCGGTCCTCGATGGCGGCGAACCGCTCGGCGCTCAGCGGGGGCAGATCGAGGAAGGGGTGGCTCACGGCGCTGCTCTCTTCGTTCAGGGGGGTGTCAAAGGGTGCGACTCCATCGATCTTAAGTCGAAAGGCTCCGTAACCATCGGTTTGATTTGAGAGACTCAAACTCTTCCTTATAATCGGAACCCACAGTTCCCCCACAGGGAGATCCCCTCATGAAAACGCTCCTCGGACGCCGGACCCGCATCCTGGCCGCCACCACCGCGACGGCCGGGCTCGTGCTCGTGGCCGGCTGCTCCTCCGGCGGCTCGGAGAGCGGCAAGACCACCGTCAAGGGCGTCCACCTCGTCAAGGCCGGTCAGCTGACCACCTGCACCCACCTGCCGTACCCGCCGTTCCAGTCGGAGATCAACGGCAAGGTGCAGGGCTTCGACGTCTCCCTGATCGACCTCGTCGCCAAGGACCTGGGCGTCAAGCAGCAGATCCTCGACACGCCGTTCGAGAACTTCAAGACCGGCGCCTTCCTCAACTCCGGGCAGTGCGACCTCGCCGCCGCCGGCATGACCATCACCGCCGAGCGCAAGAAGAACGTCGACTTCTCCGACCCGTACTTCGAGGCCACCCAGGCCGTCCTCGTCGACAAGAAGGCCGGCGTGAACTCGCTCGCCGACGTCAAGGCCAAGGGCAAGAAGCTCGGCGCCCAGGCGCAGACCACCGGCGAGGACTACGCCAAGAGCAAGGGCTTCGACCCGGTCTCCTTCCACTCCTCCGACGCGGTCCTCAACGGTCTGCGCACCGGCCAGGTCCAGGCCGTCATCATCGACTACCCGGTCGTCCAGGGCTGGCTGAAGGACAAGGCCAACGCCGACGCCTTCAAGGTCGTCGACAACCTCAACACCGGTGAGCAGTACGGCTTCACGGTGAAGAAGGGCAACACCGCGCTGCTCGCCGCCGTCAACAAGGTCCTCAAGGACGCCAAGGCCGACGGCACCTACAAGAAGATCTACGAGCAGTGGATCGGTCCGTACGACACCTCCGCCGCCTCGCCGTCCGCCTCCTGACCCCATGACCGAGACGGACACACACATCCAGCCGAGGAAGACGGGCCTGACGCGCCGCCAGAAGCGCAGGCTGTCGCGCGCGGCGCAGTACGCGGTCTTCGTCGCCGCCGTGGTCGCGTTCGCGGCCGCGGCGGACTGGGGACGGCTGAAGAACCAGTTCGCGCAGGCCCACATCGCCGAGCAGATGTTCCCGGACGTCATCACGGTGGCGCTCAAGAACACCGTGCTGTACACCCTGTCCGGCTTCGTCGTGGGCCTCGCCCTCGGCATGGTCGTCGCCCTGATGCGGCTGTCCTCCGTGGGGCCGTACCGCTGGGTCGCCGGTGTCTACATCGAGATCTTCCGCGGCCTGCCGGCCCTGCTGATCTTCATCTTCGTCGGCGTCGGAGTGCCGCTGGCCTTCCCGGACATCCAGTACCCCGGCGGCACCTACGGCAAGGTCGCGGTCGCCCTCGGCCTGGTCTCCGCCGCGTACATGGCGGAGACCATCCGCGCCGGTATCCAGGCGGTGCCCAAGGGGCAGATGGAGGCGGCCCGTTCCCTGGGCTTCTCGCCCGCCCGGGCCATGATCTCCATCATCATCCCGCAGGCCTTCCGGATCATTCTGCCGCCGCTGACCAACGAGCTGGTCCTGCTCTTCAAGGACTCCTCGCTGGTGCTGTTCCTCGGCGTCACCCTGGAGGAGCGCGAGCTGTCCAAGTTCGGCAACGACCTGGCCAGTACGACCGCCAACTCCACCCCGATCCTGGTCGCGGGCCTCTGCTACCTGCTCATCACCATCCCGCTCGGCTTCGTCGTCCGCCGCATGGAGTCCGGTTCCAAGGAGGCGATCCGATGAGCCGCCCGGAGATCCGCGTCCAGGACCTGCACAAGTCCTTCGGCGACAACCACGTGCTGCGCGGCATCGACCTGGAGATCGACCAGGGCGAGGTCGTCTGTGTCATCGGCCCCTCCGGGTCCGGCAAGTCGACCCTGCTGCGGTGCGTGAACCTCCTGGAGGAGCCCACCCGGGGCCAGGTCTTCGTCGGCGGCACCGAGATCACCGACCCGGACGTCGACATCGACGCCGCACGCCGCCGTATCGGCATGGTCTTCCAGCAGTTCAACCTCTTCCCGCACCTGACCGTGACCGAGAACCTCACGCTCCCGCAGCGCCGGGTCCTCAAGCGGGACAAGGCCACGGCCGCGAAGACCGCCGCCGAGAACCTCGCCCGGGTCGGCCTGTCCGAGAAGGCGGACGCCTACCCGTCCTCCCTCTCCGGCGGCCAGCAGCAGCGCGTGGCCATCGCCCGCGCGCTGGCGATGGGCCCCGAGGTGATGCTCTTCGACGAGCCGACCTCGGCGCTCGACCCGGAGCTGGTCGGCGACGTCCTCGCCGTCATGCGCATGCTCGCCACCGAGGGCATGACCATGATGGTCGTCACCCACGAGATGACCTTCGCCCGCGAGGTCGCCGACCGGGTCGTCTTCATGGACGGCGGCGTGATCGTCGAGGACGGCAGTCCTGACCAGGTCATCGCAAGCCCCCGTCACGAGCGCACCCGCCACTTCCTCTCCCGCCTGCTCGACCCGGCGATGGCCGAGGTGGAGGAGGTGGAGGAGGTGGAGGATGCGGTCTCGGACCAGGCGGGCAAGACCGAGTCGTAGGTCACTGACAGGACCGGGTCCCGGCTCACTAAGGTGCGATGCATGAGCGATCACGCGGTGCTGCACGTGAAGGGCCGGGTCCTGGTGGGCCCCGAGGACGTCCGCGACGAACTGTGGGTCGTCGACGGCCGGATCACCTACGACCGCCCCGCCGGGGCCCGGGACGTCCGGACCGTCGAGGGCTGGGCGCTGCCCGGCCTGGTCGACGCGCACTGCCACGTCGGGCTCGGCGCGGACGGTCCGGTGGACGCGGACACCGCCGAGAAGCAGGCGCTGACCGACCGGGAGACCGGCACCCTGCTGATCCGCGACGCGGGTTCGCCCTCCGACACCCGGTGGGTCGACGACCGCGACGACCTCCCGAAGATCATCCGGGCCGGCCGGCACATCGCCCGCACCCGCCGCTACATGAGGAACTACGCCCACGAGATCGAGCCGGACGAACTCGTCGCGTACGTCGCGCAGGAGGCCCGGCGCGGCGACGGCTGGGTCAAGCTGGTCGGCGACTGGATCGACCGAGACCTCGGCGACCTGTCCGCCTGCTGGCCGCGCGAGGCGGTGGAGGCGGCCATCGCCGAGGCCCACCGGCTCGGCGCCCGCGTCACCGCGCACTGCTTCGCCGAGAGCTCGCTGCGCGACCTGGTCGAGGCGGGCATCGACTGCATCGAGCACGCCACGGGCCTCACCGAGGACCTGATCCCGCTCTTCGCCGAGCGCGGGGTGGCGATCGTCCCGACCCTCGTCAACATCGCCACCTTCCCGCAGCTCGCGGCGGGCGGCGAGAGCAAGTACCCGCGCTGGTCGGCCCATATGCGCCGGCTGCACGAGCGCCGCTACGACACCGTGCGCGGCGCCTACGACGCCGGCATCCCGGTGTACGTCGGTACGGACGCGGGCGGCTCACTGGCCCACGGCCTGGTGGCGGGCGAGGTCGCCGAACTCGTCACCGCGGGCATCCCGCCGGTCGCGGCGCTGTCGGCCACCAGCTGGGGGGCCCGGGCCTGGCTCGGCCGCCCCGGTCTGGAGGAGGGCGCACCGGCCGACCTGGTGGTGTACGAGTCCGACCCGCGGGCGGACGTGCGGGTGCTGGCGGCGCCGCGCCGGGTGGTGCTCAACGGGGCCGTGGTCGAGTAAGGGAACGCGTGTGCCCGGTGATTCGAAGAGGCATGCGGAATATCCACGTTGGAGTGAAGTAACCCAGGATAGCTGACCGTTCACCCACAGTGCGTACAAGGTTGACGGGTCCCAAGCAAGTTCCGTCTGGGGGTCCCACCGCCTTGAACAGCAACAACTTCCGTATGCCCGCACGCCGTCTCGCCACGGTCGCGACGGTCACCGCCCTGGCCGCAGGTCCCGCGGTCCTGGGCGCGGGCGCCGCGCACGCGACCACCGACCACGGTCGCGCCTCCGCCGTCGTGCTCCGCACCGGACTCGACGTGTCCCTGCTCAACAAGACCGTGAACGTCCCGCTCGCGGTCACCCTCAACGAGGTCCAGGCGCCCCGGAGCGCCGACAGAACCGCGCTCTCCGCCCGGCTCGACGGCGTGAACGGCGGCAAGCCGTTCACGGTCCTCGGCGCGGACGTCGCCACGGCCAGGGCCACGGCGGACAAGAAGCTCGCCGAGGGCTCGGTCCGCCTCGTCCACGCCAAGGTGCACGTCCCGGGCCTGCCCCTGCTCTCCCTCGTGGAGGTCGACACGGTCACCGCGAAGGCGACCTGCGCGGTCGGCAAGCGGCCCGTCGCCTCCGCGAACGTCCTCGGCGCCGTCACGGTCCTCGGCAAGCGCGTCACGCTGACCGCGGGCGGCCCCACCGAGGTGAAGGTGCCCGGCGTCGGCGAGGTCCGCCTCGACCTCTCCCAGCACGCGACCACGACCCGCACGGCGGCCGCGACGGCCCTCGAACTCAAGGTCTCCGTCAACCCGCTGAAGCTCAACGTGGCCGACGTGGCAGGAACGATCACCCTGGCCAAGGCCACCTGCGAGTCCCCGATGCACCCGCCCACCGGACACTCGGCCCCGAACCACGACCCGGCGGCCGACGTGCAGCCCCAGGGCGCCCGCGCCGACCTGGCCGAGACGGGCGGCAACTCGACGACGCCGTACCTCGCGGGCGGCGCGCTGGCGCTGCTGCTGGTGGGCGGGGGAGCGGTGACGGTGGCCCGACGCCGGAAGAGCTGACGGACCCCTGGCGGGGTCAGCCCAGTGCTCGCTCCAGCCCCGCCAGGAATCCGTTCACCGTGGCCCTGTCCCGTACGGCCATGCGTATCCAGTCGGCGTCCAGCCCGGGAAACGTGTCCCCACGCCGCACCGCGTAGCCCAGTTCACGCAGTCGCCGTCGTACCGCGGCGGCGTCCGGCATGCGCACCAGCACGAACGGTCCTTCGGCGGGACCGGCCACCCGCACACCCCGGTCGGCGAAGGCGGACAGCCCCGCCACCAGATGAGCCCGGTCCGCCGAGATCCGGTGGGCCGCGTGTGCCGCCTCCGCCAGGGCCCGCGGCGCCACGCACGCCTGAGCCGCGGCCAGTGCCGGCGTCGACACCGGCCACAGCGGCTGGGCCCGCTCCAGCTCGGTGATCGTCTCCGGTGCGGCCAGCACGTAGCCGATGCGCAGCCCGGCCAGGCCCCATGTCTTGGTCAGGCTGCGCAGGACGACCAGGCCGGGGACGTCGGTTCGCCCCGCCAGGGCCTCGCGCTCGCCGGGCACCGCGTCCATGAACGCCTCGTCGACGACCAGTGTCCGCCCCGGGCGGGCGAGTTCGGCGATCGTGGCGGCCGGGTGCAGGACCGACGTCGGATTGGTCGGGTTCCCGATCACGACCAGGTCGGCGTCCTCGGGGACGGCCGCCGGGTCCAGCCGGAAGCCGTCGCTCTCGCGCAGCAGCACCCGGTCCACGGTGTGCCCCGCATCCCGCAGCGCCGCCTCCGGCTCCGTGAACTGCGGGTGCACGACGACCGGCCGGCGCACCTTCAGTGCCCGCGCCAGCAGCACGAACGCCTCCGCCGCCCCGGCCGTCAGCAGTACCCGCTCCACCGGCAGCCCGTGCCGCGCCGCCACCGCCGCCCGCGCGGCCCGCCCGTCCGGGTAGGCCGCGAGCGACGACAGCGACCCGGCGATCTGCTCCCGCAGCCACGCCGGAGGCGTGTCCGCACGGACGTTGACCGCGAGGTCGACCAGCGCGGCCCCGTCGTCACGGACCTCGGCGTCCCCGTGATGCCGCAGATCGTGCCCGGTGTCGTCAGTGTGCATGGCTGTGCGTGTGCCCCCCGTGATGGTGGTGCCCGTGCCCGTGGTGGTGGCCGTCGTCGTCCGGGTGGAAGTGCGGCTGCTGCGGCAGCCCCACCTTGTCCTCGAAGCCCGGCAGCGCGATCCGGTACACACAGGAGTCGCAGTTCATCCGGAGGTCGCCCTTGACGGCCTCCTCGTACCGCTCCATCACCAGATCCAGCAGCTCCGGCTCGGGCCCGATGACGTCCGCCGAGCGCACCTCGACCTCCGGGTGCGCGGCCGCCCAGCCCTCGGTCTGCCGGCGCACCCGGTCCGGCAGGATGCCGGTGAACAGGAAGTAGGGCAGGACGACGATCCGCTTCGCCCCCAGCTTCGCGCAGCGGTCGAGACCGGTCGGCACGTCCGGCGCCGCCAGCGACACGAACGCCGTCTCCACACCGGCGTACCCGCGCCCCTCCCACAGCAGCCGGGCCGCCTTGCACACCTCGGCGTTGGCGTCCGGGTCGGTGGAGCCCCGGCCCACCAGCAGCACGGTCACGTCGGCCCGGTCCTCGGGCGTACGGGCCGTGCCCCCGAGGGCCTCGTCCAGCCGCCGCTCCAGCACGTTCAGCAGCGACGGGTGCGGACCCAGCGGGCGGCCGTAGGTGTACGAGATCCCGGGGTGCCGTTCCTTCTCGCGGGCCAGCGCGGCCGGGATGTCACCCTTGGCGTGCCCGGCGGACACCAGCATCAGCGGAACGGCCGCGAACCGCCGTACGCCTTGCTCGACCAGGTCGGTGACGGCCTCGCCCAGCGGCGGCGGGGACAGCTCGATGAAACCGCCGGCGACGGGCAGTTCGGGGTGGCGGCGGCCCAGCTCCCGCACGAAGTCGCGGAACGCCTCGGCTCCGGCCTCGTCCCGGGTGCCGTGGCCGGCGATGAGCAGGGCGGGCGGCGGGGTGGTCACGGTTTCTCCTCGGTGGAAATCGGGTGGTACAGCAGGGCGTTGAGCGCGGCGGCGGCGACCGCCGAGCCGCCCTTCTCGGACACGTTGCTCACGGCGGGCAGCCCGCTCGCCCGCAACGCCTCCTTGGACTCGGCCGCGCCGACGAAGCCGACGGGCAGGCCGATGACGAGCGCGGGGGAGGCGTCCAGGGTCAGCAGCTCCTCCAGGGCGGTCGGCGCACAGCCGATCACCCACAGGGCGCCGGGCCCGACCTCCTCGTACGCGAGCCGGATCGCGTGGGCGGAACGGGTCAGCCCCGGCCCGGCCCCGGCGTCCTTCAGCCGGCACACGGTCTCCCGGCGGGTGATACCGGCCGCGACCATCTCCACGTCCACGACGACGGGCGCTCCGGCGTGCAGCGCGGCATGCGCCTTCACCAGGTCACTCTCGTCCGTGACGAGGTCGGTCGCGTACTCCAGGTCGGCGGCGGAGTGGATGACCCGCTCCACCACCGCCCGGGTCAGCGGCGGGAAGTGCGAGGTGTCCAGCCGGGTGCGCAGCCGCCGGAAGGACTCCTGCTCGATGGGATGGACCACACGGGCCACAGGGTTCACTGGGCGCCTTCCTTCGTGCTCTCCTGCCAGCGGTAGCCGCGCGGGGTCACCATGCGCCCCGCGATGTCCCGGGTCGCCGTGTTGCCCACGGTCACGACCGTCATCATGTCGACCGTCGCCGGGTCGAGCGCGGCCAGCGTCGTCAGCCGGCTCGACTCGTCCGGCCGCGAGGCGTTGCGCACGACACCGACGGGTGTCGTCGGCTCCCGGTGCCCGGCGAGGATCGCGAGCGCCTCGGGCAGCTGCCAGTCGCGGCCCCGGGAGCGCGGGTTGTAGAAGGTGACCACGATGTCCGCCTCGGCCGCCGCCCGTACCCGCCGCTCGATGACCTCCCACGGCGTGTGCAGGTCGGACAGGCTGATCGACACGTGGTCGTGGCCCAGCGGCGCGCCCAGGATCGCCCCGGCGGCGAGCGCGGCCGTCACACCCGGCACACCGACCACGTCGATGTCGTCGGACGCCTCGGCGAGCGCGGGGGAGGCCATGGCGTACACGCCCGCGTCCCCGCTGCCGATCAGCGCCACCGCATGCCCCTTGCGGGCCTCGGCGACCGCCGTGCGGGCCCGCTCCTCCTCGGCGCCGAGCCCCGACTCCAGCACCCGGGTGCCGGGCCGCAGCAGGTCACGGATCTGGTCGACGTACTGGTCGAGCCCCACCAGTACGGAAGCCCGCCGCAGTTCGGCCGTCGCGCGTGGGGTGAGCAGGTCCCGGGCGCCCGGGCCGAGCCCGACCACCGCGAGCCGCCCGCGCCCCGGACGCCGTACGACGGCACAGGTCGCCATGGCCGGCTGGGCCGCGGACTTCCGCTTGGGCACGAGGAGTTCACCGCCGCGCACCAGCGCCGCCGCCTCGGCGACGGAGGGGGTGCCGACGGCCGCGAGCGGGGCGTCCGACGGGTTGGGCACCCGCACGGCCGCCAGTTCCTCGGCCGGGTACGTCACCAGCGGCACCCCCAGCCGCTCGGCGGTCGCGACGATGCCGTGCTCCTCCGACTTGGCGTCCACGGTGGCGAGTTCGGCCACCGACCTCGGCGAGAGACCCGCCTCCCGCAGCGCGTCCTCGACCAGCCCGAGCACCTCCTCGACCGGTGCGCCCTTGGAGGCGCCGACCCCGACCACCAGGGACGGCGGCCGGAGCAGCACCTCCCGCTCGCCCGGTTCGACGGCGCGGTCCGTGAGCCGGACGGTGTACGGCCCCTGCTGCGCGGTCGGCAGCGGGGGCAGCGGCCACGGCACCTCGGCCTCCAGGGCGACGGGTTCGCCGTCCAGCAGGGCCCGGGACACCGTGGCGACCGAGCCCTCGAACGGGAACCCGAGGGTGTCGAGACCCGGCAGCCCCACGGCGTCCGTCGCGGTCGTCACCACCGGCTCCGCGCCCAGCAACGCGCCCACCTCACGGGCGAGTTCGTTGGCGCCGCCGCCGTGTCCGCCGACCAGCGACACCGCGAAGCGGCCGCCCTCGTCCACGCACACCACACCCGGGTCCGCCGCCTTGTCGCCGAGCAGCGGCGCGAGCAGCCGTACCGTCGCGCCCGTCGCCAGGAAGCACACCAGCTGCTCGCACTCCGCGAACGCGGCCCGGACGGCCTCGCCGACGGGACCGTCGTACACCCGCGTACGGTCCGGCCAGGCCGCGGCCATCCGGTCGCGCGCAGCCGTCCCCGCCGCGGTGGCGGAAATGAGGCCGATCACTGGGCAACTCCTTCTCTAGACGCCGGGGTTCTGACGCCCCACAGCAGGAAAACGGGATTGGTCGCGGCGAGCCGGGTCACGTCACCCGGCAGCGGCGCCAGCCGCGACGACTGCAACAGCACCCCGTCGCAGGTGAACCCGGCACTCGTCAGCGCCTCACGCGCCGCAGGCACCCGGTCCAGCGCCGCCATGGCGACGACGACGGTCCGCCGCGCCCGTCGCGCGCACGCGCCGACGACGGCAGACAGCTCGCGCCCGCCACCGCCGACGAACACCGCGTCGGGATCGTCGAGTTCGTCCAGCGCGGCCGGCGCCGAGCCGTGCACCACGCGGACGTCGACACCGTGCGCCCGTGCGTTGGCGTGGATCCGCTCGACCCCGTCCGGGGTCTTCTCGACGGCCACGACGGCCGCGCCGAGCCGCGCACACTCCACGGCCACCGAGCCCGAACCCGCGCCGACGTCCCACACCAGGTCGCCCAGGCGCGGCCCGAGCCGGGCCAGCGCCAGCGCCCGCACCTCGAACTTGGTGATCATCGAGTCGCGGTGCGCGAAGTCGCTCTCGTCCAGCGCCCACCGGTCCGGTTGCGCGGGCACCCCGGCGACGGTGCGCAGCCCGCCCAGTGCCCGGGTCCCGTCCAGGCAGAGCACCACGCTCACCGCCGTACCCCAGTCCCGTGCCGCGGCCTCGGCGGGCGTCACCCGCTCCACCCGCTCGTGCTCCGGGTCGCCGAGCGCGCTCGCCACGACGAGGACCCGGCCGTCGCCGAGCGCGGCTCCCAGCTCGGCGGGCCCGGCCCCGGGCCCGGTCAGCACGGCCACCTTCGGGTGCGCCCGGCACACGTTGACGGCCGTGCGCAGGTCACGCCCGTGCGCGCTCACCACGACCGCGTCGTCCCACGGCAGCCCGATCCGCGCGAACGCCGTCGCCACCGACGACACCCCGGGCCGTACGTCCAGCAGCCCGGCCCCGAACCGCTCGGCCAGCGCCCGCACGATCCCGAAGAACCCGGGATCCCCCGAGGCCAGCACGACCACCGGCAGCTCCTTGCCGACGTACTCCGCGATCGTCTCCAGGGCGGGCGCCAGCGGCCCGAGCACGATCCGCTCCACGCCCTCGGGCAGCCGTACGGCGTCCAGATGGCGTCGCCCGCCGACGACCAGGGCGGCACCGGCGAGGACGGCCGCGGGAACCGGCGCCCCCGTCCCCGTACCGACGACCGTGATCAACTGTTCGCACCCCGCTCGCGCAGCGCCCGCCGCGCCTCGGGGTCCGCCTTGCGGTACCCGTGGAAATGACCGGGGTGGTACAGGTGCGAACGCGTCCCGTGTGCGTCCAGCGCCGGGCCGACCAGGAAGAGCGTGTGCTTCCAGAGCTTGTGCTCCTTGACCGTCTCCTCCAGCGTGCCGATCGTGCACTTCACGACCAGCTCCTCCGGCCAGGTCGCCTGGTAGGCGACGACCACGGGGGTGTCCGTCGGGTAGCCGCCCTCCAGCAGCTCCCGCACCAGCTGGCCGCTGCGCGCCGCCGACAGGAAGATCGCCATGGTGGTGCCGTGCCGGGCGAACTCGCGGACCTCCTCGCCGGGCGGCATCGGCGTCTTGCCGCCGCCCAGCCGGGTCAGCACCACGGACTGGGCGACCTCCGGGATGGTCAGCTCGCGCTGCGCGAGGGCGGCGACGGCGGAGAAGGACGAGACGCCCGGCACGATCTCGGTCTCGATCCCGATCTCGGCGCACCGGTCGAGCTGCTCCTGCGTGCCGCCCCACAGCGCCGGGTCGCCGGAGTGGATCCGCGCGACCTTCAGGCCCTCGGTCAGGGCTCGCCGGTAGACGGCCACGACGTCCTCCAGGGACATGGTCGCCGAGTCCAGGATCTCCGCGTCCGCGTGCGCGTGTTCGAGCACCTCCGCCTGGACCAGGCTCGCCGCCCAGATCACCACGTCGGCCTCGGCGATCGCGCGTGCGGCGCGGAACGTCAGCAGGTCGGCGGCGCCGGGGCCGGCACCGACGAACGTCACCTTGCCGGTGGGGGCATCGGCCATGGGAAGGGGTCCTCTCGTGCGGGAGTGCGAGTCGAAATCGGGGGATATGTCAGGTTTTGGGGGCATGTGGAAGGCGCCGGATGTGCGCGAAGGCGCCTCCATCGGATAGCAAGGGCCTATGGCGGTCTTTGTCGCGCTCGGCGCGTTCCTGATGACGCTGGCCGGCGGCTGGACGGCACAGCGCGTGACCGACCGTCGCCACCTGGTCCTGGGTCTGGCCGGCGGTCTGATGCTGGGCGTGGTCGGCCTGGACCTGCTGCCGGAGGCGTTGCGCGCCGCCGACCGCGAGATCTTCGGCGTACCCGCGGCCCTGCTGCTGTTCGTGGCCGGTTTCCTGCTGGCCCACCTGGTGGAGCGCACGCTGGCCGCGCGCCAGGCGGCGCACGGGGGCGACGAGCACAACCATCGCGCGCCCGAGGTGGGCCTGACGGCGGCTGCCGCGATGGTCGGCCACAGCGCGATGGACGGGGTGGCGATCGGCGCGGCCTTCCAGGTGGGCGGCGGCATGGGGGCCTCCGTCGCGCTCGCCGTGGTCGCACACGACTTCGCCGACGGCTTCAACACCTTCACGATCACGAGCCTGTACGGCAACGCGCGGCGCCGGGCGATAGGCATGCTCGTCGCCGACGCCTTCGCACCCGTCGTGGGCGCGCTGTCGACCGTGTTCTTCCACATCCCCGAACCGCTGCTGGGCGGTTATCTCGGCCTCTTCGGCGGCGTCCTGCTGTATCTCGCCGCGGCCGAGATCCTCCCCGAGGCCCACCACGAGCACCCCGCCCGCTCCACCCTGCTGTGCACGGTGGCTGGCGCGGCCTTCATCTGGCTGGTGGTCGGCATCTCCGGCGGCTGACCGCAGCGGCCTCACAGCTTCCCGCCCCGCCCGCCGTCCCGCAGCGGCGGTGCGATCAGCGTCGACAGGTACGGCAACGGCTCGCCGTCCAGCTCCGCGGCCGGCCGCACCGACTCCTGAGGCAGCCCGAGCGCCGAGCCCCATACGGCGTCCCCGATCCGCCCGGTCTCCCGCAGCGCCTCGGCGACCTCGGCGGCCTGCCGCCCGAACTTGTATGCCACGACGGTCCCCGGCCCGGCCAGCGCCTCCTTGAGCACCGCCGAGCCCGCCGTCACCGGCACGAGCGTCAGCGGCTCGGTGCCCTCGGTCAGCACGGCCCCGGACCTGGCCGCCAGATCCTGCATGGCGGTGATCCCGGGCACGGTCTCCACCACGACATCCGGCACCAGCTCCGTGATGGTCTGCGCGAGATACGTGAACGTCGAGTACACGTTCGGATCCCCGATGGTGGCGAAGGCGACGGACCCGTGCCGCCGCAGCAGCTCGGCGACCCGCTCGCCCGCCGCGTCCCAAGCGGCCTCCCGCCGCGCCCGGTCGGTCCGCTCGTTCAGCGCGAACACCACCCGGGCGACCTTCTCGGCGGGCACGTAGTGCAACACGGTCGCCTCGGCCCGCCCCCGCTCCCCGCCGTCCTGTCCGTCAGGAGCAGCCATCACCGGTACGACGACGACGTCCGCCGCGCGCAGCGCGTTGACTCCCTTGACGGTCACCAGCTCCGGGTCACCGGGACCGACCCCGACACCGACCAGCCTGCTGCTCATGACGTCCGGCACCTCTCCACGAACCTACGGGCCACACCGGGCTCGGACGCCCAGTGCGTATGCAGATAACTCGCGTGCACGCCCTGCTGTACGAAACCTTCGACCCGCCGCACCGGGGTGCGCACGCCCCAGGCGGGAGCGGGCCCCGACCCGGGCTCGACGACCGTGCGGTGGAACTCGTGCCCCCGCATCCGGGTCCCCGCGACGGCCAGCACACTGTCCCCGACGGCCACCGCGTCCCGGTACCCCAGAGTGAGCCGTTCGCTCATCCGCGCGGTGGCGTCCAGCACCCCGCACATGGGCTTCCCGTCCAACTCCCGGCAGAGATAGAGCAGCCCGGCGCATTCGGCGGCGACGGGAGCACCGCTGAGAGCGAGCTCGGCGACGGCCTTGCGGAGCGGCTCGTTGGCGGACAACTCGGCGGCGTACACCTCGGGGAAACCGCCCCCGATGACCAACCCGGCTGTGTCTTCGGGCAGTTGCTCGTCCCGGAGCGGGTCGAAGGTGACCACTTCGGCACCGGCTGCGGTCAGCAGCTCGGTGTGCTCGGCGTAGGAGAAGGTGAACGCTTCCCCGCCGGCGACAGCAACTACGGGTCCTGGCCTCTCAGCCGACCGGGTCGGGTGGTCGTGAGTGGGCAAGGCGGGGGTCCAGGGGGCGGAGCCCCCTGGTACGGGACCCGCGGCACGGGCAAGTGCCTCCAGCGCGACCAAGTCGCAACCACGGGCCACTTGCGCCGCCATGGCCCCGACGGAGTCGACCGCGGCGGAGTGCCGCTCGGCGACCGGTACCAACCCCAGATGCCGGGAAGGCGTATCCACCTGAGCGGCCCGCCGCAGCACACCCAGCACAGGCACCCCGGCCGAATCCAACGCGTCCCGCAGCAGCTCCTCATGCCGGTCGGAGCCCACCTTGTTCAGGATCACGCCCCCGACCCGCACCTCCGGATCCCAGGAAGCGAACCCGTGCACCAGCGCCGCCACCGACCGTGACTGCGACGACGCGTCCACGACCAGCACCACCGGCGCCCGCAGCAACTTGGCGACATGAGCCGTGGACGCGAGTTCCCCCTCGCCCGCGGCCCCGTCGTACAGCCCCATCACACCCTCGACGACCGCGAGGTCACACCCGGACGCCCCGTGCAGGAACAGCGGAGCGACCAGCTCAGGGCCGCACAGGTAGGCATCAAGGTTCCGCCCCACCCGCCCGGTCGCGAGCGCGTGATACCCGGGGTCGATGTAGTCGGGCCCGACCTTGTGCGCAGACACGGCGAGCCCCCGCGCGGCGAACGCGGCCATCAGCCCCGTGGCGACGGTGGTCTTGCCGCTGCCGGACGACGGCGCGGCAATGACCAGCCGGGGAACGGAACTCACCACTCGATGCCCTTCTGGCCCTTCTGCCCCGCGTCCATGGGGTGCTTGACCTTGGACATGTCGGTGACGAGGTCGGCGAAGTCCACCAGCTTCTCGGGCGCGTTACGACCGGTGATCACCACATGCTGGGTCCCCGGCCGGTTCCGCAGGACGTCCACGACCTCGTCCGTGTCGACCCACCCCCAGTGCATCGGGTAGGCGAACTCGTCCAGCACGTACAGCCGGTACGTCTCGGCCGCCAGATCCCGCTTGACCTGCTCCCAGCCCTCCCGGGCCTTCTCCTCGTTGTCCATCTGGGCGTCCCGCTGGACCCAGGACCAGCCCTCGCCCATCTTGTGCCAGTCGACGGTGCCGCCCTCACCGGAAGCACCGAGCACGCGCAGCGCGTTCTCCTCGCCGACCTTCCACTTCGCCGACTTGACGAACTGGAACACCCCGATCGGCCACCCCTGGTTCCAGGCGCGCAGCGCGAGCCCGAAGGCGGCGGTCGACTTGCCCTTGCCGATGCCCGTGTGCACGACGACCAGCGGACGGTTGCGCCGCTGCCGGGTCGTCAGCCCGTCGTCCGGTACCACACTCGGCTGCCCCTGCGGCATTACGCGGCCCTCCTCGAAGTCCCGTGCGTCCCCTGCACATCCCTGACCAGCCCGGCGATCGAGTCGGCCCGCAGCTCGTCCAGCGTGACGGCCGTACCGCCCAGCTCACCCGCGAGCTGCCCGGCGAGCCCGAGGCGCACCGGCCCCGACTCGCAGTCCACGACCACCGAGGCGACGCCCTCGGCCGCGAACAGCCGGGCCGCCCGGGCCGCCAGCGCGACCGGCTCCGGGCCGCCGGTGGCCCGGCCGTCGGTGACCACCACGACCAGCGCCCGCCGCGCCGGATCCCGCAGCCGCTCCACCCGCAGCACCTCGTGCGCCTTGAGCAGCCCGGCAGCCAGCGGCGTACGGCCACCCGTCGGCAGCGACTCCAGCCGGGCCGCCGCGGCGTCCACCGACGAGGTCGGCGGCAGGGCGACATCGGCGGCCGAGCCCCGGAAGGTCACCAGACCCACCTTGTCCCGCCGCTGGTAGGCGTCCAGCAGCAGGGACAGCACGGCACCCTTCACGGCGCTCATCCGCTGCCGTGCCGCCATCGACCCGGACGCGTCGACCACGAACAGCACGAGGTTCCCCTCGCGCCCCTCCCGCGTCGCCTGCCGCAGATCGTCCCGGCGCAGCACCAGCCCGGGGCCGGACCGCCCGCGCACCCGCTGGTGCGGGGCCGCGGCCAGCACGGTCGCCGCCAGGTGCAGCTTGGTGAGCGTCCCGCGCGGCCGCCGGGCCCCGGTGGTCCGTCCGTGCTCGGTCCGCGCGCGCGAGCGCCGCCCGGCGGCACCCTCGCCGATCCCGGGCACGCTCAGTGCCTTCGTACGGAACGGCTCGGCGGCCCGTACGGCCTGTTGCTCCTGTGCGCCGGAGGCCTGCGACTGCCCGCTCTCACCGGCCTCGGGCCGCGCGGCGGTGTCGCCGCCGCCCTGCGGACCGCCGTCGGACTGCGGCGGCTGCCCACCGCCCCCGCCGGGGCCGTCCGGGTCGGGATCCTCGTCGTCCGGGCCGCCGAACTCCTCCAGGGTCTCGTCCAGCTTGTCCTCGTCGAGACCCGGCGCGTCGAACGGATTGCGCCGGCGCCGGTGCGGCAGCGCCAGCAGCGCCGCCTGCCGCACGTCCTCGGCGAGCACGTCCGTCCGTCCGGCCCAGGCGGCCAGCGCGGTCGCCGTACGCGCCATCACGATGTCGGCACGCATGCCGTCCACCTCGAAGGCCGCGCAGGTCGCCGCGATCTGCCGCAGCGCCCCGTCGCCGAGCCGCACCTGCGGCAGCAGTTCGCGCGCGGCCACGATCCGGGCCCGTACGGCGGCCTCCTCGTCGGCCCACCGCGCGGCGAAGCCCGCCGGATCGTCGTCGTAGGCGAGCCGCCGCCGTACGACCTCCACCCGCTGGTCCGGCTCCCGCGAGGCCGCGACCTCCACGGTCAGCCCGAACCGGTCGAGCAGCTGCGGCCGCAGCTCGCCCTCCTCCGGGTTCATGGTGCCGACGAGCAGGAACCGGGCCGCGTGCCGCACCGAGACGCCCTCGCGCTCGACGTAGGACGCGCCCATCGCCGCCGCGTCCAGCAGCAGGTCGACCAGGTGGTCGTGGAGCAGGTTGACCTCGTCGACGTAGAGGATCCCGCGGTGCGCGTCGGCCAGCAGGCCCGGCTCGAACGCCTTCACGCCCTCCGCCAGCGCCCGCTCGATGTCCAGCGCGCCCACCAGCCGGTCCTCGGAGGCGCCGACGGGCAGCTCGACCATACGCGCGGGCCGCGCCGCACCGGCCCCGGCCTCGTGCGGCCCGTCGGGGCAGGACGGGTCCGGCGCCGCCGGGTCACAGGAGAAACGGCACCCGGCGACCACGGACACCTCCGGCAGGAGCGCCGAGAGGGCCCGTACGGCCGTCGACTTGGCGGTGCCCTTCTCGCCGCGCACCAGCACACCGCCGACCGCCGGCGACACGGCGTTCAGCAGCAGCGCGAGCCGCAGGTCGTCCTGGCCGACGACGGCCGTGAACGGAAACGGGGTACTCACTTCTCGTCGCCCTCCAAGTCGCCTTCCAGCTCCAGGTAGGTGGCGCGCAGCCGCTCCAGCGTGTCCGCGTCCGGCTCGGCCCACAGCCCGCGGTCCGCCGCCTCAAGGAGCCGCTCGGTAATACCCCGCAAGGCCCACGGGTTGGACTTCTTCATGAAGTCCCGGTTCTCCGGGTCGAAGACGTACTCCGCGCTGAGCTTCTCGTACATCCAGTCGTCGACCACGCCCGCCGTCGCGTCGTAGCCGAACAGGTAGTCCACGGTCGCGGCCATCTCGAAGGCACCCTTGTAGCCGTGCCGGCGCATCGCCGCCATCCAGCGCGGGTTGACCACCCGCGCGCGGAAGACGCGGTGCGTCTCCTCGCCGAGCGTGCGGGTCTTCACCTGGTCGGGTACGGCGCTGTCACCCACGTAGGCCTCGGGGTTGGCGCCGGTCAGGTGGCGGACCATGGCGACCATGCCGCCGTGGTACTGGAAGTAGTCGTCGGCGTCGACCAGGTCGTGCTCGCGGGTGTCGACGTTCTTCGCGGCGACCGCGATCCGCTTGAACGCGGTCTCCATGTCCCCGCGCGCAGCCCGCCCGTCGAGCCCGCGCCCGTACGCGTAGCCGCCCCACACCGCGTACACCTCGGCGAGGTCGGCGTCGGAGCGCCAGTTGCGGGCGTCGATCAGCGGCAGCAGACCGGCGCCGTACGCGCCCGGCTTGGAGCCGAAGACACGGGCCGTGGCGCGCCGCCGGTCACCGTGTTCGGCGGTGTCCTCGTCGGCGTGTGCCTTCACGAAGTTCTGCCCGGCGGGCTCGTCCAGCTCGGCCACCGCCCGCACCGCGTCGTCGATCAGCCCGACCACATGCGGGAACGCGTCCCGGAAGAAGCCGGAGATGCGGACCGTGACGTCGATGCGCGGCCGGCCCAGCTCCGCCAGGGGAATCACCTCGAAGCCCGTCACCCGGCGCGAGGCCTCGTCCCAGACCGGGCGGCAGCCCAGCAGCGCCAGGATCTCGGCGATGTCGTCGCCCTGGGTGCGCATCGCCGACGTGCCCCAGACCGTGAGGCCGACGGACTTCGGGTACTCGCCCGTGTCCTGCAGATACCTCTGCACCAGCGAGTCGGCGAGCGACTGGCCGACCTCCCAGCTCAGCCGGGAGGGAATGGCCTTGGGGTCGACCGAGTAGAAGTTGCGGCCGGTCGGCAGCACGTTGACCAGACCGCGGGTGGGGGAGCCGGAGGGACCCGCGGGCACGTAACCGCCGTCCAGCGCCCGGAGGATGTGGCCGATCTCGTCGGTCGTGCGGGCGAGCCGGGGGACCACCTCGGTGCACGCGAACTCCAGCACCGCGACCGCGGCCGGGAGTTCGGTCCCGAGGACCTCACGGATCAGCGGCACGCTCTCGGCGACCGCCCAGGCGCGGGCCTCCATGCCCTCCGCGATCCGTCGGCACAGCTGCTCCAGCAGGTCGATCGTGTCGGCGGCCGTACGGGACGGGCCTTCGACCAGGTCCGTCAGCTCCACCGGCACCTTCACCGGCGCACCCGGCTCGGCCAGCAGCTCCTTCTCGACCAGCCCGAAGTGCTCGGCCAGCGAGGCCCGCAGCCCCGGCAGCGCGTTCGCCTGCCCGCCCCACACCTGCGAGGCGCGCAGTACGGCGAGGACCAGGTTGACGCGCGGCTCGCCGACCGGACCGCCGCCGAGGATGTGCAGACCGTCCCGGATCTGCACGTCCTTGATCTCGCACAGATAGCCGTCGATGTGCATGACGAACTCGTCGAAGTCGTCGTCCTCCGGCTGCTCGTCCACATGCAGGTCGTGGTGCAGCTCGGCCGCCTTGACCAGCGTCCAGATCTGCGCCCGCACGGCCGGTGCCTTCGCCGGGTCCAGATCGGAGACGAGCGCGTACTCGTCCAGCAGCTGCTCCAGCTTGGCCAGGTCGCCGTAGGTGTCGGCACGGGCCATCGGCGGCACCAGGTGGTCGACCACCGTGGCGTGCCCGCGCCGCTTGGCCTGTGTGCCCTCGCCGGGGTCGTTGACGATGAACGGGTAGATGAGGGGCAGGTCGCCGAGCACGGCGTCCGGGGCGCAACCGGCGCTCAGACCCAGGCCCTTGCCCGGCAGCCACTCCATCGTGCCGTGCTTGCCCATGTGCACGATCGCGTCGGCGCCGAAGCTGTTGTCGAGCCAGCGGTAGGCCGCCATGTAGTGGTGCGACGGCGGCATGTCGGGGTCGTGGTAGATCGCGATCGGGTTCTCGCCGAAGCCGCGCGGCGGCTGGATCATCACGACGACGTTCCCGAACTGCAGGGACGCGAGCACGATCTCGTCCCCGTCGACGTACAGGCTGCCCGGCGGCTCGCCCCACGCCTCCAGCATCGCGTCCCGCAGCTCCGGGTCGAGCTTGTCGAACCAGGCCCGGTAGTCGGCGAGCGGCACCCGTGCGGGCGCGGCGGCCAGCTGCTCCTCGGTGAGCCACTCGACGTCGTGCCCGCCGGCCTCGATCAGCCGGTGGATCAACTCGTCGCCGTTGTCCGGGTATGCGGTGAGCCCGTACCCGGCTTCCTTCAGGGCGTCCAGGACGCGTACCGCCGACGCGGGCGTGTCCAGGCCCACCGCGTTGCCGACCCGGGAGTGCTTGGTCGGGTAGGCGGTGAAGACCAGCGCGATCTTCTTGTCCGCGTTCGGCTTGTGCTTCAACTGTGCGTGCCGTACGGCGATTCCGGCCACCCGCGACGCCCGCTCGGGGTCGGCGACGTACACCGGGACGTCGTCCGGCCCCTGCTCCTTGAAGGAGAACGGCACCGTGACGAGGCGGCCGTCGAACTCCGGGATCGCGACCTGCATCGCCGCGTCCATGGGAGAGAGGGCGGCGTCCGACTCGTCCCAGGCGGCCCGCGAGGAGGTGAGGCAGAGGCCCTGCAGCACCGGGACGTTCAGGTCGGCGAGCGCCCCGATGTCCCAGGCCTCCTCGTCCCCGCCCGCCGAGGCCTGCGAGGCGTGCGTACCGCCGGCCGCCAGGACGGTGGCGACCAGGGCGTCGGCCTGCCCCAGCAGTTCGTACAGCCCGGCGTCCGCGCCGCGCAGCGAACCGCAGTACACCGGCAGGGCGTTGGCGCCCCGCCCCTCGATCGCCTCGCACAGCGTGTCCACGAAGGCGGTGTTTCCGCTCAGTTCGTGCGCCCGGTAGAAGAGGACGCCCACGGTCGGCCGGCCGTCCCGGATCTCGTACGAGCCGTGCACGCCGTACTCGGGCATCTTCCGCGGCTCTTCGAAGCCCTCGCCGGTCAGCAGCACGGTGTCGGACAGGAACCGGGCCAGCTCGGTCAGGTTCGCGGGGCCGCCCTCGACCAGGTACTTCAGGGCCTCCGCCACCACACCCGCCGGTACGGACGACTCGGCCATCAGCTCGGCGTCCGGCACCGCCTCGCCGCCCAGCAGCACGGTCGGCACGCCGGACGCCCGGAGCGCGGCCAGCCCGTCCTCCCAGGCGCGCTTGCCGCCCAGCAGCCGTACGACGGCGATGTCCGCGCCCTCGACGAGGCCCGGCAGCTCCTCCGCGACGTCCACCCGGGTCGGGTTCCCGATCCGGTAGCCGGAGCCGGAGGCCCGGGCCGCCAGCAGATCGGTGTCGGCGGTCGACAACAACAACACTGTGCTCATGCGGGCGCTCCCGGTGGAATGAAAGGCAGTCCTTGCGGCGCGCCCGACTCGATGAGCCGCCAGAGCGCGTCCGTGTCCGCGTGCTGTTCGATCAGGTCGCCGAGCCGGTCGAGCTGCTCCTCGCGCAGCGCGGCGAACGAGGTGTCGGGGGCCGGTACGAAGCGGCGCCCCGCGGCGGCCGCCACCTCGCGCAGGAAGGCCCGCCGGAAACCGTCCGACTCCAGGGAGCCGTGCCAGTGCGTGCCCCAGGTCTGACCGACCCGGCAGCCGTCCAGGCTGCGTCCTTCGCCATCGGAGATGAACGCCTCCCCTCCCGCTACGGAGGCGACCCCGTGATGGATCTCGTAGCCCTCGACCCGCTCCCCGAGGGCTTCCCCGGTCGGCCGGGTGAGGGTCTTCTCGCGGGCGAACCGCACCCGCACGGGGAGCACTCCGAGCCCCGGGACGCTGCCGGCACGCGACTCGACCTCGTCCTCGATGCGCTCGCCGAGGATCTGGAAGCCGCCGCAGACGCCGAGGACCGGGCGTCCCTCCGCGGCCCTTCTGACGAGGGCGTCCGCGAGGCCCCGCTCCCGCAGCCACGCGAGCGCCCTGACCGTCCCACGGGTCCCCGGGATCACCACGAGGTCGGCGTCCGCCAGCTCCTCCGGCCGGTCCACGAACCGCACCACGACGCCCGGTTCGGCGGCCAGCGCGTCCACGTCCGTGAAGTTGGACATGAGCGGGATCGCGCAGACGGCGACCCGCAGCACGTCCTCGCCGACTGGCGGGGCGGTGTTCGACTCCCGCACGGTCCCGCGCAGGGAGACCCTCCCCCACGCTCGGCTTCGCTCGCGCGGGGGGACCCCCATCCCGTCCTCCTCGTCGATGCCGAGCCCGTGCCGGAACGGCAGCACGCCGTAGGTGTGCCGCCCGGTGAGCCCGTGCAGCATGTCCAACCCCGGCTCCAGCAGGCTGACATCACCCCGGAACTTGTTGACCAGGAACCCGGCGACCAGCTCCTGGTCCTCCCGGGACAGCAGCGCGACGGTCCCGAAGAAGGAGGCGAACACGCCCCCGCGGTCGATGTCGCCCACCACCAGCACGGGCAGCCGCGCGTTCCGCGCGATCCCCATGTTCACGATGTCGGTGCGCCGCAGATTGATCTCCGCGGGCGAACCGGCCCCCTCACAGATCACCGCGTCATACGTGCCCCGCAACTCGGCCAGACAGTCCAGCACCGTGCCGAGCAGTCGCTGCTGGCGCCCCCCGTGGTACCCGCGTGCGCTCAGCTCGCCCACCGGCTTGCCGAGCAGCACCACCTGACTGCTCTGCTCGCCACCGGGCTTGAGCAGCACGGGGTTCATCAGCGCGGTCGGCTCGACCCGGCAGGCCTGGGCCTGCATGGCCTGCGCCCGCCCGATCTCGGCGCCCTCCCGGGTCACGAACGAGTTGAGGGACATGTTCTGCGCCTTGAAGGGCGCGACCTTGACGCCCTGGCGCACCAGCCACCGGCAGATCCCGGCCGTCACGACGCTCTTGCCGGCGTCGGAGGTGGTGCCGGCGACGAGCAGACCACCGTTCACTGCCCACGTCCCTTCACGAGTCGGCGCGCGGCGACCGTGACGCCGAGCGCGAGCAGGCCGACCCGGCGGGAGAGCCGTACGGCCCGGTCGATGTCGGTGACCCGGACGGCCCGCCCGGTGTCCCCGCCCAGTACGGGCCGGTGTTCGACGCGCCCGCCGTAGGAGAGCGTCCCGCCCAGCCGCACGCCGAGGGCGCCCGCGAACGAGGCCTCGACGGGCCCGGCGTTGGGACTCGGGTGCTTGCGGGCATCCGCCCGCCAGGCGCGCACGGCACCGCGGGGGTCCGGTCCGGCCGCGGCGGCGAGTACGGCGGTCAGCCGCGCCCCCGGCCAGCCGGCGACGTCGTCGAGCCGGGCGGAGGCCCAGCCGTAGCGCCGGAAGCGGGCCGACTTGTGCCCCACCATCGCGTCCAGGGTGTTGACGGCCCGGAACCCGAGCAGCCCCGGCACCCCGCCCACCGCACCCCACACCAGCGCACCCACCACGGCGTCGGAGGTGTTCTCGGCGACGGACTCCACGACCGCCCGGGCGATCCCGTCGGCGTCGAGGGCCTGCGGATCCCGCCCGCACAGATGCGGCAGCCGCGTCCGGGCCGCCTCGACGTCCCCGGCCTCCAACGCGCGCCCCACTGTCCGCGCCTCCCGGGCGAGCGAAGTACCCCCGACCACGGCCCAGGTGGCGGCGGCGGTCAGCGCGACGGAAGCCGCGGGGGAGCGGCGCACGGCCCGCTCGGCCACGGCCCCCAGCGCGACGGCACCGCCGGCGCACACGGCGGTGTGCAGCGCACCCCAGCCGCGGTGGTCGTGCCACAGCGCGCGTTCCACGGCGGCGGCCGCCCGCCCGAACGCGGCGACCGGATGCCCGCGGCGCGGATCGCCGAGGACCAGGTCGCCGACGATGCCGGCGGCGGCGCCGTACGCGTAGAAGCGATCGGCACCCATCGGCTCAGCCGGCCGTCGGGGCAGGCAAAACCCTGTTACTGAACCTCAATCGGCAGCCGCGCATGGCGATATGTCCTCACTCAGGGTGTCCGCGCCCTGGTTCGACGAGACCGGCGGTGAGAGTTCCTGGCTCCCGGGGGATTACTTCCCCGGTGACAGTGGCGGGACCGCGCCGGATTCGCACCGGCTTCCTCTCCTGCCGCCGTACATGGCCTGGGCAGTCCACCACGCGCCCGGAAGGGCCGTCAACTTGCCTTTGACCTGGGAAGCCGGACTGTGCTGAGGCCCACATCGCCGGCATGACGGGTGGCGCAGAGCGACCGGGGCGGGGTGAATTCCGGTCCCTCGGGCGGCATTCGGGGATCCCGCTCGTCCTCACGGACCGTGACCCCCTGCGGTAGCGCGTACGTCTCATACGGGATGCAACGGTCGTGGGAGGGGACACACGGTGGCGTACGTGGGCGAGATGCCGCTGGAGGTGGCGGGACGAAAGCCGCCGCTGGTCCTCGTGGCCCCGGGCCGGGATGTGCCGGCTTCTCTGCGACCCGGGCCGAGCACCTGATCGCCGACAGGGTGGGCACGTCGGCCGCGATCAGCACGGAGGCCGGTGTCGGACGGTGGCCCCGGTCGCAGGGGATGTCGGACATCTGCTCAGGTCCGCCGAGCCGCTCTCGGCCGTGGCGGACATGCGTCCGCCCTGTCGTTCCGACTGAATCGGTGCCGACAGGGCGGACAACGGGGACTTCGGCGTCAGGGCTTCGCCACGATCAGATAGATCCCGTACGCCACCGCAGCCGCACAAGCGGCGAAGCAGACGTACGCACCAGTCACGGCCAGCGCCGCGGACCCACCCTGCGCCGTGGCCTTCTCGCGGCGCGACAGGCCGTTGATGCCGAGGGTGAACAGGGCCACCAGGCCCACCGTGAACGCGAGGCTGACGCCGAAGACGGAGCCGAGGGCCGCCCAGTCGATCTTCATGGGGATGCTTCCTTCAGTTTCCGGGCGGTCAGACTGCGGCGGCCGGCGGAGTCGCCGGAGCCGGTTCGGTGGTGACCTGAGCCGGGATCGTGGCCGACAGGTCCTCGGTGACGGTGCCCGCGGGCGGCGGGGTCACCGCGGCGATGGCGGTGGTCACCACGCCGGCCGGCTCCACCGTGTCGTCGGCGACGTTGGTGTGGTCGACGACCTCGCGGCGGGAGATCTTCCAGATCGCGGCGCTGGCGCCGACCAGGAAGACGGCGACGGCCGCAGTGCCCCAGTCACCCAGGTCCGTGACGGACTCGGCGCCCGCGCCGACCAGCGCGGCGGCCGGCAGGGTCAGCGCCCAGGCGATGAACATGCGGGTCGCGGTGGACCAGCGGACCACACCGCCCTTGCGGCCCAGACCCGCACCCATCACCGAGCCGGAGACGACGTGGGTGGTGGAGAGGGAGAAGCCGAGGTGCGAGGAGGCCAGGATGGCCGTGGCCGCGCTGGTCTGGGCGGCGAAGCCCTGTCGCGGCTCGAGGTCGGTCAGGCCCTTGCCCATGGTGCGGATGATGCGCCAGCCGCCGATGTAGGTGCCGAGCGCGATGGCCAGACCCGCGGAGAGGATGACCCAGGTGGGAGGGTTGGAGCCGGGGGCGATGGCGCCGCCCGTGACGAGCGCGAGGGTGATGATGCCCATCGTCTTCTGCGCGTCGTTGGTGCCGTGGGCGAGGGAGACCAGACCGGCGGAGGCGATCTGACCGGCGCGGTAGCCCTTGCGGGTGGCCTCGCCGTCGGCGTTCTTGCCGATGCCGTAGGAGAAGCGGGTGGCCAGCATCGCGGCGAGACCCGCGACGATCGGCGCGGCGACCGCCGGGAGCAGCACCTTGGTGACCAGCACGTCACTGTGGACGGCACCGAAGCCCGCGGAGGCGACGGTGGCGCCGATCAGGCCGCCCATCAGGGCGTGCGAGGAGCTGGACGGCAGTCCCACCAGCCAGGTCAGCAGGTTCCAGAGGATCGCGCCGACCAGGGCGGCGAATATGACCTCGGGACGGATGCCGTTCTCATCGACAAGGCCCTTGGAGATCGTGTTGGCGACCTCCACGGAGAGGAAAGCGCCTACAAGGTTGAGGGCGGCGGACATGGCCACCGCGACCTTGGGCTTGAGCGCACCGGTCGAGATGGTCGTGGCCATCGCGTTGGCGGTGTCGTGGAAACCGTTCGTGAAATCGAACGCGAGTGCGGTTACCACCACAATCGCGAGGATCAGCGAGAAGTTTTCCATTTACCCAGGCAATCGTTCGAGGTCATTGGCTGTTGGACCGTAGGCAACCTGGGTGAACGGAAGGTGAACTGAGGCGGGCGTCAGAGTGTCATCAAGGGATGGTTGGGGTTTCGTTCGGCTCCACGCCCCAGGCGCCCCTTGGCTACCAACCCCTCGCGAAGGCCCGCAGGCGGCTCGGCGGCCCGTTGAAGAGATTCTGGTCACCCGGCAGACCGCCCTCGGTGCCGAACTGCCAGAAGGTCCAGTGCGTCCATCCGCCCGGCAGCTCTCCCGGGTCCGACGTGCCGTGCCGGGCGATCCACAGGGGGTGGTCCGCGGCGAAGGCGCGGCTGTCGCCGGTGCAGGCCTGCCACCAGTGGGCGGTGGTGTAGATGACCGGACTCCGGCCGGTCTCCCGCTCGACCTCGTCGCTGAAGGAGCGGATCCAGTCGACCATCCGCTTCCAGCCCAGTCCGTAGCACTTGTGCTCGTCGTCGTACGGGTTGTATTCGATGTCGAGCGCGGGCGGCAGCGTCCAGCCGTCCGCCCGCCAGTCCCCGCCGTGCTGCACGAAGTACGCGGCCTGCTCCTCGCCCGAGGAGTGGTCCGGACGTGCGAAGTGGTACGCGCCCCGGACCAGGCCCGCCCGGCGCGCGCCCTCGTACTGCCGGTCGAAGTAGGGATTGCGGTAGGTCGTGGACTCGGTCGCCTTGATGTAGGTGAACCGTGCGCCGTCCGACCGGGCGGCGGGGAAGTCGACGTGCTTCTGGTGGGACGACACGTCGTGGCCTCTGAGCGGGCCCACGGCGGACGCCGGTGAGCCGGCTGCCGCGGCCTGGGTGCCCGCGAGGGCGAGCGTCGCGGTGGCGGCCGCGAGAAAGCCCGCGCGGCGACGGGAGCGGGAGGCGGCGTGAGCACGAGGCATGTGTCCCCCTGGAGTGGCGGTGGAACGTCGTCCAGCGAGTGAGGAAGATCATTGAATGCCTGATGATCACTTGAATCATGATGATTTCGGGTGTTTCGTGGCGGTTTTCACCCGTTCGGCGGTACGGGTTCCAGCCCGAAGCACGCCGACGGGCCGCTCCGAGCCGGGTCGGCTGGCAGGATCGCGGCATGGCTGAACAGCGGCGGGAAGCGGAGCGGGAAGCGGAAGCGGCGCGCGTGTGGGAGGCGCTGGTCGCCACGGCCCGCCGGACGGTAGCCGACGGACTGGTCGTCGGCACCTCGGGAAACGTCTCGGCGCGCATCGGGGATCGGGTGCTGGTCACCCCTTCGGGCGTGCCCTACGACCGGCTGACCCCGGACGACATCACCGGCGTCGACCTCGACGGGCGCCAGGTGCTCGGCAGGCTCGTGCCGACCAGCGAGCTGCCCATGCACCTCGCCGTCTACCGCACCACCGACGCCCGGGCCGTCGTCCACACCCACGCGGTGCACGCCACGGCCGTCTCCACCCTCGTGACCGAGCTGCCGCCGATCCACTACATGGCCGGCGCCCTCGGCGGCCGCGTCCGCGTCGCGCGCTACGCGACCTACGGCACCGACGAGCTGGCCGCGAACATGCTCGACGCCCTCGCCGACCGCTCCGGCTGCCTCCTGCAGAACCACGGCACGATCACCTACGGCACCACCCTCGACCAGGCCTACGACCGCACCGCCCAGCTGGAGTGGATGTGCCGCCTGTGGCTGACGGCGTCGTCCGTGCCGGGCCTGACGCCCTCCCTGTTGACGGACGTACAGATGGAGGAGGCCGGCGCGCGTTTGAAGGGCTACGGCCAACGCAACTGACCCCGGCCGCCCGCCGCAGCGGCTGCCCGCCGCGCCGGCCGCCCGCCGCGCCGGCCCGGCCCATCGGTTCTCTCCGTCGCAGCGGCGTTCGGCCACGGCGCGCTTTTCCGTAACGGCGCACAGCCGCAGCGCACGCCTTCGGCTGTGCCGCGTGCCGCGCCCTCCCGCACCCCGCCGGATCCCGGCCACCCTCACCGTTCCGCTGGCCCGCATCGAGAACCCGCACGACACTGGAACCCGTGGGCACCGTCAGAGCGACCGCAGCCGCACTCACCGCGGTCCTGGCCGCCGGCGCGGCCTCCGTGGCCGCCGGGCGGCTCGCCAGTGACGTCGCGCTGAAGGCGCCTCCCGGCCGCCCGCTGCCCACCGAACCCCGGCTCACCGTGCACGGCACGGCCGCGGGCCGGATCACCCTCACCCGCGACCTGGCCTCACTGCGCCCCGGCATCTACGGCCTGGCCGGCGACGGGTCCCACGCGGTCGTCGGTCCCGTCCTGGCGACGGCCGCGCACACCGCCGACACCGTCGTACGCCGCCTCGTACGCGTCACGCACGGCACCCTCGCCGCCGGCGACGCCGTGTGGCTCACCCCGAACGTGCACGTCGGCAACCCGGACTCCGCCCTCGGCCTGGAGCACGCCGACATCGACGTGCCCGGCGAACTCGGCGCCCTGCCCGCCTGGTTCGTGCCCGGCTACCGGGACACCTGGGTGATCGCCGTGCACGGCCTCGGCACCACCCGCGAGCACGCCATGAACGTCATGGAGTTTCTGCACGGCCGCCGCCTGCCGATCCTCGCGCTCGCCTACCGCGGCGACCTCGGCGCCCCACGCCCGCCGGACGGCCTCAACCACCTCGGCGAGACCGAGTGGCGCGATGTGGACGCGGCGATCCGTTACGCCGTCCGCTACGGCGCCCGCCGGGTCATCCTCCTCGGCTGGTCCACCGGCGCCACCATGGCCCTGCGCGCCGCCGAGCACTCCGTCGTGCGCGAGCGCGTCGCCGGGCTGGTCCTCGACTCGCCGGTGCTCAGCTGGCCGGCCACCCTGCGCGCCCTCGCCCAGGCCCGCCACACCCCCGAACCCCTGCTGCCACTCGCCGTGTGGGCCGCGCAGGGCCGGGCCAATCTCAACGCCGACGGGGCGGGGGAGACCGCCGACCCCGGGCTGCTCAACGTGCCGACCCTGATCATCCACGGCCCGGACGACACGGTCGCCCCGTGGGAGTACTCCCGGCGCCTGGCCGCCCGCCGCCCCGACCGCGTCGCCCTGCACACCGTGCCGCAGGCTCCGCACGCGGCGATGTGGAACGCCGCCCCGAAGGAGTACGAGGAGCGCCTGCGCCGGTTCCTGACCCCGCTGATGTGAGGCTCCCTGCTCCGCCGGTACAAGTCGGAGGCCCCGGTTCCAGACGTTCCGTTTAAGGCCGAACGACTGGCCTGATCATGTCTCCTCGCCCGCCGTCGCCCCCGGTGCGTTGGCCAGCCCCGTCGCCCCCCGTGACATTCCGTTTGGGTTTTCGGACCGTCAACCGGAAGACTGCACCCGTGACGTCCCGTATCCCGCGCGACTCCAGGCTTCGACTCGTCCGACCGCGACCCCTGGCCGCCGCCCCCAGAGCTGTGAACCAGCGGCGCCCACGCCGCCCCGCACCCCGGCCGCCGGAGGGCACCCCGGCCCCCGCTGAACTGGCCAGAATGGCGCGCACCGGACTGGGCGGTGCGGTCCGCGTCGCCCGCTGGGCCGATGCCGCCCTCGGCCCCGGCCGCGACGGCGCCACCGCCGACGGCAAGGCCACCCTCTCCGACACGAGTGCCGAACGTGCTGCCGTCGACCTCGCCCTGAGCACCGCTCAGATCCGCGCCGACTGGGACACCGCCCGCCTCGCCGGACTTGTCGAGGTGCACGGGGACAGCGCGCGGCCCGGCTGGCGCCTGCGCGCCTGGGACCGCGACGACAGCGCCGTGCTGCGCGGCTGGGTCGCCCTCTTCGACGCCTGGTCGCTGGCCAGCCCGGAACCCGCGGACCACGAGCCGGCCGCCGTCGCCGAGGTCGTCTCGGCCATGCCCCAGGTGCTCTCCTTCCTCCAGCTGTCCGCCGGTCCCGTCCCGGTCGAGCAGCTCCTCGACCTGCTCCAGCAGCGGGTCACCGAACTGCGGACCGAGCGCTGCGAGATCCCCTACGAGCCCGGCTCCGCAGGGCCCGAGGGGGCCCTGGGCCCGGCCGAACCCGCACCGGTCGGGGACACCCCGCTCGCCCCCCTCCTCGACTGGGCCCTCCAGGCCCTCGCCTCCGTCGGCGCCCTGACCTACGGCGACGGCCAGGCCACGCTCACCCCGCTGGGCAGCTGGGCGGTCTGGGTCAAGCTGGAGCAGATCTGCGTGGCCGCGCAGAGTCCGGCCGGCAACATCGAGCAGGCGGCCGAGGCCATGCTCCGCGGCTGCGCCCAGCTTCGCCCCAACGCGGCCCGCGCCGAGTACCGCGCCTGGCTCGCCGCCCGCCCCGTCGGCAGCGCCGTCACCGAGCTGCTCGGCGCCGCCCGTGGCGAGGACGCCCTGCTGCGCGGCCTCGCCTTCGAGGCGCTGCGCGTCGTCGGCGCCCCCGCCGAGCCCGACGTGCGAGGCGTGCTGGACGATCCGGCCCTGCGGCCGTACGCCCTGCTGTGGCTCGCCGAGCACGACGGCGTCGACCCGGAGGACGCCCACGAGGTCCTCACCCGTGAGGAGGCCACCTGGCTGTGGGTCGACACCGCCGCCGCCGTCGCCGACCACGGCGAGACGGAGATGCTGGTACGGCACCTGGAGGCCGCCGTGCAGCCCACCGTCCCCACGCTGCTGGACGAGGTCCGTGCCGTCGGTCACCCGCGCACGGTGCAGGTCCTGGTCGCGCTCGCCGCCGCCCACCCCGACCCCGCCCTGGCCAAGGCCGTGCGCCGGGCCGCCTTCCAGGTGCACACCGGCGGATAGCCGGCGAACCGCGGGACCGGCTCGCTCAGACGCCGATCTCGGGGGAGTACGTCCCGAAGCTCCAGATGTTGCCCTCGGCGTCCCGGGCCATGTAGTCCCGCGAGCCGTAGTCCTGGTCCGTCGGGGGCATGAGGATCTCCACGCCGTGCTCCACGGCCCGCTGGTGGTGGGCGTCGACGTCGTCCACGACGACGTACACCCCCGCGGGCCCGGCGTTCTTCATCGCGGTGTCGAAGAGGCCGCCGCGGCCCTTGGAGCCGACCATCACCGCGCCGTTGCCCTGGACCAGCTCGGCGTGCATCACCGAGCCGTCCTCCGTCTCGTACACCGACAGCTCGGTGAAGCCGAAGGCCTCGGTGAGCTGCCTGATCGCCGCCTTCGCGTCCGCGTACAGCAGCGTCGGACAGATGCTCGGCCGTCCGCCCGTGCCTGCCATGCCGATCACTCCCTCGTGCGTCGGTCCTGTCGTGGCACCGAGTCTTGCAGCCACCACTGACAGCGCTCAGCGAGCCGGGCGAACGGGACCGGCCCGTGATCGAACACGGGCACGCAGAAAAAGTGCTTGCATCGCCCCGTTAGACTTGCCCCATGGCCATTCTCCTCGCGCATTAGACGGCGGGAACGTCCTCAGCCGCCCACCGCCCAACCCCGTACGCCCTGGAGTCTGTCCGTGATCTCCGCCTCCGGTATCGAGCTGCGCGCCGGCGCGCGCGTCCTCATCGAGAACGCCACCTTCCGTGTCGCCAAGGGCGACCGCATCGGCCTCGTCGGCCGCAACGGCGCAGGCAAGACCACCCTCACCAAGGTCCTCGCCGGTGAAGGCATCCCGGCCGCCGGCAACGTCGCCCGCTCCGGCGAGGTCGGCTACCTCCCGCAGGACCCCCGCACCGGCGACCTCGACGTCCTCGCCCGTGACCGCATCCTCTCCGCGCGCGGCCTCGACGTACTGATCCGGAAGATGCGTGAGAACGAGCAGCGGATCGCCAACGGCCAGGGCGCGACCCGCGAGAAGGCCCTCAAGCAGTACGAGCGCCAGGAGACCGAGTTCCTCACCAAGGGCGGGTACGCCGCCGAGGCCGAGGCCGCCACCATCGCCGCCGCGCTCAACCTGCCCGACCGTGTGCTCGGCCAGCCCCTGCACACGCTCTCCGGCGGTCAGCGCCGCCGTGTCGAGCTGGCCCGGATCCTCTTCTCCGACGCCGACACGCTGCTGCTCGACGAGCCCACCAACCACCTCGACGCCGACTCGATCGTCTGGCTGCGCGACTACCTGAAGACCTACCGCGGCGGCTTCATCGTCATCTCCCACGACGTCGACCTGGTCGAGACGGTCGTCAACAAGGTGTTCTACCTGGACGCCAACCGCTCCCAGATCGACGTCTACAACATGGGCTGGAAGCTCTACCAGCAGCAGCGCGAGGCCGACGAGAAGCGCCGCAAGCGCGAGCGCGCCAACGCCGAGAAGAAGGCCGCCGCCCTCAACGCGCAGGCCGACAAGATGCGCGCCAAGGCCACCAAGACGGTCGCCGCGCAGAACATGGCCCGCCGCGCGGACAAGCTGCTGTCCGGCCTGGAGGCGGTCCGCCAGTCCGACAAGGTCGCCAAGCTCCGCTTCCCCGAGCCCGCGCCCTGCGGCAAGACCCCGCTGATGGCGGAGGGGCTGTCGAAGTCGTACGGCTCCCTGGAGATCTTCACCGACGTCGACCTGGCCATCGACAAGGGCTCCCGCGTCGTGATCCTCGGCCTCAACGGCGCCGGCAAGACCACCCTGCTGCGTCTGCTCGGCGGGGTGGAGCAGGCCGACACCGGCGAGGTCCGCCCCGGCCACGGCCTCAAGCTCGGCTACTACGCCCAGGAGCACGAGACCCTGGACCCCGACCGCACGGTCCTGGAGAACATGCGCTCGGCCGCCCCCGACATGGACCTCGTGGAGGTCCGCAAGGTGCTGGGCTCGTTCCTGTTCTCCGGCGACGACGTCGACAAGCCCGCCGGTGTCCTCTCCGGTGGCGAGAAGACCCGTCTGGCCCTGGCCACCCTGGTCGTCTCCTCCGCGAACGTCCTGCTCCTGGACGAGCCGACCAACAACCTCGACCCCGCGAGCCGCGAGGAGATCCTCGGCGCCCTGCGCACGTACAAGGGCGCGGTGGTCCTCGTCACCCACGACGAGGGCGCCGTGGAGGCGCTCCAGCCCGAGCGGATCATCCTGCTGCCCGACGGCGTCGAGGACCTGTGGGGCGCCGACTACGCCGATCTCGTCGCCCTGGCTTGATCGAAAGACTGATCCACTGCGTATGGATCATTCGGCCGATCCGTGATCCATCATCTGTGTGAGATCTCCTCGTATCGAGGTGTGTCGTACATCGATTTCGCGGCCGATCCCTTGGCCACCAAGGGATCGGCCGCTTCGCGTCCCTGACCTGGTACTTCGCGAATCCACCCGTTCGGCCTCATGGGTGCTCCACTGCGGAATCACGGATTCCGCATGTGGGGATGTGCTCCTGTCGTCACAACGATGTCTCACGGACCTTGCCGAATGGGTGGCCATCACGCCGTGGAGGGGTGATCATGAGGAGACCAGAGCGCACTTCCCATGAGGAGGCACGGGTGGCCGAGACTCTGAAGAAGGGCAGCCGGGTGACCGGCGCCGCGCGCGACAAGCTCGCGGCAGACCTGAAGAAGAAGTACGACTCCGGTGCGAGCATCCGGGCGCTGGCCGAGGAGACCGGCCGCTCGTATGGCTTCGTACACCGGATGCTCAGCGAGTCGGGCGTCACGCTTCGTGGGCGTGGCGGAGCGACCCGGGGCAAGAAGGCCGCATCGTCCTGACTCCGGGCGGCCCATCGCCTTCGACGGTGGCCACCCGGTCGGTTGCCTGATCGGCCGGGTGGTTACTGTGCAGTCACTTAGCATGCCAGTACGGCAATGCGTGATGACCGCACCCATCGGAGGCGCCCCATGGCTTCGCCCGACCAGGACCTCGCTCCTGTACTCGACAAGGACGGCGTACGGCTCACCGTCGACGACGCGCTCGCCACGGTGACGCTGACCAACCCGGCCAAGCGCAACGCGCAGAGCCCCGCCCTGTGGCGGGCGCTCACCGAGGCCGGTCGGCTGCTGCCGGGCTCCGTCCGTGTCGTGGTGCTGCGCGGCGAGGGCAAGTCCTTCTCCGCCGGGCTGGACCGGCAGATGTTCACTCCGGAGGGGATCCCGGGCGAGCCGACCTTCACCGATCTCGCGCGTCGTGACGACGCCGGGCTCGACGCGTCCATCGCCGAATTCCAGGAGGCGTTCACCTGGTGGCGGCGGAACGACATCGTGTCCATCGCCGCCGTCCAGGGGCACGCCATCGGTGCCGGGTTCCAGCTCGCGCTCGCCTGCGACCTGCGGGTCGTCGCGGACGACGTGCAGTTCGCCATGCGTGAGACCGCCCTTGGCATCGTTCCCGACCTGACCGGCACGCATCCGCTGGTCGGCCTCGTCGGGTACGCCCGCGCGCTCGAGATCTGCGTGACCGGGCGGTTCGTCGGGGCCGAGGAAGCGGTGGCGTCGGGGCTGGCCAACCTTGCCGTGCCCGCCGTCGAACTGGACGGTGCGGTAGGGGACTTGGCCGCGGCGATGACGGCTGCGCCGCGGGATGCCGTGGTGGAGACCAAGGCGTTGCTGCGCGGTGCTGCCGGTCGTACGTACGACGAGCAGCGTGCGGCTGAGCGGGCTGCCCAGGGACGGCGGCTGCGGGACCTGGCCGGCGTCGGCGAGTGAGCCGGGGCGGTGGTCAGCCGACTGCCGTGACCAGCACCGCCACGGTCGGGTGATCGTCCAGCGCATCCCGGACTGCCACGCGTACCTGCCGGGCCACGTCCACGGCCCGGTGGTCCGTGCTGGTCGCCAGCTCCACGCGTACGTGCCGATGGGGCAGGGAGGTTCCGTCGGCACGCTGTTCGACGTGCACCGCCCGGCCCAGGCCCGCGAGTGAGCCCGTCAGACGGGTCACCCCGGGGACGGACAGTGCGGCTGTCGCCGCGCGGGACTCGTCGGGGTCCGTGGCCTCGCGGGCAGGTGGCGGCTGCGGTGCAGCTACCGCGGCCGCCTGTCCGTCCGCTGCCTCGAGCAGGTCCGTCACCCGCAGGTCGACCTCCGTGACCGTGAGGCCCAGACGGTCCGTCGCGGCCGTCGCCAGCGTCAGCCGCAGGCGGGACGCCGTCGTCGGCAGGGACTCCGTGGCCGTGGCCGCGAAGTCCGCCGTCACCCGGAGCGCGCCCGGGAACAGGGCGCTCGGCGGAGACGGTACGACGGGTTCGTGGACGTCCTCCGGATCGGCGAGCGTGATGCGCAGCGCGCCGAGGCGCACGTCCGGTACCTCCGTCGCCGCCGCGCGCGCCAGCACCGCCGTGGCCGCCCCCTCGGCGATCCACGCCCCGTCGCGCGGCCCACCGAGCGGCAGCAGCATGCCCAGCCTCAGCTGATGCCTGACTTCCTGCGCCCACCGGTCCGTCGTCATTCCTCCAGCCTGCCGCATCCCCGGCGCGCAATCGAGCATCCTTGCTTACGGTGGTCGCAGGACGACGACCGAAAGGGACGTACGGCGATGACCGAGATGACGACGACCCCAGACGGTGACAACGAGCCGCAGGTGCCGACCCGTAAGGCCACCAGGCGCGGCGGTGGGGACCCGGCGACCCGGGGGCGCACCACCATCGCCGACGGTGTCGTGGAGAAGATCGCCGGACTGGCCGCCCGGGAGGTGCTCGGCGTCCATGCCATGGGCAGCGGCCTGGCCCGCACCTTCGGGGCCGTGCGCGACCGGGTGCCGGGCGGTGCGAAGTCGGTGACCCGGGGTGTGAAGGCCGAGGTCGGCGAGGTGCAGACGGCGCTCGACCTGGAGATCGTCGTGGACTACGGCGTGTCCATCATCGATGTCTCCCGCGCGGTACGGGAGAACGTGATCGCCTCCGTGGAACGGATGACCGGACTCGAGGTCGTCGAGGTCAACATCGCGGTGAGCGACGTCAAGCTCCCCGAGGAAGAGGAAGAGGAGCCCGCGCCGCCCCGGATCCAGTGAGGCACCGGGCCCCGCACACCTGACGAGCTGAGGAGTGCTGCATGAGCATGGCCGTGGTCGGCATGATCGCCGGAATGGCGCTGGGGTTCGCCGGGTACTTCGGCGGGTTCGGAGCCTTCCTGCTGGTGGCGGCGCTGGGCGCCGTCGGGTTCATCGCCGGCCGGTTCCTGGAGGGTGACCTGGAGCCCGGTGACTTCTTCCGTACCCGCGGCGACCGGCGCGACCGCGGGCGGTGACCGCCATGAGCGCGGAGACGGGCACGGTGCGCGGGCCGCTGGACCTCGCGCCGCCCGGCGAGCGGGGTGCCACCCGGATCGCCGACCGGGTCGTCGCGAAGATCGCCGCCCAGGCCGCACGCGAGGCGCTCACCCCGCTGCCCGAGGGCGCCGCACCCCCGCACGCGACCGTCGTCCTCCACCATGAGACGGCCCGCGTCCGTGTCGTCCTCGAACTCGGCTACCCGTGCGACATCGGCGCCCGCTGTGCCGCCGTGCGTCGCCGAGTCGTGGAGCGGGTAGGCGCGTTGGTGAGCATGCAGGTGCCGGAGGTCGCCGTCCAGGTCGAGCGGCTGCACCGGACACCGGTACCCGGCGCACCCCACGGGAGGACGCCATGAGCGAGCCCCGGCCACCCGAGAGTCCCACCCGGCGACTGCCCGTCCTCGACAAGACCCCCGACGCCCCACCGGCCCTGCTCCCCGAAGGCAGCGGCCGCTTCTGGTCGGCCCGCCGCGTCCCGGCGGGCATCGTCGCCCTGTGCCTCATGGCGGGCGCGGCCGTCTTCCTGTACGACATCGCCGCCGTCCGCGCCCACCGTCCGGCGATGCACTGGCGCGGGGCCCTGGCCCGGCAACTCGCCGAGCGGCCCCTGGACGACGCCTGGGTGCTGGCCGGTGCGGGGGTCACTGCCGCCCTCGGTCTCTGGCTGATCGTGCTCGCCCTCACGCCCGGTCTGCGGGACCTGCTGCCCATGCGGCGTCCGCACCCCGACGTCCGTGCCGGACTCGGGCGTGAGGCGGCCGCCCAGGTGCTGCGCGACCGGGCCATGGAGGTCTCGGGCGTCCGAGCGGTACGGGTGCGGATGCGGCGCAAGCGGGCCGACGTCCGCGTGGTCTCGCACTTCCGCGGCCTGGACGAGGTACAGGCCGACCTGGACGCCGTACTCACCGAAGCGGTCCGGGGACTGGGACTTTCCCGCCCGCCCGCGCTGTCGGTGCACGTCCGACGCCCCGGACCGAAGGGGTGAGGCGGATGCGCAGGGGTACCGTCAACCGCGTCCTGCTCGGACTGGTGGGTCTGCTGCTGCTCGCCCTGGGCGGCGCGGTGCTGGCCGTGGGCCTGGGCGCACCGCCACCGCACTGGTGGCTCCACACCGGCCCGCACGACGTCCTGCTCAGCAACGCCGAGCGCACCCGCCGGCGGCAGGCCGGCTGGTGGTGGCCGACGGTCATCGCCGCTCTGGCCGTCCTCGTGCTGCTCGCCCTGTGGTGGCTCACCGCGATCCTGCGCCGACGCCGTCTGACCGAGGTCCTGGTCGACACCGGCGACGGCGCGGGCGCCCTGCTCCGCGGCAAGGCCGTGGAGTCGGCCCTGGCCGCGGACGCGGCCCACCAACAGGGTGTGTCTCACACCGAAACCCTGCTGACGGGCCGCCGTACGACGCCCGCGGTGCGCGCGTGGCTCCAGCTGGAACCGGACGTCGACCCCGCAACAGCACTGATCGACTTCACGGCCCAGGCGCTGACGCACGCACGCGAGTCGGCGGGCTTGGCATCACTTCCGGCGGAAGTACGACTGAGGGCGGTGAAGCACCGGGCGGAGAGGGTGACCTGACACCGTGACCCCTCAGAACCCGTGCCTCATCCCCCCGTCCACGGGCACCATGATCCCCGTCAGATAGGAGGCCGCCGGAGACAGCAAGAACGCGGACACCCGCCCGAACTCCTCGGGCGCCCCGTACCGCCGCAACGGGATCCGAGCCTCGTTCGCCGCCCGAGTGGCCTCAGGATCAGCGGACAACGCATCGAGCTCCCGCACGCGATCCGTGTCGATGCGCGCCGGCAGCAACCCCACGACCCGGATCCCCCGCGGCCCCAACTCGTCCGCCACGGACTTGGCGAACCCGGCGAGCCCGGGCCGCAGCCCGTTGGAGATCGTCAGCGCGGGAATCGGCTCGTGCACCGACCCGGACAGCACGAACCCGATGACCCCGCCCGGCTCCAGCTCGGCCGCCGCCGCGCGGGCGAACCGGACCGCGCCGAGGAACACCGACTCGAACGCGTTCCGCCACTGCTCGTCCGTGTTGTCCGCGACGAACCCGGGCGGCGGCCCGCCGACGCTCACCAGGACGCCGTGGAAGCCGCCGAAGTGCTCCCGGGCGGCCGCGATCAACCGCTCCGGTGCCCCCGCGTCGGAGTTGTCGACGGCCACGCCGACCGCGTTCTCGCCCAGTTCGGCGGCCGCGTCGGCCACCCGCTTCTCGTCACGGCCGGTGATGACCACCTTCGCCCCGTCGGCGACCAGCTCCCGCGCGGCGGCGTTGCCCAGCCCGCGCGTGGCACCGGTGACGATGTACACCCGGTCCTTCAGTCCAAGATCCATGCCCCCTATCCTGCCCCGTGCCCGGCCTTCCGGTCCCCTCCGTCCCCGAACAGCGTGAGGGCGGTGTTCACCAGCGCGATGTGGCTGAACGCCTGCGGGAAGTTGCCCACCTGGCAGCCCAGTTCCGGGTCGTACTCCTCAGCCAGCAGCCCCACGTCGTTGGCGAGGCCCACCAGCCGCTCGAACAGCTCCCGGGCCTCGTCCGTGCGGCCCGTCATGTGCAGGGCGTCGGCAAGCCAGAACGAGCAGGCGAGGAAGGCGCCCTCGCCGCCCGGCATCCCGTCGACGCCGACGGCGTCCGTGTCGTAACGGCGCACGAAGCCGCCGTGGCCCAGATCCTCGCGGATCGCGTCGACCGTGCCGATCACACGGGGGTCGTCGGGGGGCAGGAAACCGACCCGCGGGATCAGCAGCAGGGAGGCGTCCAGCTCGCGCGAGCCGTAGTACTGGGTGAAGGTGTTGCGCCGGCGGTCGAAGCCCTGCTCGCACACCTCCCGGTGCACCGCGTCGCGCATCGCCCGCCAGCCGTCCAGATCCCCGCTCAGCTGCGGATATTTCTCCAGCGTCCGTACGGCGCGGTCGGCGGCCACCCACACCATCACCTTCGAGTGCACGAACTGCCGTCGGCCGCCGCGCACCTCCCAGAGCCCCTCGTCGGGCTGCCGCCACGCCGACTCCAGGAACTTCATCAGCGCGCACTGCAGCGACCACATGTGCGGCTTGGTGCTCAGTCCTGTCTCGCGGGCCAGGTACAGCGAGTCCAAGACCTCGCCGTACACGTCCAGCTGGAGCTGCTCGACGGCTTCGTTGCCGATCCGTACGGGCGCGGACTCGGCGAACCCGGACAGCCAGTGCGCCTCCCACTCCGTCAGCCGTCGCTCGCCCGCCAGGCCGTACATGATCTGCAGGTCCGCCGGGTCGCCCGCGACCGCACGGAGCAGCCAGTCGCGCCAGGCCTCGGCCTCCCGGTGGTAGCCCGCGGAGAGCAGGGCGCCGAGGGTGAGGGTGGAGTCGCGCAGCCAGCAGTAGCGGTAGTCCCAGTTGCGCACCCCGCCCAGCTCCTCGGGCAGCGAGGTGGTGGCCGCGGCGACGATCCCGCCCGTCGGGTCGTAGGTGAGGGCCTTGAGCGTGATCAGGGACCGTACGACGGCGTCCCGGTGCGGCCCGTCGTAGCGGCAGCGGGCCGTCCAGCGCCGCCAGTCCCGCACGCTGATGCTCAGCGCTTCGTACGGATCGATGAGCGCGGGGCGCGGCTCGTGCGAGGGGTGCCAGGTCAGCACGAAGGCGACCCGCTCGCCCTCGGTGACGGTGAACTCCGAGTGCGTCGCCATGCGCTCGCCCCAGGTGCGCACGGGCGGTTCGGTGCGCAGCCACGCCGAGTCCGGGCCGGCGACGGCCACCCGATGGCCGTCCGCGCGGCGCACCCACGGCACGATCGAGCCGTAGTCGAAGCGCAGGCGGAGCGTGCTGTGCACGGTGACGCGCCCGCTGACGCCCTCCACGATGCGTACGAGGTCGGGGGCGCGGTCGCGCTGCGGCATCAGGTCGGTGACGCGCACCGTGCCCTCGGGGGTGTCCCACTCGGTGTCGAGGACGAGGGTGTCGGGCCGGTAGGCGCGGCGGGCGCAGGTGCCCGCGCCCTTCGGCGCGATCCGCCAGTGGCCGTTGTCCTCGTCGCCCAGCAGCCGGGCGAAACAGGCGCCGGAGTCGAAGCGGGGCAGGCACAACCAGTCGATCGAGCCGTCCCTGCCGACCAGCGCCGCGGTCTGCTCGTCGCCGATGAGGGCGTAGTCCTCGATGCGCGCGTTCACGGGATGCGGGTTCCCGAAGGACCCCGGGGCCAATCCGGACGTGCGCCGGGGGAGTGACGGATCCCCGGGACGCCGGTGATCACACGGCGGCCGGTTCCGTCTCCTCGGGCGTCTCCTCGGCCGCGGCCTCCTCGCGGTCGCGGATCTCGCGCCGGACCAGGAACCACCAGCCCAGCGGGACACCGGCGGCGAACAGCCACCACTGGAGCATGTACGCGTAGTTCAGCGGGGCGTCCTCGCTGCCGGGGTCGGAGATCTGCTCCGGGGAGCCGCCCCTGGACTCGGGCGCCGTCTGTTCCACGTAGCCGCCGAGCACCTTCGCGCCGAGCCGCCGCGCCTCCTCGGCGCTGTTGATCAGCATGATCTGCCGGTCCGGCAGGCCCTTGACGTTCTTGATGCCGCTCGCGGCGGTGGTCTCGTCGGCCTTGAGCCGCCCGCTGATGGTGGTCCGGCCGGCGGGCGGCGCGGGGATCTCGGGGAAGGCGGTCTGCACGCCGTTCGCGGGGATCCAGCCGCGGTTGACCAGCAGCACCTTGCCGTCCGTCAGGACGAACGGGGTCAGGACGTGGAAGCCGACCTCGTCGTCGGAGTTGGTCCGGCGGCGGACCACGACCTCCCGGGAGGGGTCGAAGGTGCCGGTCGCGGTGACCGTGCGGTACTTCTCGGTGCGGGTCACGGCGTGCCCGGGGGAGGTGAGCCGCTCCACGGGGACCGGCTCGGCGTGCAGCGCCTGGGAGACCAGGTCGTTGCGGGCGGTGCGCTCCTCGTACCGGTGCTGCTGCCAGAAGCCGAGCCTGATCATCGTCGGGATCAGCGCGATCGCGACGAGGGTGAGGATCACCCACTGGAGGGTCAGCAGAAAGCGGTAGCGGTGCACCCCACGACGGTACAACTCGGTCGTGGGGTGCGATCGGGCGGGTGCCGGGTCACACGCGGTCGACGATCCCCACCTTCCCCTCGGCCCGGGCGCAGTGGGCGCCGCAGTAGAAGCTGCCGTCCGCCTCCACGCCCTGGCCGATGATCGAGACCTTGCAGTGCTCGCAGACCGGGGCCATGCGGTGGATCGCACAGGAGAAGCAGTCGAACACGTGCACAGCACCCTGTGCGTGGACCTCGAAGGTCATCCCGTAGTCATTGCCGCAAACTTCGCAATTCGCCATGCGCCACAGCGTGAGCCGTCGCCCCCGACGCGGAGCGGCGGGCGCCGGGCGAGTCGCGGCGAATCACCCATCCGTACGGGTCCCGCGCCCGCTCACCCGTCGGCGGGATCGACATCCCTCAGCAGCTGCCCGAACGCGGCCTCGTCGACGATCGGAGTGCCGAACTGCCGCGCCTTGACCACTTTCGAGGTGCCCGAGTCGGGGTCGTTGGTGACCAGCAGGCTGGTCAGCCGGGACAGGCTCGTCGCCACGTGCAGCCCGGCCTCGGTCGCCCGGTCCTCCAGCAGCTCCCGCTCGGTGGAAGTGTCCCCGGAGAACGCCACCCGCATGCCCTGTTTGAGATGTTTGCCGTCTTCGTACCGGCCCGGGTTGGGGTAGGGGCAGGCGGGCCGCTTCCGGGACGGGCGCCAACTGGACGGCCGGTAGTCGCCGTAGCCCCCGCTCGCCTGCCGGCCGATCCGGGGCGTGTCCGACCACTCCGTCAGCGGCCGGCACTCCAGCAGCGGCAGCCGTACGCCGCCCGCCGCCGCGGCCCGCAGACTGGGCCGGAACGCCTCGGCGAGCACGCGCGCGTCGTCCAGCGCGTGGTGCGCACGCTGCTGTACGACCCCGAAGTGCGCCGCCAGCGACTCCAGCTTGAAGTTGGGCAGTGGCAGCCCCAGCTCCTTGGACAGCGCGATGGTGCACAGCCGCTGCCGCACCGGCGCCTCGCGCTCCGCGCGCGCGTACTCGCGCGCGATCATCTGCCAGTCGAAGACCGCGTTGTGCGCGACCAGCACCCGGCCGTCCAGCCGGGCGGCGAACTCCTCGGCGACGTCCGCGAACAGCGGCGCCCCTTCGAGCACCTCGCTCGTCAGACCGTGTATCCACACGGGGCCCGGATCGCGCTCCGGGTTGACCAGGGTGTACCAGTGGTCCTCGACCTCGCCGCGCTCGTCCAGCCGGTAGACGGCGGCGGAGATGATCCGGTCGTCCCGGGCCAGGCCGGTGGTCTCCACGTCAACGACCGCGTATCCCTTCGGATACGCGGTCGGCCACTGGGTGGGGGAGGACACTGCGGTCGCACGGTCTTCGAGCATGGTCATTGAGGATACGGGCCACGACTGACAGCGCTGTCCCGCAGGGGCCGAACCCGCCCCCGTGCGCTCGCCCTCCCGCTCGGCCGCCGCACGCGCGTGCGTGCCCGCAAGGCGACGGACCCGCGGGACAGTTCGGGGCGGCCGGCCGGCGTCAGCCCAGCGCGGCCACCAGATCCCCGGCCGCCAGCGGCTCCAGACCGCAGCCGTCGGCCGGGCCGGGCAGCAGCCGGTACACCGCGCCGGTCGCGCCCTGAGGTGCCACCCCGCCGTGCACCAGCGCGAGCAACACGTGCTTCTTCGCGGCCGCTTCACCCGCACGCGTGTCGGCGTCCGCCGCCTCGGTCGCGGGCTCCCGCCGCACCGGCGGCTCCAGGGCGCGCACCCGGGCGGCGAAGGCGGTGTCCGGCTCCCCTTCGCGGCGCCGGTAGTGCCACAGCTCGTCGACGGCGCGCCGGTCGGGCGCGCGCCGGACGACCAGCACCTCGTCACCGCGGGCCGCCGCGTGCCACACCGCGAGGTCCCACAGCGTCGTACGACCGGACGCGAAGTACTGGAACAGGTCCCGGCCGATACGGCCCAGGTCCTCGCCGTGCCGGTACACGTCGTGGAAGCCGTCGTCCGACGGCAGATGGAGGTCCGTCCACAGGAACGTCCGGTGCCGCAGGTCGACCAGCATCGGCACATGGATGCGCGAGTCGCCCACCAGGTCGTAGCGCTGGCGCACCGTGCGCGGGTGGTACCCGGCGCCGCGCGCCTCCTCGGCCGCCGACGGCAGCGCCATGAAGCCCGCGAAGGCGTCGAGCAGCTCCTCGAACGGGATGTTGTTGAAGCTGAAGACGACCGGCACCGCGTACCGCACCCCGAGCTCGCCGAGCGCCGCGAGGTCCAGGTCGACGTACTCGGTCGCGCCGTCCGGTGCGGGTGCCGACGTCAGGTCGCCGGAGTGGACGGCCCACCGCTCGCCGTACACCAGGTTCGTGTAGTCGCACAGGCCCGCGAACTCCCAGTCCTCGTCGTACAGGGCCACCGACAGGTCCAGGTCCACGCGTGTCTTCACGGGCTCCATCCAGTGCAGGAAGAGCCGCAGCACCGCGCCCTCGGGCAGCGGCTGGGTGCTGCCGCGCGGCACCGACACCAGCGCCTTGGCAGCGGTCCGCTCGGCGGCGGGCACCGCGAGCCCGGCGAGCGCCGAGTCGATCACCGCCAGGTCGAACCGGGGCCGGTCGGCCAGGCGGCGCAGCGCCTCGGCCTCCAGCAGCGCGCACGCGCGCGTGGTGACCGCCTCGGCGAGCGGCGCCCGTGTGTCGTCGACCGTGAACGCGTGCGTCACCTGCCCGCGAGGGAAGAACACCCGTCGCTCGCCGGGCAGATGACGGATCCGCATCCGGCCGAGCGCGGCGAGCAGCGGCCCGGGGCCGGCCTTGGGCAGGACGCGGCGCAGCACGTCGGCGAACTCGTCGGACAGCGTGTCGAGTTCGCGCAGCCGCAGCAGGTGGTCGAGACGGCGCAGCAGCTCGCCGGGTCGCTGCGCGAGGAGGGTCAGGGCGGCCTGTGCGTCCCGCTCGTGCAGCGCCTGCTCCACCCGCGCGCCCCAGGTGGCCGCCCGGATGCGGCCGTCGGCGACCCGTACGGCCTCCGGATGCTCGGCTGCCGTACGCAGCAGGGCCTCGCCCAGGGCGGTGCCGGTGGTGTCCGTGCCGCGCAGGACGGCGAAGGCGAGGGCGGCCCGCGGGTGGCGGGCGTGGCGCTCGAAGGGGTGCAGGATCTCGGCGGCCCGCTTCCACGGACCCGGGTTCCGCAGCACGTCCTCCACGAGCGACGGCACCGCCAGACCGTCGAGCACGGCGAGCAGCCGGCCGCGCAGTGCGCGGGGCAGCGAGCGCATCCGTGGCGGCTCCAGCAGATCCCCCTCGCCGCCCGACCACACGCACAGCAGGCGCAGGACGTCGGTCGCGGTGGTCAGATACGCGGCGAGCAGCTCGGTGACGGCCACGCGCGTGTGCCGGTCGGTCAGCAGCGTGCCCAGCACGAATGCCTTGGTCTCGCGGACCGGGATCTCCTCGGGCAGCCAGCCGAGGTCCGCGGGGGCGTGCCTCAGCAGCACCTTCAGGTCGGCGCGGTCCTGCGGCGGCAGGGGAGTGCGGCGGGCCAGCAGCGTCCGCAGGGCATGCACCGTGTCCGCGGCGCGGTCCCTGCCGAGCGCGAGCAGCTTCAGCGGACCGGCCGACACATCGCGCGGGCGGCGCGGCTCGACCGGCACCAGGAAGGGATCGGCGGGGTCGATCCGGCGGCGGCACAGCGGGCAGCCCGTGTAGTCCGCACCGTCCCAGCAGGCGCGGCACACGAGGTGCGCGCACGGCGCCACCGGGTGCACGCTGCCCACCGTGCCGCACAGCACGCAGGGCTGCGCGGGCCACTGCAGCAGCAGGGCGAAGACCCGGTCGACGTACAGCTGGAACGTGTCGTCCGGGACGGAGGCCGGGAAGCTGCGGAACAGCGGCATGTGGGTGCGGTCGGCGCCCAGCTCGGCGTCGATGTGCCGGATCAGCTGCCGGCCCGCGTCCGCGAGCCCCGCGGGTCCCAGCCAGGCCAGGGCCGCGTGCAGCTGTGCCGTCGGTGCGAATCCCCGGTCGAGCAGTTCGCCCTCAAGGGCGACGAGTCCCTCCGCCGTCGACGGATCGCCCGGGCGTGGTCCGGCCTGGTCGACGTAGACGGTACGGAGGCGGCGGAGCAGCACGGACGACAGTTCGGACAAGCGGAATCCCCCGACGGAAGGAAGGCGGCAGAAGGCCGAAAGAAGGTGGTCGAGGCGGAGGCGGAGAGTGAGCGCGCTGCAGATTCCAGGAAAGGGAGAGAAGGAAGCACGCTTGCGGAGCCGCCCCCGCGATCAGGAACAGTAGGGGGAACGGGAGTTCGGGCGCCAGCTATTTTCCGCGCGGTGCGAGCAGCGCCCCCACCAGCGCCCGTACGGCGGTGACGAACAGCCGCTCCGTGTCCACGGGACGGGCCAGCGCACGGGCCAGGGCGGGGTCGTCACCGGCGGCCTCGGCGCTCCACAGCTCCTCCTCGCCGGGCCGCTGCACCGGGGCACGCTCACGGTTGCGTTCGACCAGCACATGACCGACGACCTGGAACTGCACCGCCCGCACGAACTCGGCGGCCCGGGCGCCGCGCAGCCCCGCCGCGTGCGCCTCGCGCACCAGGGCCTGCCGGGCGGGCAGGAACATCCGCTCGGTCAGCCCGCGCTCGTGCACCAGGGCCACCAGATGCGGATGGTCGCGCAGCTGCCGGCGCAGGGCGCGCGCCACGGAGACGACCCGCTGTTCGGGCGTACGCCCGACGGGCCGGATCTCACCGAGACCGGCCACCGTCCGCTCCACCAGCGCCTCCAGCAGAGCCTCGCGGCCCCCGACGTGCCAGTAGATCGAGGTGACGGCGGTGCCCAGCTCGGCTGCCAGCTTGCGCATGGTGAGCGCGTCCGCGCCGTGCTGCCGCACCAGCCCGGCGGCGGCCTCCAGGACCTCCTCCCGGCTGAGCGCCCCTCTCGCCATGATCCCCCCAACTCCGTTCCGCGCACGTGTATTTACCCCGCGCCCCGACTGCTGTAACTGTGTTACAGATGACGGCCCGTCAGAAGAAGGGCGGTACGGCGTATGGCACGCGTACGGTACGGAGCACGGACCGAGGGGGAGATCGCCGCCACGCGCACCGCGAGCGCGCGGCTTCCCGACATCTGGTCCACCGGAGTGGTGGCCGTCTGGGAGACCGACCCGGATGCGGTCGCGGCGGTGCTGCCACCACCCCTGAAACCTACGGGCAGCCCGCTCGTCCGGGTGAGCATCAGCAAGGTCGACCTGCCCGGATACCCGCTCGGTGCGGGCTCCTTCGCGGTCGCCGCCGCGCACGGCGAGGTCGAGGGTTGGTACCCGCTGGTGATGCCGATGACCCGCGAACGCGCCCTCACCGGCGGCCGTGAGGTCTTCGGGGAGCCCAAGAAGCTCGGCGAGGTGACCGTCGAGCGCGACGGCCTCGTCGTACGGGCGGCACTGGCCCGGCACGGCATCGCCTTCGTGGAGGTGCGCGGCGCGGTGAGCGGCGAACTGCCCCTCCCGGAGCCCTCACGCAAGACCGACTTCTACTTCAAGTTCCTTCCCGCCGTGGACGGTTCGGGCTTCGACGGGGACCCCGTGCTGGTGCACTGCGTACGGTACGAGAAGGTGCGCCGACTGGAGCGCGTCACCGGGGACGTCGTGCTGCGCGAGTCCGGGTACGACCCCGTCGCCGATCTTCCGGTGCTGCGCCTGCGGGAGATCACCGTCGGCGAGAAGACCAGCGACCAGAGCGGCCGAGTGGTCGAACGGGTCGACGCGCAGGCCCTGCTGCCGTACGTCCACCAGCGCTACGACGACCCGCTCCAGGTCCACGACGGGCCGCCGGAAGGGAGCCGGTGATGGACCTGCGAGCGGGACAGGTCGCCGTCGTCACCGGGGCGGCGAGCGGGATCGGGCTGGCGATGGCGCGGCGGTTCGCGGCCGAGGGCCTGAAGGTCGTCCTCGCCGACGTCGAGGAGACGGCGCTGGACAAGGCCGCCGCCGACCTGTGCGCGGAGGGCGCCGACGTGCACGCGCGCGTGGTCGACGTCGGCGTACGCGAACAGGTCCTGGAGCTGGCCGAGTCGGTGTACGACACCTACGGGGCCGTACACGTCCTGTGCAACAACGCGGGGGTCGGCTCGGGCGCCGAGGGGCGCATGTGGGAGCACGAGCCGAACGACTGGCAGTGGGCCTTCGCCGTCAATGTGTGGGGCGTCTTCCACGGCATCCAGGCGTTCGTGCCACGGATGATCGAGTCCGGTCAACCTGGTCATGTCGTCAATACTTCCTCCGGCGACGGCGGCATCGCGCCCCTGCCGACCGCCTCCGTGTACGCGGTCACCAAGGCGGCCGTCGTCACCATGACCGAGTCCCTGTACGCCCACCTGAAGGCGGAGCACGCGCGTGTGGGCGCCTCCGTGCTCTTCCCCGGGCCGCACATGCTGCGCACCGGCCTGTGGGAGTCGCACCGCAACCGGCCCGCCCGCTACGCCAAGGAGCGCCCCAGGAAGACGCCGTACCGCAGCCTCGACCAGTGGGAGTCGGCGATGTGCGCGGCCGGCCGGGAAGTCAGCTTCACGCCCGTCGAGGAGGTCGCCGAGCTGGTCCTGGACGGCATCCGCGCCGACCGCTTCTGGCTGCTGCCGGCGAGCGAGCACAGCGACGCCCAGATCCGCGCGCGGGCGCACTCGATGCTGGACCGCGCGAACCCGTCGTACCTCGAAAGCTTCATACTCGATTGACCGGGAGGCTGTTGTGACCAGCCAGGACCCGTACCTGATCATCTCCTCCGACTGCCACGCCGGGCTGCCCACCGAGCGGTACCGGCCCTACCTGGAGTCCCGATTCCACCGGGACTTCGACGAGTTCCTCGCGGGCCGCGAACGGCGCCGCGAGGAGATGACCCGGCTCGGCATCCGCAACGAGGCGTTCGCGACCAAGTGGTTCCAGGACAACGAGGAGGGCCTGCGCGGGGGCTGGGACACCGCACAGCGGCTGAAGGAACTCGACGGGGACGGGGTGGCGGCGGAGGTGGTCTTCCCGGACGCCGACGCCGTGGACAGCCAGACCGCCGCGCCCTTCGGCGTGGGCCTCGGCCTCTCCGGCGACCACGACCCCGAGCTGGGCATGGCGGGCGCCCGGGCGCACAACCGCTGGCTCGCGGACTTCGTGTCCGAGAACCCCGAACGGCACTGCGGCGTGGCCCTGTTGCCGGTCACGGCCGAGGTGCCGAGGGTGGTCGCCGAGATCCACCGCGCCAGGGAGTCCGGGCTCGGCGCCCTGATGATCCCCGCCCTGTGGGGCGACAAGGAGCCCTACCACGACCGCCGGTACGACCCCGTGTGGGCGGCGGCCGCCGAGTGCCGGATGCCGGTGCTGACGCACTCCGGGTCGGCGCCGCGCCACGAGTACGGCGACCACCTGGGGATCTTCGTCAGCGAGGTGACCTGGTGGCCGGCCCGGCCGCTGTGGTTCCTGCTCTGGTCCGGTGTCTTCGAACGCCACCCCGGACTGCGGTTCGGGGTCGCGGAGTCCGGCTGCTGGTGGCTGCCGAACCTGCTGTGGTTCATGGACCGCCTCTACCTCGGCGCCCACGGCGGCAAGAAGCTCTCCCCGTTCCAGGAGCTGAAACGCCCGCCGCACGAGTACCTCGACCGGCAGATCTTCGTCTGCGCCACCAACACCAAGCGCCGCGAACTGGCCCAGCGCTACGAGATCGGCGTCGACAACATCCTCTGGGGCAGCGACTTCCCGCATCCCGAGGGCACCTGGCCCGACACGCGCGCGTGGCTGCGGCGCACCTTCCACGACATCCCGGTGGGCGAGACGCGCCGGATGCTGGGCCTCGCGGCGGCGGAGGTCTTCGGCTTCGACGTACGCGGACTGACCCCGCTCGCCGAGCGCATCGGCCCCACCCCCGCGGACCTCGGCCAGCCGGCCGACCAGGCGGCCGTGGAGGCGTCCTGGGCGCGCTCGCGCGAGGTGGGCCGGCACTGGCTGACCGACCACGACTTCCCGACGCTGGGGGTGACGCAGTGAGCGACCGGTACACGGTGATCTCCGCCGACTGCCATGCGGGAGCCGATCTCCTGGACTACAAGCCGTACCTGGAGAAGCGCCACCACGACGACTTCGACGTCTGGGCGGCCACCTACGTCAACCCGTACGAGGACCTGCTCGCCGACTCGGCCGACCGGAACTGGAACTCCGAGCGGCGCCTCGCGGAGCTGGAGGCGGACGGGATCGTCGCGGAGGTGATCTTCCCGAACACCATCCCGCCGTTCTTCCCGTCCGGCTCCCTGATGGCCCCGCCCCCGAGCGCCGAGGACTTCGAGCGGCGCTGGGCCGGTCTGCGCGCCCACAACCGCTGGCTCGCGGACTTCTGCGCGGCCGCGCCCGGCCGCCGGGCCGGTGTCTTCCAGATCCTCCTGGGCGACGTCGAGGAGGCCGTCAAGGAGATCAGGTGGGCCGCCTCGGCGGGCCTCAAGGGCGGCCTGATGCTGCCCGGCACCCCACCGGGCTCCGGCCTGCCCGAGCTGTACTCGCGCACGTACGACCCGATCTGGGCCGTCTGCTCGGAACTCGGTGTCCCCGTCAACCACCATGCGGGCTCCGCCTCCCCGCCGCTCGGTGACGAACCGGCCGCCCGCGCGGTCTTCATGGTAGAGACGACCTGGTTCTCCCACCGCGCGCTGTGGCACCTGGTCTTCGGCGGGGCCTTCCGCCGCCACCCCGGGCTGCGGCTGGTGCTGACCGAGCAGGGCTCCGGCTGGATCCCCGGAGTCCTCGACATGCTGGACTACTACCACGGCCGCCTGGTCGCGGCCGCCTCGAAGGCCGACACCGCCGAGGCCAAGTTCGGCGCCAGTCTCGCCGAGAGCATGGGCGAGGCGCCGTCCCGGGTCTGGCACGACCACTGCTTCGTCGGCGCCAGCTTCATGCGCCCGCACGAGGTGGAGCTGCGCGACCGCATCGGCATCGACAAGATCATGTGGGGCAGCGACTACCCGCACGACGAGGGCACCTACCCGTACACCCGCGAGGGCCTGCGGTTCGCCTGCCCGGGCGTCCCGCGCACGGAACTGGCGGCCATGCTCGGCGGCAACGCGGCCCGCGTCTACGGCTTCGACCTGGACCTCCTGGACCCCATCGCGGCGAAGGTCGGCCCGACGGTGTCCGAGCTGGCCGAGCCACTGCGGGAGCCGCCGGCGGACGCGACGAGCCCGGTGTTCGCGAGAGGAGCGTCGGTACGGGTCTGGTGACGGCCGGGGTGGGATCCTCCCTGCTGTGACGGAACCAACCCATGACGAGGCTCACGGCGATGCGCTGGGCACCCGCCTGAACTGGCTGCGGGCGGCCGTCCTCGGCGCGAACGACGGCATCGTGTCCACCGCCGGCCTCGTCGTCGGCGTGGCCGGTGCCACGGGCTCCCGCGCCGCCCTGCTCACCGCAGGCCTGGCCGGCCTGCTCGCCGGGTCCATGTCGATGGCGGCGGGCGAGTACGTGTCGGTGTCGACGCAGCGCGACTCGGAGAAGGCCGCACTGGCCCTGGAGCGGCGGGAACTGCGCGAACAGCCCGAGCTGGAGCTGGAGGAGCTTACCGGGCTCCTCCGGCAGCGCGGGCTGTCCCAGGAGGTGGCCCGTGAAGCCGCCGAGCAACTCACCGCACGGGACGCGCTGAGGGCACACGCGCGCGTGGAGCTGGGCATCGACCCGGACCAGCTGACCAACCCCTGGCACGCGGCCTGGGCGAGTTTCCTGGCCTTCACCGTGGGCGCTCTGCTGCCGCTCCTGGCGATCGTCCTGCCGCCCGCCGCCTGGCGGCTCCCGGTCACCGTGGTCTGCGTGCTCGCCGCGCTCGTCCTCACCGGGTGGAGCAGCGCCCGGCTGGGAGCGGCCGACCCGAGGCGCGCGGTGCTGCGGAACGTGGCGGGCGGGGCGCTCGCCATGGGGGTGACGTACGTGGCGGGGACACTGCTGGGCGCGGCGGGCGTGTAGCGGATCCGCACCCTGGTCGCGCGGCTCCCCGCGGCCACGGCGTACCGTGAAGTGCGCTCGACCACCCCCTGAGCGCGCCCTGCACGAAACCCGCACGAGAAGGACCCTCGCCATGCGCGCCACCACCATCCACGCCCCGTACGACATGCGTGTGGAGAACGTCCCCGAGCCCATGGTGCAGCTGCCCACCGACGCCGTGGTGCGGGTGCTGCGCGCCTGTATCTGCGGCAGCGACCTGTGGGCGTACCGGGGCGAGGCGGCCCGGCAGCCGGGACAGCGCATCGGGCACGAGTTCCTCGGCGTCGTCGAGGAGACCGGCTCCGAGGTGAGCACCGTCCGGCCCGGTGACCTGGTGGTCGCGCCCTTCATGTGGTCCGACGGCGTCTGCGACTACTGCCGCGAGGGTCTGACGACCTCCTGCGAGCACGGCGGCTTCTGGGGCTCCGTCGGCTACGACGGCGGGCAGGGCGAGGCGGTGCGCGTGCCGTTCGCCGACGGCACCCTGGTCCAGCTGCCCAAGGAGGCGGCCTCCGACGACCACCTGCTGTCCGCCCTGCTGACCCTCTCCGACGTCCTCGGCACCGGTCACCACGCCGCCCTCGGCGCGGGCGCCCGCCCGGGCGCCACGGTCGCCGTGGTCGGTGACGGCGCGGTGGGCCTGTGCGCGGTGCTGGCCGCCAAGCGGCTCGGCGCCGAGCGGATCATCGCGCTGGGCCGGCACGAGGTCCGCACCGACATCGCGCGCCGCTTCGGCGCCACCGACGTCGTCGCCGAGCGCGGGGACGCGGCCGTCGAGGCCGTCCGGGAACTCACCCGCGGCCAGGGCGCGCACGCCGTCGTCGAGGCCGTCGGCACCGAGCAGTCCATGCGGACGGCCGTGAACATCACCCGCGACGGTGGCGCGATCGGCTTCGTGGGCGTCCCCCACGGCAGCGGCACCGGCCTGGACCTCGGCGTCATGTTCGACCGGAACATCGCCCTGCGCGGCGGTGTCGCGCCGGTCCGCGCCTACATCCCCGACCTGCTGCCCGACGTCCTCGACGGCACGATCGACCCCTCGCCGGTCTTCGACATGACCGTCGGCATCGAGGGCGTGCCGGACGGCTACAAGGCGATGGACGAGCGCACCGCCCTCAAGGTGCTCGTCACCAACGACCTGTGACCCGCTAGGACCAGCGGATCGGCAGCGGCAGCGCCGTGAGCAGGCCCGAGACCACGACCACCGCGCCCAGGGCGACCACCTCGGCCCGCGCGGGCACGTAGGCGGTCAGCGGGTCGGCCGCCCGGCTCAGCCGGATCCGCGCCCACAGGGCCAGCACGGCGACGACGCCGACCAGGATCGCCTTGGCCAGCAGGGTGCGTCCGTACGCCGTCGTCGTCAGCTGGTCCAGGACCGTGGCCGCCGGCATGCGCCGCAGCGAACTGCACACGCCCGTCACCGTGAGGGCCGCGAGCAGAACGGCGGCCACGCGCGCGTAGCGCCCCAGCAGCGCGGCCCCGGCCGCGTCGCCGCGCCACAGCCTGACCGTCCGCAGCGCGGACGGCAGGCCGCCCGCCCACAGCGCCGCGCAGGTCAGGTGCACCAGTGTCAGACCCGAGCCGACCAGCGGGCCGTGCTCGGAGGTGGGGTGGGCGCGCAGGGCCTCCGCGACCACCACCGCGGCCAGCGGCCACGCCTGGGCCGCCGGGCGGCGCGAGCGCGCGCACAGCGCCGCCAGCAGGAAGGCGTTGACCTCCAGCAGTGCCAGCCTGCCGTCGCGCGAGTCGTACAGCCCGCCGACGTCGATCTGGCCGAGACTGTGCGGGACCAGATTGCCGGTGGAGACGACCGAGGCGAGGGCCAGCGCGGCCAGGAACCCCGCACCGGTCGCCAACGGGGCCCAGCTGCGCGGCCGTTCGGCCGGGGCATCGGGCAGGCGCCGGGCGAGCCGGAGCACGAGCAGCTCGCCCAGCGGGACGCACAGGGCGGCGAACAGCACCCCGCGCAGCAGCGCGATGCCGCCCACGCCGGGAGCGGCGGCCTCCCCGGTGCCGTGCAGCGCCGCGGACGGGCCGAGCAGCGGGACCAGGGCGGCGAGGGCCACCAGGACCAGGACGGCGACGGCCCGGCCGGTGCCGGACCGGCGCGCCGGTCCGTTCGCGTCGGCGGCGTCGGCACCCGGTCGTATCAAGGTCACCCCGCGATCTTCGCCAGCCGTCACAGAACCGGGCAAGTCCCGGAAAACAACTGGGGCTACGGCATTCCGGCCATACATACGTTTCCGGCCGCCCCTGCACTCACCACCAGACGGCCGGGTCCGAACCCCACGGCACCGGAGGACGCGCCCAGCCGGCGGGGCCGCCCGTGAAGGACAGCGGCGGCAGGGCGTGCCGCAGCCGGCCGAGCGGGCTGTCCGTCTCGGCCAACCAGGCGTCCGGTCCCTCGTACGCGAGGCCGTCGGTGGCCGGGTCGGGCCGGATCCCGTCCGTCAGCCAGCGCGCGGTCCGGGCGAGCGCCAGCCGGACGAGCCGGCTGCCTCCGTCGTGCGACTGCTCGGTCACCGCCCGCAGTACGGCGGCCGCCAGCAGATAGCCGGTGCCGTGGTCCAGGGCCTGCGCGGGCAGCGCGCCGGGCTGCCCGGCCGAGCCCTCGGTCACAGCGATGCCGGTCGCGACCTGCACCAGGCTGTCGAAGCCGCGCCGACCGCCCCAGGGCCCGTACGCGCCCCACGCCGACACCTGCGCCACGACCAGCCCGGGGCGCCGCTCGGCCAGGGCCCGCGGGGAGAGCCCGAACCGGTCCAGGGCGCCCGGTCGGTAGCCGGTGACCACGACGTCCGCCGAGGCCAGCAGCTCCTCGAAGGTGTCGCGGTCGGTGGTGAGGTCGAGCGTCGTCGACCGCTTCCCGAAGCCCGTGTCGGCGTGCTGGTCGGCGAGTTCGGGCAGGTGCGGGGCGTCCACGCGCAGTACGTCCGCGCCGAGCAGGGCCAGCGTCCGGGTGGCGACCGGCCCGGCGAGCACCCGGGTCAGGTCGAGGACGCGGAGCCCGGTGGCGGGCAGCAGGGGAGCGGTGGCCGCATCGAGCGCGGGGAGCACGCGCGCCTGCACCGAGTCCAGCCGCTCCCGCTCGACCAGGGGCCGGGCGGTCACCTCGGCGGCCTGCTCGTGCGCCGCCCACTCCTTCGGGGTGCGCAGCGCCACGGCGAGGCCGTCGGCGCCGTACACCGTCTCCTCCACCTCCAGTGCGGGAAGTTCAGCGAGCCGGGCGGCCACGTCCTCCACCGAGGCATCCGCCGGCAGGCCCAGCGCGCCGAGCAACCGGGCCCGGTGGTGCGGGTAGTTGGCGTGGGTGCGCACCCAGCCGTCGGCCGTCCGCCAGAACCGCGACAGCGGCGCGAAGGCGACCGGAGCCCGCCCGTCGACCTGCAGCAGCCGCTCGCTGTGGAAGGCGGCGGCGACCGCACCGTCGTCCACCCGGACCTCCGGCACCTCGGCGAGCCCCGCCCGCCGCGCCCCCAGCTCGGCGGCGGCCAGCGCGCACGCCCCCACACAGGCGCGCGCCAACTCCCGCACGGGCAGCCTCGCTTCGAGCACCCCCCGGCGTACGACATCCGACACACGCGACCCGAGAGCGGGATCGCCGCCCACCGCGTCCCAGGCGTACTTGATTTCAGTCATGACTGCACTATGCATCATTGATTGAATCAATTATTGCTGGGCCTCATACCAACAGGTCCCGCTGGAGAGACTCCAGCGGGACCTGTCCGTCAGCGGTGGCAGACCGGTGACGTGCTAGTCGACCGCGCGCAGCGCGTTGACGACACCGAAGCCGTAGAAGCCGTTGACGCGTTTGCCGCCGACGCAGGTCGCGTCCACGACGCCGTCGCCGTTCCCGTCGTACGGGTCGCTCGGGCAGCCGGGGTTGTCCGCCTGGGCCTTCAGGAGGGCCTGCAGCTGGGCGGGGGTGGCGTGCGGGTGGGCCGACTTCAGCAGCGCGGCCACGGCGGCCACGTGCGGGGAGGCCATCGACGTGCCCTGGAGGAAGCCGTACTGGTTGTTCGGCAGCGTGGACAGGATGCGGCCGTTCTTCGACGGCGTGTCCGGGATCTGGTACTTGTCGCCGCCCGGCCCCGCCACGTCGACGACGCCCTGGCCGTAGCTGGAGTAGTACGACTTGGTGCCCTTGACGCCCACCGCGCTCACGGTGACCACACCGGGCAGCTGGGTCGGCACGTCGAAGCACTCGTGCGGGTCGATCGTCCGGTTCGTGGCGGTGGAGTCGTCGGGGCTGGAGGTGTCCACGATCGAGTCCGCGTCGAGGTCGTGGTTGGAGTTGCCGGCCGACGCCACGTTGAGCGTGCCCTTGCGCTGTGCGTACAGCTGGGCCCTGTTGACCGCGTCAACGATGGCACGTTGATCGGGGTCGTCCATGCAGTTGTACAGCCACGGGTCAACGTAGTAGCTGTTGTTGGTGATCTCGATGCCGTGGTCCGCGGCGAACACGAAGGCGCAGACCACGCTCTCGGGGTAGAACAGCGAGTTCGCGTCCGGCTGGGCCACGGTGATGCTCGCGACCTTCACCCCGGGCGCCACACCCGCCACGCCTATGCCGTTGCGGGCCGCGGCTATCTCGCCCGCCACATGCGTGCCGTGGTAGTGGTCGGCGTCCACCGGCCGCCAGGAGCCGTACGTCGTGTCCGCCTTGCCGCTCACGCAGTTCGCCGACTGGGACGCGGAGAAGTTCGGGGCGATGTCCGGGTGGGTGTCGTCGACGCCGGTGTCGATCACGCCGACGGTCACGTTCCTGCTGCCCGGGTTGATCGTCGCGGCCTTGTCGGCGCCGATCGCCCGCAGATCCCACTGGTCGGCCTCGAGGGGCTCCTGGCCGGCCGCCGCGCCGTCGGCGAGCTTCGCGGCCTGCGCCTTCGACAGGACCTGCACCGTGCCCTCGTCCGTGGTGCCCGCCGCGGTCAGTGGAGCGGTCCGCGTGGCACCCGCCGACTGCACTCCGTGTACGGCGCGCATCTGCGGGCCGAAGTCGGGGTTCGCGGAGTGGGCGACGATCACGCCGATCCGGTCGTAACTCTCCACGATGGTGCCACCGTTGCGGGTGATGGCCTGCTGCACGGACTCGATCGTGTGGCGGTCCGTGCCGGTGTTGACCACGTAGGCGAGGTTGGGGCCGTCCGCCGCCCGCGCCGCCGTGGCCGCGGGGGTCGCCGCCGAGGCCGCCGTCGGCAGGAAACCGAGCGAGGCGGTCAGCGACAGAACGACCGGCACGGCGAGCGCGAGCCGGCGTCTGGAGCGCAGATGAGCCATGGGATCTCCACATCATCCGGATACAAAACCGCCCGAGACACAGGTGGTGCTCGGGCAGGTACATGACGGGTGGTGCAGGGCGAAGCTATCTCCCGAGGCTGATCTCCGAAAGGGTCAGGCGGACTTGAACCGCTCCGTGCGTGGCGCCGTGACCGTGGACGGAGGGCCCAGCAGGATCGTGCCCCCGCTGTGATCACTCAAAGGAGTCAGTCAGTGACTCCCTGTAATGTGATCCATGTCCCTGTGAGGTCAGAAAGCGCATGTCCGTGACGCGAGGAGACTCCGTGACTACCGAGACACCGCCCCCTGCGAAACCCCAAGCCCACCTTCCCTCCACCGAGGAGTTCGCCGAGGTGCAGCAGAGCGCGGAGTTCGGTGAACTGCGCCGCTCCCACCGCTCCTTCGCCTTCCCCCTGACCATCGCCTTCATCACCTGGTACCTGCTGTACGTCCTGCTCTCCAACTACGCGGGCGACTTCATGGGCACCAAGGTGGCCGGCAACGTCAACGTGGCCCTCGTCCTGGGCCTCGCCCAGTTCCTCACCACGTTCCTCATCGCCTGGTGGTACGCGCGGCACGCCGCGGCCGCGCTCGACCCCAAGGCCGAGGCCATCAAGTCCCGGATGGAGGGCGGCGCATGAGCCCCGCACAGCACACCCTGCTGGCCGCCGGCGAGGCGAGCGAGCACCGCCCGCTGATCATCACCCTGTTCGCGGTGTTCGTTGCCGCGACCCTCGTCATCACCGTCTGGGCCGGCCGGCAGACCAAGGACGCCGCCGACTTCTACGCCGGCGGCCGCCAGTTCACCGGCTTCCAGAACGGCCTCGCCGTCTCCGGCGACTACATGTCCGCCGCGTCCTTCCTCGGCATCGCCGGCGCCATCGCCCTCTTCGGCTACGACGGCTTCCTCTACTCGATCGGCTTCCTCGTCGCCTGGCTCGTCGCCCTGCTCCTGGTCGCCGAACCGCTGCGCAACTCCGGCCGCTACACGATGGGCGACGTGCTGGCCTACCGGATGCGCCAGCGGCCCGTCCGTACCGCCGCCGGCACCTCCACCATCGTCGTCTCGATCTTCTACCTGCTCGCCCAGATGGCCGGCGCCGGCGTCCTGGTCTCGCTGCTCCTGGGCATCACCAGCGACGGCGGCAAGATCGGCATCGTCGCCCTGGTCGGCGTCCTGATGATCGTGTACGTCACCATCGGCGGTATGAAGGGGACCACCTGGGTCCAGATGGTCAAGGCGGTGCTGCTGATCGCGGGCGCCCTGCTGCTCACCTTCCTGGTGCTGCTGAAGTTCCACTTCAACGTCTCGGACCTGCTCGGCAAGGCCGCCGACAACAGCGGCAAGGGCTCCGCGTTCCTCGAGCCCGGCCTGAAGTACGGAGCCACCGGCACCACCAAGCTGGACTTCATCTCGCTCGGCATCGCCCTGGTCCTCGGCACCGCAGGCCTGCCGCACATCCTGATCCGCTTCTACACGGTCCCGACGGCCAAGGCCGCCCGCAAGTCCGTGATCTGGGCGATCGGCCTGATCGGCGCCTTCTACCTGATGACCCTCGCGCTCGGCTTCGGCGCGGCCGCGCTGATCAAACCGGACGAGATCATCGCCTCCAACAAGGCGGGCAACACCGCGGCCCCCCTGCTCGCCCTCCACCTCGGCGGAGTGGACTCCAGCTGGGGCGCGATCCTGCTGGCCACCATCTCCGCGGTCGCCTTCGCCACGATCCTCGCGGTCGTCGCCGGCCTGACCCTGGCCTCGTCCTCCTCCTTCGCCCACGACATCTACGCCAACGTCATCAAGAAGGGGCAGGCCACCGAGAAGCAGGAGATCAACGCGGCCCGCTACGCGACCGTCGGCATCGGGGCCGTCTCGATCGTCCTGGGCGCCCTCTCCCGCGACCTGAACGTCGCCGGCCTGGTCGCCCTCGCCTTCGCGGTCGCCGCCTCCGCCAACCTGCCGACCATCCTCTACAGCCTGTTCTGGAAGCGCTTCACCACCTCGGGCGCCCTGTGGTCGATCTACGGCGGCCTGGTCACCGCGGTCGGCCTGGTGCTGTTCTCGCCGGTGGTGTCCGGCAAGCCCACCTCGATGTTCCCCGAAGTGGACTTCCACTGGTTCCCGCTGGAGAACCCCGGCATCATCTCGATCCCCGTCGGCTTCCTGCTGGGCGCCCTGGGCACTCTGCTGTCGAAGGAGGTCCCGGACGCCGGCAAGTACGCGGAGCTGGAGGTGAGGTCCCTGACCGGGACCGGAGCGCACTGAGCTTCGTACGGACGGCCGCGTCGTTCGGGACTGTACGGTCCTACGACGCGGCTGCGCCGTACCTCGTAAGATCAGGTCGCTGTCGATGTCAGTCGTCTCACGTAGGCTCGCAAGTGACGGAAAATGAGTGCTCCGGATCGAGGGAGGGGGCCCACGTGCTCATCGACACCTACGGCCGAGTGGCCACCGACCTGAGGGTCTCGCTGACCGATCGGTGCAACCTGCGCTGTACCTACTGCATGCCCGAGGAAGGCCTGCAGTGGCTCGCCAAGCCCGATCTGCTCACGGACGACGAGATCGTCCGCCTCATCGACATCGCGGTCCGCCTGCTCGGCATCGAGGAGGTCCGCTTCACCGGGGGTGAGCCCCTGCTGCGCCCCGGGCTGGTCGGCATCGTCGAGCGCGTCGCGGACCTCGCCCCCCGCCCGCAGATGTCCCTCACGACGAACGGCATCGGCCTCAAGCGCACCGCTGTCGCCCTGAAGGCGGCCGGTCTGGACCGGGTCAACGTCTCCCTCGACACCCTGCGCCCCGACATCTTCAAGATCCTCACCCGCCGCGACCGCCACAAGGACGTCATCGAGGGCCTCGAAGCCGCCCGCGACGCCGGCCTCACCCCGGTCAAGGTCAACACGGTCCTGATGCCGGGCCTGAACGAGGACGAGGCCCCGGACTTGCTGGCCTGGGCGCTGGAGCACGAGTACGAGCTGCGCTTCATCGAGCAGATGCCGCTCGACGCCCAGCACGGCTGGAAGCGCGAGAGCATGGTCACCGCCGGGGACATCCTGGCCTCCCTGCGCACCCGCTTCGACCTCACCCCCGAGGGCGCGGACGAGCGCGGAGCGGCACCGGCGGAGCGCTGGCTGGTGGACGGCGGCCCGCAGCGGGTCGGCGTGATCGCCTCGGTCACCCGGCCGTTCTGCGCGGCCTGCGACCGCACCCGCCTCACCGCCGACGGCCAGATACGCACCTGCCTGTTCGCCACGGAGGAGACCGACCTCCGCGCGGCCCTGCGCTCCGGCGCCCCCGACGAGGAGATCGCCCGCATCTGGCGCCTGGCGATGTGGGGAAAGAAGGCGGGAGCGGGCCTGGACGACCCGACCTTCGTTCAGCCGGACCGACCGATGTCCGCCATCGGCGGTTAGGACCCTTCGGGGGCTTCCCAGTCCTCGAACTTCACCACGTCCTTGAGGAACCCCCGAACCCCGAGGAACTGCGAAAGATGCTCGCGGTGCTCCTCGCAGGCGAGCCACGTCTTGCGCCGCTCCGGCGTGTGAATCTTCGGGTTGTTCCAGGCCAGCACCCACACGGCATCGGTACGGCAGCCCTTGGCGGAGCAGATGGGGGTCTCGTCACTCACAGGTTCGTCACTGGTTCCGTATCACAGAGCCCCCGTAAACAAGGCGACGCCGAGCAGCCACGGGGGGAGCTGCCCGGCGTCGGTCCGTCGCTCCGACGGGGGATGCGGAGCGCGTACGCAGTATGTCACGGGTCACCCGTCGCCCGGCACTGGAACTGCATGATTGATCTGAGCTTTTCTTGAGCTTGGAGCGGAGCCGCCGGCCGCAACCGCCGCGTCCGCCGTGGTCACGCCCCCTCGGGCCGCTCGGACTCCGACCGCGCCGTCTCCTCCTCCGCGCGTGGCGGCGCGATCATCGGCCGCGTCGGTGCGGTGATGAAGGTCGACGGAAGATTGGGCGGCCGCTCCCGGCCCGCGTTCGCGATCACCACGGCGACATAGGGGAGGAGCGCACCGAGCACCAGCGCCACGACGGCGACGTACCGTTCGACGTTCCACAGCGAGGCCGCGAGGATCACGGAGAGGGTGCGGATCGTCATCGAGATGACGTACCGCCGCTGCCGGCCCCTCACGTCCTCGGCCAGCCCGGTCCGGGCGCCGGTGATCCGGAACACCTGGACGCTGCCACCGTGCTGCTTGCGCCTCACACTCCACCATCCGCCCGCAGACTCTCCCCGGCCCGCACCTGCGCCCACGCCCGGCGGGGAAACCGGACCAGGACACCTCCACGGTACGCCGCGGCCGCACGCCCGACGAGACCGGGTCGCCCCCCTGCCTGCGCGAACGTCCTCGGCCCTGCCGCTGACGGGTGAACCCGACGTGCGCCGTACGGCGCACGGACCCACACTGACCGTAGTGCTCACGTCGAGCCGTACGAGGAGGCAGCCATGGGCTGGTTGTGGGCGATCATCGTGGGATTCGTACTGGGCCTCATCGCGAAGGCGCTCATCCCGGGCAAGCAGCACAGCCCCCTCTGGCTGACCACCATCTGCGGCATCCTGGGCGCCGTCGCCGGCAACGCGATCGCCGCCGCGCTCGGCGTCGCGCAGACCCGCGGCATCGACTGGAGCCGGCACGCCTTCCAGCTCATCGCCGCGATCATCATCGTCTTCGCCGTGGACAGGCTCTACATGGCGACACTGGGCAAGAGGAAACAGCAGACCGTCTGACGGCGGACACAACGAAGGGCGGCCCCTCGAAGCGGAGCCGCCCTTCGTTCCGTCCTAAGCGCCGGTGACCTCCACCGCGGCAAGGTTCTTCTTGCCCCGCCGCAGCACCAGCCACCGCCCGTGCAGCAGGTCCTCCTTGGCGGCCACGGCATCCTCCGCGGTGACCTTCACGTTGTTCACGTAGGCCCCGCCCTCCTTCACGGTCCGCCGCCCGGCGGACTTGCTGGCCACCAGGCCGACCTCGGCGAACAGGTCGACCACCTGGCCCAGCTCGGCCACCTGGACGTGCGGCACCTCGGACAGCGCCGCCGCCAGCGTCCGCTCGTCCAGCTCCGTCAGCTCGCCCTGGCCGAACAGTGCCTTGGACGCGGCGATCACGGCGGCCGTCTGGTCGGCGCCGTGCACCAGTGTCGTCAGCTCCTCGGCGAGCGCGCGCTGCGCGGCACGGGCCTGCGGACGCTCCTCGGTCTGCTGCTCCAGCTCCTCCAGCTCCTCGCGGGACTTGAAGGACAGGATCCGCAGGTACTTCGAGATGTCACGGTCGTCCACGTTCAGCCAGAACTGGTAGAACGCGTACGGCGTCGTCATCTCCGGGTCGAGCCAGACGGCGCCGCCCTCGGTCTTGCCGAACTTGGTGCCGTCCGCCTTGGTCATCAGCGGGGTGGCCAGCGCGTGCGCCTCGGCGTCCGGCTCCAGCCGGTGGATCAGGTCGAGACCGGCCGTGAGGTTGCCCCACTGGTCGCTGCCGCCCTGCTGGAGCGTGCAGCCGTACCGCCGGTACAGCTGCAGGAAGTCCATGCCCTGCAGGATCTGGTAGCTGAACTCGGTGTAGCTGATGCCCTGGTCGGACCCCAGACGGCGGGCCACGGAGTCCTTCGTCAGCATCTTGTTGACGCGGAAGTGCTTGCCGATGTCCCGCAGGAACTCGATCGCGGAGAGGTTCGCGGTCCAGTCGAGGTTGTTCACCATGACCGCCGCGTTCTCGCCCTCGAAGGACAGGAACGGCTCGATCTGGGCGCGCAGCTTGCCCACCCAGCCGGCCACCGTCTCCGGGTCGTTCAGCGTGCGCTCGGCGGTGGGGCGCGGGTCACCGATCAGGCCCGTCGCGCCGCCGACCAGCGCCAGCGGCCGGTGCCCGGCCTGCTGGAGTCGGCGCACGGTGAGCACCTGCACCAGATGCCCCACGTGCAGCGACGGCGCCGTCGGGTCGAAACCGCAATAGAACGTGACGGGACCGTCCGCGAGCGCCTTGCGCAAAGCGTCCTCGTCGGTGGACAGGGCGAACAGCCCACGCCACTTCAGCTCGTCGACGATGTCCGTCACGGTTCTCGTGTCTCCTCGGTGATCCAGGGGCAGTCGGGTGACAGCCGACTACGAGGTTATACGCCCTGACTGACAGAGCTCATATTGAAATCGGGGATCCGCAGAGCGGGCATCGCGGCCCGGGTGAAGTAGTCGCCCCACTCCCGCGGCAGCGTCTTCTCCGTGCGCCCCGCCTCCGTGGCCCGGCCGAGCAGGTCCACCGGCGACTCGTTGAACCGGAAGTTGTTCACCTGCCCGGTCACCTCGCCGTTCTCCACGAGGTAGACGCCGTCCCGGGTCAGGCCGGTGAGCAGCAGCGTCGCCGGGTCGACCTCGCGGATGTACCACAGGCAGGTCAGCAGCAACCCGCGCTCGGTGGCCGCGACCATCTCCTCCAGGGAGCGGTCCTGTCCGCCGTCCAGGATCAGGTTCCCGATCGCCGGGGCGACCGGCAGCCCGGTCAGGCCGGCGCTGTGCCGGGTGGTGATCAGGTGCTTGAGCACGCCCTCGCCGATCCACTCGGTGGGGTGCACCGGCAGCCCGTTGTCGAACACGGACTGGTCGCCGCCGGAGGAGTGGGCGACCACGAAGGGCGCGCACTCCAGGCCCTGCTCGTTCGGGTCGCTGCGCAGGCTCAGCGGCAGCTCGCTCAGCTTCTCGTCGACACGGGTGCCGCCGCCCGGCTTGGAGAACACCGTCCGGCCCTCGGCCGCGTCCCGGCCCGAGGCCGACCACAGCTGGTAGATCAGCAGGTCCGCGACGGCGGTCGGCGGCAGCAGCGTCTCGTACCGGCCCGCGGGCAGCTCCACCCGCCGCTCGGCCCAGCCGAGGCGTACGGCCAGCTCGGCGTCCAGGGCGCCCGGGTCGACGTCCTTGAAGTCCCGCGTGGAGCGGCCCGCCCACGCCGAGCGGGCCCGGTCCGGGGACTTGGCGTTCAGCTCCAGCGTGCCGTTCGGCTGGTCGTGCCGCAGCCGCAGCCCGGTGGACGTGCCCACGTACGTCGACACCATCTCGTGGTTGGCGAAGCCGTACAGCTCGCGGCCGCCGGTCCGCGCGCGTGCGAAGGCCTCGCCGAGCGCGGGTGCGAACTCCGCGAAGACGGCCGAGGAGGTCTCGGCGGGCGCGTCCGTGAAGTCCGGGGACTCCTGGACACCACGGACCAGCGGCTGGGCGTCCTCGGCGGGCCCGGCCCCGCGCGCCGCCGCCTCGGCGGCCCGCACCAGCGGCTCCAGCTCCTCAGTGGTCACCGCCGACCGCGACACGACACCGGAGGCCGTGCCCTCCTTGCCGTCCATGGTCGCGATCACCGTGAGGGTACGGCCGCGGGTCACACCGTTGGTGGTGAGCGCGTTGCCGGCCCAGCGCAGGTTGGCGGTCGACTCCTCGTCGGCGATGACGACGCAGCCGTCGGCCCGGGACAGCGCGAGGGCCTGCTCGACGACCTCGTGCGGCTTGTTGGTACGGGCGCTCATCGACCGGCCTCCTGCGTGGTGTTCAGAATGTTGACGCCCTTGAAGAGGGCGGAGGGGCACCCGTGGGACACGGCGGCTACCTGGCCCGGCTGGGCCTTGCCGCAGTTGAAGGCGCCGCCCAGGACGTAGGTCTGCGGGCCGCCCACGGCCGCCATGGACCCCCAGAAGTCGGTGGTAGTGGCCTGGTAGGCGACGTCCTTCAGCTGCCCGGTGATCCGCCCGTTCTCGATCCTGAAGAAGCGCTGCCCGGTGAACTGGAAGTTGTACCGCTGCATGTCGATCGACCAGGACCGGTCGCCGACGACGTAGATGCCCCGGTCGACGCCGCCGATCAGGTCCTCGGTGGACAGCCCGGCGGGATCCGGCTGCAGGGACACGTTGGCCATGCGCTGCACCGGGACATGCCCGGGGGAGTCGGCGAACGCACAGCCGTTGGACCGCTCGAAACCGGTCAGCTTCGCGATCCTGCGGTCCAGCTGGTAGCCGACGAGCGTGCCGTCCTTCACCAGGTCCCAGGACTGCGCCTCGACGCCCTCGTCGTCGTACCCGATGGTCGCGAGACCGTGCTCGGCGGTGCGGTCACCGGTGACGTTCATCCTCTCGGAGCCGTACCTCAGCTTGCCGAGCTGGTCGAAGGTGGCGAAGGAGGTGCCCGCGTAGGCGGCCTCGTAGCCGAGCGCGCGGTCCAGCTCGGTGGCGTGCCCGATGGACTCGTGGATGGTCAGCCACAGGTTGGACGGGTCGACCACGAGGTCGTACAGGCCCGCCTCCACGCTCGGCGCCCGCATCTTCTCGGCGAGCAGCTCGGGGATCTGCTCCAGTTCGGCGTCCCAGTCCCAGCCGGTCCCGGTCAGGTACTCCCAGCCGCGCCCGACGGGCGGCGCGATCGTCCGCATCGAGTCGAACTCGCCGCTCGACTCGTCGACCGACACGGCCGTCAGCTGCGGATGCAGCCGCACCCGCTGCTGGGTGGTCACGGTGCCCGCGGTGTCGGCGTAGAACTTGTTCTCGTGCACGGTGAGCAGCGAGGCGTCCACGTGGTTCACGCCCCTCGCCGCCAGCAGCCGGTTGCTCCACTCCGCCAGCAGCGCGGCCTTCTCCTCGTCGGGCACCGAGAAGGGATCGATCTCGTACGAGGAGATCCACGTCTTCTCGGCATGGACGGGCTCGGCGGCCAGCTCCACGCGCTCGTCCGACCCGGCGGCCTTGATCACCTGCGCGGAGAGCTTCGCCATCGCCACCGCCTGCGAGGCGACCTTGGCGGCCGCGTCCAGGGTCAGGTCCACCCCGGAGGCGAAGCCCCACGTACCGCCGTGCACGACCCGGACCGCGTACCCGAGGTCGGTGGTGTCCGACGATCCCGCGGGCTTGGCGTCCCTGAGCCGCCAGGACGCGCTGCGCACCCGCTCGAACCGGAAGTCCGCGTGCTCGGCCCCCAGCGCACGCGCGCGTGCCAGCGCGGCGTCGGCCAGAGCCCTTAGCGGAAGCGCCGTGAAGGCTTCGTCGATGGAATGAGGCACGGAGGTCTCCCTGCTGTCGTGGCCTGTCGGTTCCGATCATGTCGTGGGAGCGGCCCGGCGGACCACATGTTTCGGTCCGAGGCGGGGCCATTCTGTAGGGACCCGACAGCGTCTCACTCGCGCCACTGTCGGTGCCCGCTTGCCCACGGAAGCGGCGCTACCGATAGGTTTTCGATGAAGCCGCCTGCCATCCAGCTGTTCGGGCGGGCTGTCCGACCGCATCAGACCGCAAACGAAAGGGTGATCCGTTGAGCCGCTCGGTTCTCGTCACCGGAGGCAACCGGGGCATCGGCCTCGCCATCGCCCGCGCTTTCGCCGACGCCGGCGACAAGGTTGCGATCACGTACCGCTCGGGTGAGCCGCCGGCCGCCCTGACGGAATTGGGCTGCCTCGCCGTCAAGTGCGACATCACCGACGCCGAGCAGGTGGAGCAGGCCTACAAGGAGATCGAGGAGCAGCACGGTCCGGTCGAGGTCCTCGTCGCCAACGCCGGCGTCACCAAGGACCAGCTCCTGATGCGCATGTCCGAGGAGGACTTCACCTCGGTCATCGACACCAACCTCACGGGCACCTTCCGCGTCGTCAAGCGAGCCAACCGAGGCATGCTGCGCGCCAAGAAGGGCCGCGTCATACTGATCTCCTCCGTGGTCGGCCTGCTCGGCCAGGCGGGACAGGCGAACTACGCCGCCTCCAAGGCCGCCATGGTCGGCTTCGCGCGTTCCCTCGCCCGTGAGCTGGGCTCGCGCAACATCACCTTCAACGTCGTCGCGCCCGGCTTCGTCGACACCGACATGACCAAGGCGCTCACCGAGCAGCAGCGCGAGAGCATCGTGTCGCAGGTGCCGCTCGGCCGTTACGCGCAGCCGCAGGAGATCGCCGCGACGGTGCGGTTCCTCGCCTCGGACGACGCTTCGTACATCACTGGAGCCGTCATCCCCGTTGACGGCGGACTGGGAATGGGTCACTGATCACCATGAGCGGAATCCTCGAGGGCAAGCGCATCCTGATCACGGGTGTGCTGATGGAATCCTCCATCGCCTTCCACGTCGCCAAGCTCGCCCAGGAGCAGGGCGCCGAGATCATCCTGACCGCCTTCCCGCGGCCCACGCTGACCGAGCGCATCGCCAAGAAGCTGCCGAAGCCGACCAAGGTCATCGAGCTGGACGTCACCAACGACGAGCACCTCGCCCGCCTGGCCGACGTGGTCGGCGAGGAGCTCGGCGGCCTCGACGGCATCGTCCACTCCATCGGCTTCGCCCCGCAGGACGCGCTCGGCGGCAACTTCCTCAACACGCCGTTCGAGTCGGTCGCCACCGCCATGCACGTCTCGGCGTTCTCCCTGAAGTCGCTGACCATGGCCTGCCTGCCGCTGATGCAGAACGGCGGCTCGGTCGTCGGCCTCACCTTCGACGCCTCCTTCGCCTGGCCGCAGTACGACTGGATGGGCCCGGCCAAGGCCGCCCTGGAGGCCACCAGCCGCTACATCGCCCGCGACCTGGGCAAGCAGAACATCCGCTGCAACCTCATCTCCGCCGGCCCGCTCGGCTCGATGGCCGCCAAGTCCATCCCGGGCTTCAGCGATCTGGCCTCCGTGTGGGACACCCGTTCCCCGCTGGAGTGGGACCTCAAGGACCCGGAGCCGGCCGGCAAGGGTGTCGTCGCGCTGCTGAGCGACTGGTTCCCGAAGACCACCGGCGAGATCATCCACGTGGACGGCGGTCTGCACGCCATCGGCGCGTGACCCTCGCCTGACGTCGACGCCCCGTTCTCCGCGGTCCGCGGGGGCGGGGCGTCACTCGTTCGGCGTACCCGGCCGGGCGGGGCCCGGGGCCGACGGCGCACTCTGGATTACGGGTTCACCCCGCGCATCCTCCGCAGCCCGGCCGAGGAGGTCCCCTTGTGCGCCTGTCCCGCAGCCTGGCCCCGCTGACCGTGGCCGTAGCCCTCGTGCTCTCCCTGCCGTACGACGCGCTGCCCCACACGCGCGTGGGCCACGGCGATCCGCCCGCGCCGAGCCTGTTCGGCGCCGCGTGCCGTACGACCGTCACCGGCTCGCACGTGGTGGCGTACTGCCACAACCCCTACGTCGACACCGACCGGGTGCGGCTGCACATCGAATGCGCCCGCTGGTGGGACATCGACACCGACAGCGCCCCGGTGGACACCGCGGCCGCCATGACCCTACGGCTGACCGGCCGGTGCTGGAAGGAAGTCCGCTCGGTGTGGATCAGCCACCAGAAGGCGCGCTGAACCTGCCCGGACGGCACAGGAACGGATAGCTCGCCGCCTCCGCGGCGGCGGCCTCCGCGTCGCCCGTGCGGATCGCGTCCACCAGCCGTGTGTGGTCCATGTACGTCTCGGGCGTCAGCTCGGCGCCGACGTCCGCGCGCAGCCAGTCCCGCAGCACCTCTCCCAGGTCGGCGTACATCGCCGTCATGACGTCGTTGTGGGAGGCGGCCACCACGGCCAGGTGGAAGGTGGTGTCGGCGCTCACGAACGCCTCGGCCTCGCCGCTCTCCCAGGCCTCCTCGCGCCGGGCCAGGAGCGCGTCCAGCTGTTTGAGGTCCTTCTCGGTGCGCCGCTCGGCCGCCAGCTTGGCCGCCGCCGACTCCAGCGTGGAGCGCAGCTCGGCGATGTGCCGGGGGTCGGCGTCCGCGAACCGGCGGTGCATCACGCCGGCCAGCTCGCTGGTCGCCGCGACGTACGTGCCCGAGCCCTGGCGGATGTCCAGCAGGCCGTTGTGCGCGAGCGCGCGGACGGCCTCGCGGACGGTGTTGCGGGCGACGCCGAGCTGCTCGACCAGCTCGGGCTCGGTCGGGATGCGCGAGCCGACCGGCCACTCGCCGGAGGCGATCTGATTGCGCAGTTCGGCGATGACCTGCTCGGACAGCGCCGAACGACGCGGGTGGCTCAGGGGCATGGCACACCTTCGCACGCGAGGCCCGGACGACTGCGTCCCGGGGATGGACAACCAATCATCCCATGATTCTATGATGGTCGGCATGGCTAGTGAGGAAACCCGGACCGCGGAGTACCCGACCGCGCAGACCCCGACCGCGGCAACCCGTACGGAGCCGTCGTCGGCCGAACGCGGTACGACCACCGCGGCGGGCACCCGTCGCACGCCCCCCACGCGCGCGTGGGCGACACGGCTGGTCGTCGTCGGCATCGTGCTGTCCGCGCTGAACCTCCGGCCGGCCATCACGAGCCTCGGCGCGCTCCTGGAGGAGGTCCGCGACGGCCTCGGCATGAGCGGCAGCGTGGCCGGGCTGCTCACCTCCGTGCCCCCGCTCTGCTTCGCCGTCTTCGGCATCACCGCGCCGCGGCTGGCCCGCCGCTTCGGACCGGCCGCGGTGGTGTGCGCGGGCATGGCCGCCATCACCGCGGGCCTGCTGATACGGCCCTACGCCGGCGGCACGGCCGGCTTCCTGGCCGCCAGCGCGCTCACCCTCATGGGCATCGCCGTCAGCAACGTGCTGATGCCGGTCATCGTCAAGCGCTGGTTCCCCGACCGGGTCGGCTCCATGACCGGCCTGTACTCCATGGCCCTCGCCCTCGGCACCTCCGTCGCCGCCGCCGTGACCGTGCCCCTGGCCGACGCCCTGGGCGGCGGCTGGCAGTCCGGACTCGCCGTGTGGGCGGCGCTCGCGGCCGCCGCCGTGCTGCCCTGGCTGCCGCTGGTTCGGGGGCGGGGCACCGAGCACGCCCCCGGCCGCGCCCACGAGCCGGTGCGTGCGGCGCAGGACCAGCAGGCCCCGCTGCGCATCACCCGCAGCCGTACCGCCTGGGCGCTCGCCGTCTTCTTCGGGCTCCAGGCCACCGCCGCCTACATCACGATGGGCTGGATGGCCCAGATCTTCCGCGACTCAGGCGTCCCCGCGGGCACGGCGGGCCTGCTCCTCGCCGTCACCATGGTGATGGGCGTGCCCCTGGCCTTCGTCATCCCGCGGGTCGCCACCCGGCTGCCCCACCAGGGGCCGATCGTGCTGCTCCTGGGCGTCTGCGGCCTCGCCGGATACGCCGGCCTGTACTTCGCCCCGGCCGCCGGCGCCTGGGCCTGGGCCGTGCTGCTAGGCGTCTCCAACTGTGCCTTCCCGCTGGCGCTGACGATGGTCGGCATGCGGGCCAGGACCGGCCCGGGCGTCGTCCAGCTGTCCGCGTTCGCCCAGAGCACCGGATACCTGATCTCCATCCCCGGCCCGCTGCTGGTCGGTGTGCTCTACCAGCAGAGCGGCGGCTGGGGGGTGCCGATCGCCCTCATGGCGGGTCTGATGCTGCCCCAGATGGCGGTGGGCTTCCTGGCGGGCCGCGACCGCATCGTGGAGGACGAGGCGGCGGCGCGCTGACGACCCCGGCGCACGGGGCGCGCACGCAGGGTGCGAGACTGGCGGCATGCCAGTGCTCGACCCGAACCCGCAGAACGGCCAGAAGAAGATGCTGATCATCTTCGGCGCGTTCTTCGCCATCTTCGCGATCATCGCCGTCATCGCGACGATCGCCTCACCCTGATCCGGCCCCCGCACGACCCGCGGCGCGCCCCGATGGTGGGGCTGGCCCCACCATCCCCTAGGGGGTCGGTGTCAGGGTCAAGTGGGTGGGTCACCGGATGGGTTGAGGGCCCCGGACTCCGTAGCTTCGAGATGTGACCGCAGCAGGCGGCCAGGAGCACTCGAGGACCCACGGAGGCGACCATGTCGGCCCGCACGCACACCCGGCCCCACCCGGCGACCACGGGCGGCGTCGACATCCGGCTGCCCTGGTGGGCGCTCGCCCTGCCCGCGCTCGCCTTCGTCGCGCTGCTGACGCTGATACTGAACCCGTCGGACGCCCACGCGGCGACCGGTGATCCGGCGATCACGCAGCTCTTCGAGCGTGTGCAGCAGCTCCTCGCGCGCTGACGCGGAGCCTCGGTACGCGGTGAATCCGCATGTCAACTCCCTGCGCCACATGGCCTGTTTCATGCGAAGCTGGGTGCCATGAGCGTCGCAGAACCCCGCAGGATCGTCCTCTTCCGGCATGCGAAAGCCGACTGGCCCCAGGTGTCCGACCACGACCGCCCGCTCGCCGAGCGGGGCCGCAAGGACGCCGCAGTCGCCGGGCGCAGGCTGGCCGACACCGGTATCGCCTTCGACCTGGCCCTGTGCTCCACCGCGGTCCGGACCCGTGAGACCTGGAAGCTCGCCGTCCACGAGCTCGCGCACCGGCCGAAAACCACCTATGAGGAGCGGGTCTACGAGGCCTCGCCCGGCGAGCTGATCGCCGTGCTCAACGAGATCCCGGACGACGTGCAGAACGTGATCCTGATCGGTCACAACCCGGGCGTGCACGGCCTGGCCGACATCCTCGCGGGCGACTGCGAGGGTGACGCCCGCGAGCGGATGAACCGCCGTGGCTTCCCCGCCGCGGGCTTCGCGCTGCTCTCCTACGACGGCGCCTGGAAGAGCCTGGAGCCGGCCGTGGCCACGCTGACGGACTACTGGGCACCCTCCGAGTGACGACGCCCACGGCAGGAGGGCCCGGCACCGTGGCGGTGCCGGGCCCTCCTCGCATCCGGTGGGGGATCCGTCCGGGGCGGCTCAGCCCTCGTCGTGGGTGTCGGCGGCCTCGACCTCTTCGCGGGTGATGCCCAGCAGATAGAGGACCGTGTCGAGGAAGGGGAAGTTCACCGCCGTGTGCGCGGCCTCGCGGACCACCGGCTTGGCGTTGAAGGCGACCCCGAGACCGGCCGCGTTCAGCATGTCCAGGTCGTTGGCACCGTCACCGATCGCCACCGTCTGCGACAGCGGCACCCCGGCCTCCGCGGCGAACCGGCGCAGCAGCCGCGCCTTGCCCGCACGGTCCACGATCTCGCCGGTGACCCGCCCGGTCAGCTTCCCGTCGACGATCTCCAGCGTGTTGGCCTGGGCGAAGTCCAGCCCCAGCCGCTCCTTCAGGTCGTCCGTGACCTGGGTGAACCCACCGGAGACGACCCCCACTTGGTAGCCGAGGCGCTTCAGGGTGCGGATGAGCGTGCGCGCCCCCGGCGTCAGCCGTACCTCGTTGCGCACCTTCTCCACCACCGAGGCGTCCAGCCCCTTCAGCAGGGCGACGCGCGCGTGCAGCGACTGCTCGAAGTCCAGCTCCCCGCGCATCGCGGCGGCCGTCACCTCGGCGACCTGGTCCTCGCAGCCGGCGTGCGCGGCGAACAGCTCGATGACCTCGTCCTGGATGAGGGTGGAGTCCACATCCATGACCACCAGCCGCTGGGCGCGCCGGTGCAGGCCCGCCGAGACGACGGCGATGTCGACACCCAGTGCCGCCGCGTCGGACGCCAGGGCCGTGCGCAGCGGCTCGGTCTCCACACCGGAGACGGCGAACTCCACTGCGGTCACCGGGTACTTGGCGAGGCGGAAGATACGGTCGATGTTGCCGCCGGCCTTGGCGATCCGGGCTGCGATGGCGGCTGTCGACTCGGCGGTGAGGGGGTGACCGAGGACCGTCACCAGGGAGCGCCCGTGACCACGGGGACGGTTGTCGCCGTGCCCCGAGATGATCTCCGCCTGCATCTTCATCGACTCGGCCCAGCTGTGCACGGTGGCCCTCAGGTCGCCTTCCAGGCCCGCCGGTGGCTGGGTGACCAGCACGCACAGCACCAGGCGGCCTCGGGTGACGACCTGCTCGATGTCGACCACGTCGACGAGGTAGGCGGCAAGGGTGTCGAAGAGGCCGGCCGTGATGCCCGGCCTGTCCTTGCCGAAGATCTTGACGAGGAGAGTGGGGACCTCGGAGGTCTGCGAAGCGCTCATGGTGTCACCACCGTATCCGGCACCCAGTGCCTTCCGCCCGTGAGGTCCGCCTGACGGACACGGAACAATGGGTGTCGGGCCGGTATAGAGGATCTTGCCGCTGGACGACGGCGCGCCCCTTGCGCCACCGGTGTACGGCTCGGGCTCTACCACGACTGTGACACGCCCGCGCTCGCGACGGGCAGTACCAGCGCGTCCGCTCCACGCGGCCGCCGCGGGTTCACCTCCTGGGTCTGCCGGGCGGAGACGGCGGCAGCGGCGGAGGGGGCGGCGGCCCCTCGTCCGGAGGATCCGGCGCGCGATCGCGCGGGCGCGCGCCCGGACGGCCCCGGAGCGGGGGAGGAAGCGGGCCGAGGGGCCGGGCCACGGTGGGGGCGCCGTACACGTCGTCCCCGCTCGACGGCGGCCGCGCGTCCTCGGGCTCCGCCCGGAACCGCTCCGGCACCTGGAGATAGGGGTTCGTGTCCGGGTTCGGGGGGCGGTACGGCCTGCCCGGCGCGTACGGTCCGGTCCCGGTGCCACGACCGTACGCAGCGGGCCCGGACGCACCGCCGTACCCCGGATCCGCACCCCGCACCCCACCCGGCACCGCACCCCGCCGCGGCCCCACCGCCCGAGCCCCCGCGGCCCCCGCCATCCGGGCGAGCAGCGCGCCCGCCGCCCCGGCCCCCGCACCCCACAGGGCGCCCAGGAGCAGCGCCATGCCCAGGTGGCCGTGCAGCTCGATGCCTGCGCCGAAGGCGTCGAAGCCCAGCACGGACAGCGAGGCGTCCACCGAGACATCGGCCAGCCAGGCGAGGAAGGGCAGAGCGAGCGCGGTCGCGATCCCGAGCCGCAGGGCGCAGCGGCCGGCGAACCCCGCCGCACCGACCGGACCGGTCAGCGGCGTCCGTACCGCCGTCAGCACCCCGGCCAGCAGCATCATCAGCGCCGTCGCGACCACGAGCAGCCATACCCGCCCGTCCAGCTCGGCCAGCCGGCCCACCGTGACGGGCTGGTCCGAGTGCGCGCTCAGGAGCTGGTCGAGAGGGTGGGGCAGCACGGTGGCCAGTACACCGGTGGCCTTGCCGTCCCAGGGGACGAACAGGCCGAGCGGGACGCCCAGCCACACCCCGTTCGGGGCGCCCAGCAGGGCCGCGCCCGCGATCCGGCGCGGATGGTCGTCGCCGATCGCCGCGTACGCCGCCGCCGCGAGCCCGGCGGCCACGGCCGTCAGCAGCACGGTGACGAGCGCCGACACGGCCGGCCGCACGACCCGGTGCACGGCGTCCCAGCCGGGCGGCAGGGGAGTGCGCCGGGAGGCGAGCAGGGCGATCAGCAGGATTCCGGCGGACCAGCAGAGGCCGCCGAGGAGGGTGGGCGCGGCGTCCACGCTGAAACCGACGGCGGCCTTCGCGTGGATCAGATCGCCGATCCGGTCCGGCAGCAGCCCGCCGACGTCCCCCAGACCGGGGATGCGCAGGCCGCCCCCCTTGCCGCCCCCGCCGGGCAGTTTGTCCAGGCCGAGCGAGCCGCCGTCGATCGTGATGACGTCGTGCCCGGCCCACGCCAGCCCGCCCAGCGTGGCCACGAAGAGGGCGACCACCGCGCCTGCGCGCGCGAGGAGTTCGGACGGCGCGATCACAACTCCGGCCGTGCGCAGGGACCGTAGGAAGAACCACGACAGCAGCAGGGCGCCGACCAGGCTCACCCCCAGTGGCGTGATCTCGACGGCCGTGTGGGCCTCGGCGCCCTTCAGTCCGAAAGCGGACACATCGCCCGACGGCGAGACCGAACCACCCGCCCCGAGCGCCACAACAGCCGCCGTCATGGGGCCCAGTGAGCCCGCCGCGTCCGCCTGCAGCAGATGCAGACCGAGTGCGGCCGTGCCCGCCATCCCCATCAACGCCCAGCTGACGGCGGCGATCGCGGACAGCAGGATGTCGGTCCACGGCAGCGAGGTGCCGTGCCGTGCGGTCTCGACGCCCGTGGCAGCGCTCATGGCAGACCCCCCGATCCGCGGCGCGGCACCGGAGCCGCGCTTGTCCCCCTCGCGGGGGATTACCACTCTCCGGCCCGGTTTCAACCCCGTCAACGGGGCGAGTTGAAGTGCGTGCGGGCGCCCACCACAAGGCCCGACTTTCGGTCACAGGGCCCCGCCTGGAATAGTTCCCCACGATGTTCGACATCCCTAGACTCCCTGTGATGGGGGTAACTCGGGGGACAACTCAGTGGGGCATGGAGTGCCGGAACTCGTACTGGAAACAAACGGACAGACCTGGACGCTCGATCCGTCCAGGTCTTACACCCTCGGACGCGATCCGCAGGGTGACATCGTCTTCGACGACGCCAGGGTCTCCTGGCGTCACGCCACGGTCAGCTTCAACGGCCGCAGTTGGGTCATCGAGGACCACGGCAGCACCAACGGCACCTTCCTGCAGGGCCAGCGGATCAGCCAGACAGAGATCGGCCCGGGCTCGGCGGTGCACCTGGGCAACGCGACCGACGGACCGCGCCTGAACCTGTCCGGCGCCGCCGTGGCAGCTCAGCCTCAGCAGCAGGCCACGCCGTACGCCGCCCAGGGGGCGGGGGCCGGCTGGGCGCAGCAGACTCCGCAGCAGCAGGCCCCGCAGGCCGGTTGGCAGCAGCCGCAGCAGGCCGCGCAGATCCCGCAGCAACAGGGCGCGCCGGCCGAGCAGTACGCGCAGAAGGTGCCCGGTGGTGGCGCGGGGGCGCCGCCGGTCTACGGCGACCGCAGCCCCACGACCTTCCACCAGTTCGCCATAGGCAACGTGATGCGCATCGGCCGTGCCCTGGAGAACGAGCTGGTCGTCTCCGACCTGCAGGTCTCCCGGCACCACGCCGAGTTCCACTCGATGCCCGGCGGCCGCTTCGAGATCCGTGACCTGGGCTCGCACAACGGCACCTACGTCAACGGCCAGCCGATCGCCAAGGGCGGCTCGGTGCAGCTCGGCCCGAACGACATCGTCGGCGTCGGCCACTCCACCTTCCGCATCGTCGGCGACCGCCTCGAGGAGTTCGTCGACACCGGTGAGGTCTCCTTCTCCGCGCGCCACCTGACCGTCACGGTCGACGGCGGCAAGCAGATCCTGAAGGACGTCTCCTTCGGCGTTCCGGAGAAGTCGCTGATCGCGGTCATCGGCCCGTCCGGTTCCGGCAAGTCGACCCTGCTGAAGGCGCTCACCGGCTACCGGCCCGCCAACCAGGGCGAGGTGCTGTACGACAACCGCAACCTCTACAAGCAGTTCGCCGAGCTGCGCCAGCGCATCGGTCTGGTCCCGCAGGACGACATCCTGCACAAGGAGCTGACCGTCAAGAAGGCCCTCAAGTACGCGGCCAAGCTGCGCTTCCCCGCCGACACCACGGCCCAGGAGCGCGACGCCCGCATCGACGAGGTGCTGCGCGAGCTGAAGCTCGACATCCACAAGGACAAGAAGGTCACGTCGCTCTCCGGTGGCCAGCGCAAGCGTGTCTCGGTGGCCCTGGAGCTGCTCACCAAGCCGTCGCTGATCTTCCTGGACGAGCCGACCTCGGGCCTCGACCCGGGCATGGACCGCGACGTCATGCAGCTGCTGCGGGGCCTCGCCGACGACGGCCGTACGGTCCTCGTGGTCACCCACTCCGTGGCCGAGCTGGCGATCTGCGACAAGCTCCTGGTGATGGCGCCGGGTGGCTCCGTCGCCTACTTCGGTCCGCCGGAGGAGGCGCTGAACTTCTTCGGCTACGACACCTGGGCCGACGTCTTCTCCGCCTTCGAGAACTACCGCGACTACGACTGGGCGGGCCGCTGGAAGGGCTCGCAGCACTACCAGATGTACGCCGCGGACATCGACGCCGTCGCCCCGCAGTCCGTACACATGCCTCCGCCGCAGGCGATGAAGCCGCCCAAGCCGCAAGGCTGGGGGTCGCAGTTGATGACCCTGATCCGGCGGTACGTGGCGGTCATCGCCTCCGACAAGGGATTCCTGGCGCTGACGGTGATCCTGCCGGCGGTGCTCGGCGCGGTCAGCCTGCTGATCGACCACAACCGGGGCCTGCTGGTCAACGAGGCGGTCAACCCGCGCACCGGCGCGCACGTCCCGAACGGCACGGCCACCACGGTGCTGCTGATCCTCGCGGTCGGCGCGTGCTTCGCCGGTGCGGCCAACTCGGTGCGTGAGCTGATCAAGGAACGGGTCATCTACGAGCGGGAGCGCGCGACCGGCCTGTCCCGGTCGGCCTACCTGATGTCGAAGGTGGTCGTCCTGGGCGCGGTCACCGTGCTCCAGGGTCTGATGGTCGGCCTGATCGGCTTCTCCAGCCGTGAGATCCCGGACAAGGGGCTCGTCCTCGGCAGCTCGACGCTGTTCGAGCTGTGCCTGCCGATCATGGCGCTCGGCTTCACCTCGATGATGTTCGGCCTGGTGATCTCCTCGCTGGTGAAGACCGCCGAGAAGACCATGCCGCTGCTGGTGATGTTCGCGATCATCCAGGTCGTCTTCACCGGCTGCCTCTTCACCCTGCACGGCACCCTCGGCGTCAACGAGTTCTCGTACCTGATGCCGTCGCGCTGGGCGGTGGCCGCCGCGGGCGCCACGCTGGACTTCAACAACATCGCGCCGAACACCGACGACCCGAGCAGCACGGACCCGCTGTGGAACCACGAGGCCTCGGCCTGGGGCCTGGACATGTTCGCGCTGATCGTCCTCGGTGTGGTCTGCGGCTTCTTCGTCGCCCGCTTCCTGCGCCGGCACGAGCCGGAGGTCATGCGGAAGTAACCGCGCCCGTACGACGCGAAGGGCGGCACCCCCTCATGGGGTGCCGCCCTTCGGCGTTGCGTCGTCAGAGGTCCGCGCCTGCCTCAGTACGCGCTGTTGACGTTGTCGATCGAGCCGTACTTGTCGGCCGCGTAGTTGGCGGCGGCGGTGATGTTGGCGACCGGGTTGTAGATGTCCCACGAGGTGCCGGCGACGTGGTACGCGTTGAAGGTCGGCGGGATGACCTGCAGCAGGCCCTTCGACGGGATGCCGTTGATCGCGTTGATGTCCCAGTTGTTGATCGCCATGGGGTTGCCGGACGACTCCCGCATGATGTTCTTGTGCAGGCCGTTGTAGCTGCCCGGGATGCCCTTGGCCTTCATGATGTCCAGGGCCTGGCGGATCCAGCCGTCGAGGTTGTTCGCGTAGGTCTTCGCGGCGACCAGCTGCATCTGGGGGCGCTGCGCGGAACGGCTCGCGGCCGCCTTGGCGGCGCGCTCCTGGGCGGCCTTCTTGACGGCCTCGGCGGCGGCCTTCTGCTTCGCCGCGGTCTCGGCCTTCGCCTTGGCGGCGGCGTCGACCGCGGCCTTCTGCTTGGCGGCGAAGGCGTCGAGCTTGACGGTCTCCGTGGCGAGCTGGCTGGTGAGCGTGCCCTTGACGTCCTTGACCGGCTGGGCGGCCACCTGCGGCGCCTCGGCCGGGGCACCGGCGGTGATGGTCTCGGCGCTGCTGGGGACGGCCGAGAGGGCGAGAGCGGCGGCGCCGAGGACGCCGACACCGGCGATCGCGATCTTGTGCTGCTTGGTCAGCGAGCGACTATGACCACGGGTGAGGATGTTCTTGGGCATGCTGATGGACCTCTTCGGATAGCGCGGAGGTCGCTCTGTGTCCGTCGGAAGAATCCGGTCCTCCTGCACGAACGCCGCGGGGGGAACCCCGCAGCGCTGAGCGACGGGAGCAATTCTTAGCGGCCGCAAAATCCCGTGGCAAAGGTGTGACGTACTATCCCCGATAGTGGATCGGGGAAGGGCAAAACGGGACAGACTGGAACGTCTGCCCCGTTCGTGCCGGGAGGCTATATCTCCTATGTCCGTTCGTAAGTGATGTGTGCCCTATGTGCGGGCTCACATCGGAGGCGTAGCGGTCTCACCTGGAGTTGCCGTCGCAACGCTCTGCGTGAGGGTTCTCCTCCGGGAGGACGAGGTGGACGTCCCCGAACTCGTGCCACAGATAGAGCCCGCGCAGCGCCTCCTCGTACGCGCGGTCGACCGCGGCCCGCCCCGCGACCGCCTGCAGCATCAGCAGATGCGAGGCCTCCGGCTCGTGCAGCCCGGTCAGCAGCCCGTCGACCACGCGTACCCCCCGCTCGGGCGTGACCACCAGATCGGTCCACCCCTCGGCCGCCCGCACCACCCCGTCCGGCCCGGCCGCCGACTCCACGGCCCGCACGGCCGTCGTCCCGATCGCGATCACCCGCCCGCCCAGCCGTCTGCCACCACCACCCTGCCCAGGCAGCGTTTCGCGCCCTGCCCGACTCGCCCGCACGGCGTTGATCAGCTGCGCCGACGCCGCCGGCACGGCGAACCGCTCCGGGTACGGCGGCTCGTGCGCCTCCGCCGACGCCACCCCCGTGTGCAGGGTGATCGGAGCGAACTGCACCCCACGGCTCACCAGCTCCGCCACCAGCCGCGCGGTGAAGGGCCGCGCCGCACTCGGCATCTCCGCGCTGCCCGCCCCGTCCGGCGTGGGCAGCGCGAACACCGTCTGGTACACGGAGAGCGGCTGGTCCCGCTCCGTATAGGAGTAGCGGATGGGCCGCCCGTGCTCCCGCAGCACCCGGAGGACCTCCGCCCCGGACACCCGCGCCCACCACAGCCGCTCACCCCGCCCGCTCAGCGGCTCCTCGAGCACCAGCCGGGCCCCGCCCGGCAGGAACACCTCTCTCCCCGCAGGCCCGCCCGCCCGTCTCCCGCCACCGCCCTTCCAAGGAGCGCTACGCGCCCTGCTTTCTTCACGCGCGCGTGTAGTACCCCTCCCGTCCGGATCCCGCAGCTCCACCGCCCACCGCCCGTCGTCCCCGCGCGTCGAGAAGTGCACCACCACACGCGCGTGCCCGATCCGCCCGTCCACCGCGGCGGCCAGCGTGGGCGAGGTGTTCACCACCAGCAGGTCCCCCGCCCGCAGCAGCCGCGGCAGCTCGGCGAACACGTGGTGTGTCACCTCGGTGCCGCGCGACACCAGCAGCCGTACGTCGTCCCGGTCAAGGCCGGGCCCGCGCTGCTCGGCCGGCACCCGTGCGGACAGCTCCTCCGGCACCTTCACCGCGACGGTCATCGCCCCTCCGCCAGGGTCGGCGCCGCATACCGCCCGCTCGCCGGCCGCTCGTCCAGCAGCCGCAGGAACGCCGGTACGACACTGCGGGGCGCCGGACGCGGATCGTCGTCGTCCGGTACGGCCGCGGCATACAGGTCCGTGGCCATGTCCCCGGGATCCACCGCCCACACCCGGAGCCCCGGCTCCTCCGCGGCGAGCACCGCGGCGAGCTGGTCCAGGGCCGCCTTCGAGGCGCCGTAGCCGCCCCACGTCTCGTACGCCTCCGCCGCCGCGTCCGAGCTGACCGCGACGACCGCGCCCGCCGGCGACTCCCGCAGCAGCGGCAACGCCTCCTGGATCAGGCCCAGCGCCGCCACCACGTTCACCTCCAGCGCCCGCCGCAGCCCCGCGAGGGGCAGCTCCGCCAGCCGCACCAGCGGCTCGGCACCCAGCGCGCTCGCGTTGCTCACCACCAGGTCGACACCGCCCAGCTTCCGCGCGGCGGCCACCAGCTCGGCCCGGTGCCCGGCGTCCGTGACGTCGCCGGGCAGCGCCTCCACCCGCGTACCGTGCCCGGCGACCGCCTCCGCGGCTTCCCCCAGTGCCCCCGCGCCGCGGGCGTCGAGCACCAGGTCCCAGCCCCGCGCGGCCAGCGCCTCGGCGAGCGCCCGCCCCAGGCCCTTGGAGGCCCCCGTGATGATCGCTACCGGCATGACAACCGTCCCCTCGTCGCTTGCCGCCCTCGTCGGAGCGGTGACCACAACGTAGGAACGGCACCCCTTGCGCCGCCTCGGACGCGGGCCGCAATACAGCGGGGTCCTTCGACGTACGCCGCACGTCGCGGGGCCGGAGACCTACCTCGCCGGTCCTAGGCCCATCGGACCGGACCGGGAGGTCACCGGTCCGATCCGCGCCGTCACACCCCGCCGGTACCGTGAGGACATGAGTCAAGGCCCCCGGTCCGGCCTCGCCGCGGTGAGTTCCGCGCTGCTGGCCATGAGCAGGCATCTCGAGGTGCGCGACGTCCTGAAGACGATCGTCGCCTCGGCCCGCGAGCTGCTCGACGCGCAGTACGCCGCCCTCGGCGTCCCCGACGACCACGGCGGCTTCGCCCAGTTCGTCGTCGACGGCGTCAGCGACGCCCAGTGGAAGGCCATCGGCCCGCTGCCCCGCCAACACGGCATCCTCGCCGCGATGCTGCAGGAGGCCAGGCCCGAGCGCCTCGCGGACGTGCGCAAGGACCCGCGCTTCGAGGGCTGGCCGTCCGCCCACCCGGAGATGTCCGACTTCCTGGGCCTGCCGATCAGGGACGGCGACGAGGTCATAGGCGCCCTGTTTCTGGCCAACAAGAACTGTCCCAAACCGGAAGGCAGCTGCGGCTTCACCGAGGAGGACGAGGAACTGCTCTCCATCCTCGCCCAGCACGCCGCCATCGCCCTCACCAACGCACGCCTGTACGAGCGCAGCCGTGAGCTGACCATCGCCGAGGAGCGCTCCCGCCTCGCCCACGAACTGCACGACGCGGTCAGCCAGAAGCTCTTCTCCCTGCGCCTGACCGCCCAGGCCGCGGCCGCGCTGATCGACCGCGACCCCGCCCGCGCCAAGGGCGAGCTGCACCAGGTCGCCGCGCTCGCCGCCGAGGCGGCGGACGAACTGCGCGCCGCCGTGGTGGAGCTGCGTCCCGCCGCCCTGGACGAGGACGGCCTGATCGCCACCCTGCGCACCCAGATACAGGTCCTCGACCGCGCCCACACCGCGCGCGTCACCTTCGCCGGCAACGGCTTCCGCGCCCTGCCGGCCGCCCAGGAGGAGGCCCTGCTCAGGGTCGCCCAGGAAGCCCTGCACAACGCCCTGCGGCACTCCGGCGCCGAGCACGTCGGCGTGACCGTGGACCGGCGCGGCGGCGGAGCCGTGCTGCGCGTCAGCGACGACGGCAGTGGCTTCGACCCGCGGTCGGTCCGCAGCGCCGGACGGCACCTGGGCCTGGTCTCGATGCGGGACCGGGCGAGCGGCGTCGGCGGCACGCTGACCGTGGAATCGGCGCCCGGCAAGGGCACCACGATCGAGATGGAGGTCCCCGGTGGCTGACGCAATCAAGGTGCTGCTCGTCGACGACCACCAGGTCGTCCGCCGGGGCCTGCGCACCTTCCTTGAGGTGCAGGACGACATCGAGGTCGTCGGCGAGGCCGCCGACGGTGCCGAGGGAGTCGCCCGTGCCGAGGAGCTGCGGCCCGACGTCGTCCTCATGGACGTCAAGATGCCGGGCATGGACGGCATCGACGCCCTGCGCAGACTCCGCGAACTGGACAACCCCGCGCGCGTGCTGATCGTCACCAGCTTCACCGAGCAGCGCACGGTCGTCCCGGCCCTGCGCGCGGGCGCCGCCGGGTACGTCTACAAGGACGTGGACCCCGACGCGCTCGCCGGTGCCATCCGCTCCGTGCACGCCGGGCACGTCCTGCTGCAGCCCGAGGTCGCCGGCGCCCTGCTCTCCCAGGAGGAGGCCAACTCGGGTCAGGGACGAGGGGGCTCGCTCACCGAACGGGAGCGCGAGGTGCTCGGCCTGATCGCCGACGGACGCTCCAACCGGGAGATCGCCCGTGCCCTCGTACTGTCCGAGAAGACCGTCAAGACGCACGTCTCCAACATCCTCATGAAACTGGACCTCGCCGACCGCACCCAGGCGGCCCTGTGGGCCGTACGCCATGGCGTGACCGGCTGAAACGCCCTCCCCAACGCCTCACGGACGGCAACTCGGAAGGTTCCGTTCCGGGCTGAGATTCATACCGTCGTGGGAATGTCACCCGGATGGCGCATCCTCCGGTGATCTCCGCCGTTCTCCAGTGCGTGCCGCGGTGAACCGCCGCGGCGAACGCCAAGGAGGGCTCAGACAGTGAAGAACCTGAAGAAGGCAGCGGCCGTGACGATGGTGGCCGGTGGTCTGGTGGCCGCCGGTGCGGGGATGGCCTCCGCCACGGACGGGGCCTGGGCCGGCGGTGCGGCCCACGGCTCTCCGGGTGTCGGCTCGGGCAACGTCGTCCAGGCCCCGGTGCACGTCCCGGTGAACGTGTCCGGCAACAGCGTGAACGTCATCGGTGTGCTGAACCCGGCCTTCGGCAACCTCGGCCTCAACCAGTGAGGCACGGCCACTGACGACCTCAGGCCTCCCGGGCCCACCGGGAGGCCTGTCCGGTTTTCATCCGAGTGGCCTGAACGGGGGCTCGACGTGCGGACCCCGCACCCCGGCGAGGACTCCGGCGTTGATCAGCGCACGACCCACGGCCGGGTCGGACCCGCACACGCAGGAGGAACCCGTTCCATGAACTTCGCCAAGAAGGCCGCCCTCGCCCTGACCGTCGCCGGCATCGCCGCAGGCGCCTCCGCCGGAGCCGCCATCGCCGACTCGACCGCCGGCGGCGCGGCCTCGACGTCCCCGGGTGTCGGCTCGGGCAACGTCGTCCAGGCTCCGGTGCACGTCCCGGTGAACGTGTCCGGCGACAGCGTGAACGTCATCGGCGCCCTGAACCCCGCCTTCGGCAACACGGCGGCCAACAACTGAGACGGCAGGCAGCCAAGAGGGCTCCTCGATCGACCGACTCGGGGAGCCCCTGCCGGTTCAGCGACCGCGCTCCCGCTCCTCCACGACGGAGTTGTACGCCGCCACCTGCGCCCGCCGGGCCGTCCGCTCGACCGGCCGCAGCGCCGCGGACCGCGCCGCCATCTCGGCGGAGCTGACCGCACCCCCGTGCCCGTTGTCGTGGGCCAGGGACACCAGCATCCCCACCCGCTGCGCCAGCTCCAGCACCCGCACCGCACGAGGCGGGTACCCGGGCGCCAGCACCTCCCGCCCCCGCCCGGCCCGCGCCCGGTACGCGTCGATCGCCGCTTCCGCCACCGGACCCGACCCGGCGACATCCAGCTTCGACAGCATCTCGGTCGCGTCCCGCAGGGCTTCCGCCAGCTCCCGCTCCGCCTCGCCCAGCGACGGCACATCGGCGGGCGGCGCCTCCCGCACCGGCAGCACATGCCAGACGACCTCGATGTGCAGATCACCCTCGGGCCCGGCCGCGTACACCTCCGGAACCAACCCGAACGCGGCACCGAAGCAGACCACCGCCTCCTCGGCCTCCAGCGCCCGCGCATTGAACTCGGGCGGACCGCTCAGCCCCAGCGGATGACCGGGCGCGGGCAGCGCGACCCGCAGGCCGGTCACCCCCAGCGACCGCAGTCGCCCGAGCGCGAGCGTGAGCCCGACCGGCGCCGGGTCACCCGGCAGCCCCTCCACCCGGTGCACCGCGTCCTCGCCCACGATGGCGAGAGCGGCGTCATCCGGAGAGACAACTCCGGCCAAAAGGGCGTTTCCCCAAGCGGCAAGGCGTCCTGAACGCGGTTCCGAGAGCATGCCCCCACCCTAAGGACCGGACCGATGGAATGGAGCGGCGCACTCGTGGCGTAGATTTCATGGGGGCTGCGCCCACCGGCGCGGCGGACCGAGCCCACAGGCGAACGCGACAGCCGAGACCGGCACACTGCAAGGGGAGACAACGCGCTCATGAGCGATGTTCTGGAGCTTCAGGACGTATCCGTGGTCCGCGAGGGCCGGGCTCTGGTGGACCAGGTCTCCTGGTCGGTCAAGGAGGGAGAGCGCTGGGTCATCCTCGGCCCCAACGGCGCCGGCAAGACCACCCTCCTGAACGTCGCCTCCAGCTACCTCTACCCCAGCAAGGGCACCGCCACCATTCTCGGCGACACCCTCGGCAAGGTCGACGTCTTCGACCTGCGCCCGCGCATCGGTGTGGCCGGCATCGCCATGGCCGACAAGCTCCCCAAGCGCCAGACCGTCCTGGAGACCGTGCTGACGGCCGCGTACGGCATGACGGCCCACTGGCAGGAGGAGTACGACGAGGTCGACGAGCAGCGTGCCCGCGCCTTCCTCGACCGCCTCGGCATGAGCGACTACCTCGAGCGCCGCTTCGGCACCCTCTCCGAGGGCGAGCGCAAGCGCACCCTGATCGCCCGCGCCCTGATGACCGACCCCGAGCTGCTCCTGCTCGACGAGCCCGCCGCCGGCCTCGACCTCGGCGGCCGCGAGGACCTGGTCCGCCGCCTCGGCCGACTGGCCCGCGACCCCATCGCCCCCTCGATGATCATGGTCACCCACCACGTCGAGGAGATCGCCCCCGGCTTCACCCACGTCCTCATGATCCGTCAGGGCAAGGTCCTCGCCGCGGGCCCGATCGAACTGGAACTGACGTCCCGCAACCTCTCCGTCTGCTTCGGCCTGCCGCTCGTCGTCGAGCAGGTCGGCGACCGCTGGACCGCGCAGGGCCTGCCTCTGTCCTGACGCCGCCTCACTCCCCGTTCGCGCCCTGTCCGCCGCCCGACCGCGGACCTACCATGACCATGTGAACGACATCTCCGCATGGGTGTGGTGGCTCGTCGGCGCGGCGGCGCTCGGAATCCCGCTCGTGGTCACCGCGATGCCGGAGTTCGGCATGCTCGCGGTGGGAGCCGTCGCGGCCGCGGTCGTCGCCGGCCTGGGCTTCGACGCCGTGGTCCAGGTGCTCGCCTTCGTCGTCGTCTCGGTCGCCCTCATCGCCGTGGTCCGCCCCATCGCGGCCCGGCACGGCAGACAGCGGCCCCAATTCGCCACCGGCGTCGACGCCTTGAAGGGCAAGCAGGCCGTCGTCCTGGAACGCGTCGACGGCTCCGGCGGCCGGATCAAGCTCGCCGGAGAGATCTGGTCGGCCCGCGCCCTGGACACCGGCCGCGCCTACGAAGTCGGCCAGGAAGTGGACGTCGTGGACATCGAGGGGGCCACCGCGATCGTCATCTGAGCCATCTGACCCACGAGTTGGGCGGCGGTCTGCCAGACTCGACGAGCAAGATCTTCAACAACCACAAGATCTGCCACGGTGCCGAGGCGGAGAGGGGTACGGGGAACACGATGGGCTCGGTCATCATCGTCCTGGTCATTCTGGTGGTGTTGGTCTTCATCGCCCTGATCAAGACCATCCAGGTCATCCCACAGGCCAGCGCCGCCATCGTCGAGCGCTTCGGCCGCTACACGCGGACACTCAACGCGGGCCTCAACATCGTGGTGCCGTTCATCGACACCATCCGCAACCGCATCGACCTGCGCGAACAGGTCGTACCGTTCCCGCCCCAGCCGGTGATCACCCAGGACAACCTGGTCGTGAACATCGACACGGTCATCTACTACCAGGTCACGGACGCGCGCGCGGCCACCTACGAGGTCGCCAGCTACATCCAGGCCATCGAACAGCTCACGGTCACCACGCTCCGCAACATCATCGGCGGCATGGACCTCGAGCGCACCCTGACCTCCCGCGAGGAGATCAACGCGGCCCTGCGCGGCGTCCTCGACGAGGCCACCGGCAAGTGGGGCATCCGCGTCAACCGCGTCGAGCTGAAGGCCATCGAGCCGCCCACCTCCATCCAGGACTCGATGGAGAAGCAGATGCGCGCCGACCGTGACAAGCGCGCGGCGATCCTCACCGCGGAAGGTACGCGCCAGGCGGCCATCCTCACCGCCGAGGGTGAGAAGCAGTCCCAGATCCTGCGCGCCGAGGGTGAGGCCAAGGCCGCTGCCCTGCGCGCCGAGGGCGAGGCCCAGGCCGTCCGTACGGTCTTCGAGGCGATCCACGCCGGCGACCCGGACCAGAAGCTGCTCAGCTACCAGTACCTGCAGATGCTCCCGAAGATCGCCGAGGGCGACGCCAACAAACTCTGGATCGTCCCCAGCGAGATCGGCGACGCCCTCAAGGGCCTCTCCGGCGCCATGGGCAACTTCGGCCCCCTGGGCGGCGGCCAGGGCGGCGGCGCCTCCGTCCCGCCCCAGAACAACGGGCCCAGCACGGAACGCCGCGAAAAGCCTTCGATCGACTGACGGTTCTTCACGACGCCGGGTTCACCCCGCGCCCCTGAAGGGGGGCGGGGCTGTACGGGTCAGGCAGCGTCCAGAGCCAACCAGTCAGGCAGAGTCGCAAGATCCTCCTGCCCCAGAGCCAAGAGCATCGCATCCGCGGGTGTCGGCTCGAACGGCTCCCGGAGCAAGGCCATCCCGGCTTCCTCCGGAGTCCGATTGGCCTTACGGTGATTGTCCTCCGCACACGCGGCGACGGTATTCAGCCACGTGTCCTGCCCACCCTGGGACCGCGGCAGCACGTGGTCCACGGTCGTCGCCCTGCGCCCGCAGTACGCGCACCGGTGCCGGTCCCGGACCAGCACCCCCCGCCTCGACCACGGAGCCTGTCTTCGGAACGGCACCCGTACGTACCTGCACAGCCTGATAACCCGGGGCGCGGGTATGTCGACATCGGCACCGCGCATACGCAGTTCGGGATGGGCCTGCTCGACGACGGCCTTGTCCTGCAGGACCAGCACGACCGCCCGGTTCAGAGTCACCGTCGACAGCGGCTCGAAGCTTGCGTTCAGGACCAACGTGTCACGCATCCAGCCCACCTCCCGTGTGCACCTGCCCACCCCCCGGCGGGCTTGGATCAACTCTGGACGGGCGCGCCGAGATGGACAACGCAATAAAAAATGCCCGCCTCCGATCACTTCCAAGACCGGAGGCGGGCAAACGTTCAATGAACGCTTGGCCGAATCAGTGCGTTGCGTCAGCCCTTGGCGGGGTTCTCGTACTCGCCGATGAGCTGGGCACGCGCGAGCGCGTGGAACCGCAGATTGAAGCCGACGACGGCCGGAGAGACGTCTGCGCCCGGGCCGAGCTTCTCCTGGTCCACCGCGTACACCGTGAAGACGTACCGGTGCGGGCCGTCCCCGGGCGGCGGAGCGGCACCGCCGAAGTCCTTCGACCCGTAGTCGTTGCGCACGTGCGCCGCGCCCTCGGGCAGGCCCTCGAACTTGCCGCCGCCCGCACCGGCCGGCAGCTCCGTCACCGAGCCGGGGATGTCGAACAGGACCCAGTGCCAGAACCCGCTGCCGGTCGGCGCGTCGGGGTCGTAGCAGGTCACGGCGAAGCTCTTGGTCTCCGCGGGGAAGCCCTCCCACCGCAGTTGCGGCGAGGTGTTCCCCTCGGCGTAGACCTGAGCGCTCCCCAGCGTCGCGCCCTCCTCGATGTCCTCACTCGTCACCGTGAACGACGGCACGGGCGGATGGAAGTCGTGGGGGAGCGGCCGCCGCTTGAGCTCGGTCACCTCGGTACCTCCTGATCGATCTCGTTCAGTAGGTCAGAGCCTAGAACCAGTTGCGCTTGCTGCCGACCTCGGACAGCCACTGGTTGAGGTAAGCCGCCCAGTCGGTCCCGTGGAAGTCGTTCAGACCCACCTGGAAGGAGCGGAAGGTGTCCGAGCCCTCGCTGAACAGACCCGGCTTCTTGTCCATCTCCAGGACGACGTCCATGGCGTGCTCGTCGGCCACGAAGCTCAGCTCGACCTGGTTCAGACCCCGGTACTGCGACGGCGGGTAGAACTCGATCTCCTGGTAGAACGGCAGCCGCTGCCGCGTACCCCGGATGTGGCCGCGCTCCATGTCCGCGTTCTTGAAGCGGAAGCCCAGCTGGATGAAGGCGTCCAGGATCGCCTTCTGCGCCGGCAGCGGGTGCACGTTGATCGGGTCCAGGTCGGACGAGTCGACGGCACGGGCGATCGCCAGCTCGGTGGTCACCCCGATGTGCATCCCGCGCAGCGCCTGCCCGTCGATCATCGTGACCGGCGTCTCCCAGGGGATCTCCAGGCCGAACGGCACCGCGTGCACGGCCCCCGCCTGCAGCTCGAAGGCACCACCGAGCCGCACCTTGGTGAACTCGATGTCCTGCTTGTACTCCTGGTCGCCGCTCTCGACCTCGACCCGCGCCTGCAGGCCCACGGACAGACCCTCGATGTCCTGGTTCACGGACCCGCCCTGGATCCGCACCTCGCCCTGGACCACGCCGCCCGGTACGGCATTGGTCTCGGTCAGCACCGTCTCGACCGAGGCCCCGCCGGCCCCGAGGCTCGCGAGCAGCTTCTTGAACGCCATGACTCTCCCTTTACGAATGGACCCTCGACCCGTACAAACGCGATCCGGTCACGACCGGTTCCGAGGCCACACCCTGGCAAGGGGAGCGAACCTTGACCACCCCTTGGCCCGGAACCCTCTGGACTACGCTCGGACGGCATGATCGCGTCCCCGGACCGTACGCCACTGCGCCGAGAGTTCTTCGACCGCCCCGTCCTGGACGTCGCCCCCGACCTCCTCGGGCGCATCCTGGTCCGCACGACCCCCGACGGTCCGATCGCCGTGCGCCTCACGGAGGTGGAGGCGTACGACGGCCCGAACGACCCCGGCTCACACGCCTACCGTGGCCGCACCGCCCGCAACGAAGTGATGTTCGGTCCGCCCGGACACGTGTACGTCTACTTCACCTATGGCATGTGGCACTGCATGAACCTGGTCTGCGGACCCGAGGGCAGGGCGAGCGCCGTACTGCTCCGAGCCGGTGAAGTCGTCGAGGGCACCGAACTGGCTCGCAAACGTCGACTTTCGGCCCGGAGTGACAAGGAACTGGCCAAGGGGCCGGCACGCCTGGCCACTGCCCTGGAGGTCGACCGAGCCCTGGACGGCACGGACGCGTGCGCTTCAGGGGAGACACCACTGAGGATGCTGACCGGTACTCCTGTACCTCCTGACCAGGTGCGCAGCGGTCCACGCACCGGAGTCGCCGGCGAGGGCGGCAACGGAGACGTCCATCCCTGGCGCTTCTGGGTGGCCAACGACCCGACGGTGAGTCCTTATCGGGCCCATGCACCAAGGCGCCGCTCAAGTTGACGCGCCCTTGCGAGGTGCGTAATGTAGCCCGAGCCGCTGAACCGGGTACGGCGATCGCCTGCAGCCGGAGCGGCCAACCCACTACCCAGCTACACCCCCTCACCGGGGTCGATTCTGGCGCGCCCGCGTGCCTGAATTCGAACCCGAGGGACTCGATTATGAGTCGCCGAGGGAATCGGCTAGCGTAGTGAATGTCGAAAGGCCGACGAGCGAAAGCCCGAAAGGCCCAAGGCAATCCCGCCGACCGGGAATCGGACGCCGAAAGGATCTGATAGAGTCGGAAACACCGAAGGGAAGCCCGGAGGAAAGCCCGAGAGGGTGAGTACAAAGGAAGCGACCGTTCCTTGAGAACTCAACAGCGTGCCAAAAATCAACGCCAGATATGTTGATACCCCGTCTCCAGCATCAGCTGGGACGAGGTTCCTTTGAAATAACACAGCGAGGACGCTGTGTGCGAGGGGACTATTCCTCCTCTCGCACCGCTCTCGTGTGTGTCGACCGGCTGAATTAATTTTCTGGCCGAGTAAACATTCACGGAGAGTTTGATCCTGGCTCAGGACGAACGCTGGCGGCGTGCTTAACACATGCAAGTCGAACGATGAAGCCCTTCGGGGTGGATTAGTGGCGAACGGGTGAGTAACACGTGGGCAATCTGCCCTTCACTCTGGGACAAGCCCTGGAAACGGGGTCTAATACCGGATACGAGCTTCCAAGGCATCTTGGAGGTTGGAAAGCTCCGGCGGTGAAGGATGAGCCCGCGGCCTATCAGCTTGTTGGTGAGGTAGTGGCTCACCAAGGCGACGACGGGTAGCCGGCCTGAGAGGGCGACCGGCCACACTGGGACTGAGACACGGCCCAGACTCCTACGGGAGGCAGCAGT